>JABJPE010000053.1 GCA_018664045.1 Legionellales bacterium | reverse complement strand
TTGCCAGAATAACCGGGATGGCTGGATTGCGACGTCGCTGTGCTCCTCGCAATGACGGGCGCGGGTCACTGCGCTTGCCAGAATAACCGGGATGGCTGGATTGCGACGTCGCTACTCTCCTCGCAATGACGGGCGCGGGTCACTGCGCTTGCCAGAATAACCGGGATGGCTGGATTGCGACGTCGCTGCGCTCCTCGCAATGACGGAGATGAGAACAATAGACGGGGTGGGAACAATAAATGAACTTGTAGCACCCTGAACTTAAATAAAATTGCAGATCTAAATGATAACTGCCCCACTTCCGTCATTGCGAGGAGCTAATACCTTCCAAAGCTTAGCGTAAGGAGGTTGCAACGTCGCAATCCATCTTAAAATAATAAGAATATCTTTCTACGTTCCAAGTATAGACTTTCACCTCCAAACTGTTACTATTATTTATAGTTGAAATTATTGATTGCCATGAAATTACACAAACTTATAACAACCACATCTCTTGCTATGATAGTTAGCTGCCTAGCAGCGCAAAGCAACTCAACTCTTCATAAAACATATACTGAACACAAAAACATTGGGCCCAGCATCAACCGCGCAATTCAAATTAGCGCCACATTCATAGGGGCGCCATATAGCGAATTTTTACTTGGGGATGGGCCAAACTCTAACTTAAGCCCAAAACCCATCTACCGCCTCGATAAATTTGACTGCATCACTTATGTCGAGACTGTACTCGCGCTAACTTATACAACAAACCCCCAGGATTTTAGCTACAAATATAAAGATATAAAATATAAAGAAGGAAAATACGATTTTTTCCACCGCAACCATTTTACAAATATAGACTGGAATAAAAATGCGCAAACAAAAGGATATTTAACAGATATTACTACAAGTATATTAAGCCGCAACTCTAGGCCTCTCGCCACAACAGCCGCAACATTAATCGATATCCCAAGCTGGTATAATAAGCTCAGCAATAATGCAAATCTTTGGCATAAATATACAGGGGTAACACTTACCAACGAAGCAAGGCAACAGCTAATAACTCATGCAAATAATGCCAGGCCTATGACATCAATAATTAAATACATTCCAGCTAAACTGCTATTAAATTCCAGTGGCAAGCTAAATTATCAAACTTTAAAAGCACTACCTAAAATTACAGTAGTTGAAATAGTTAGAACTAATTGGGATATTAAAAAGCATATTGGCACTAATTTAGATGTTTCACATATTGGTTTTTTAATTAACGATGGCAAAACTATAAAACTAAGGCATGCATCAGAAACTCATGGCAAGGTTGTAGAAGTATCGCTATCGAAATACCTAGCAATTCAAAGCAAGCAGCAAAGCTTTGCGGGGCTTAACATCCAAAAAATAAACTTAAATTAACTAGAGCTATAACTCACACCAATGACATAAGGGCGCCTAGCCCCTGTAACAACCCCAAGATCAACTGGGCTCTGCTCAACATGCCGCATGGCAAGATATGCAAAAGCTGCTGCTTCGACCAGCTGCGGCTGCAAATTTAAGCTGGCTGTAGTTACAACCTCAACCCCACCTGCATATTGCTGTATCAATTCTAGTAAATACTTATTATATGCGCCACCACCACAAGCGATTATGTCACATGAAGAACTAATTCCGTTTATTGCTGTAGCAATAGATTTTGCAGTTAAATGAGTTAAAGTACAAATTATATCAGCTGGATTAAACTCAGGTGGTAGCAAGCTATGCAACCACTGATTATTAAACTCTTCTCTACCAGTGCTTTTAGGCCAAGCTTTTTGAAAAAATTCAGCTTGCAACATCACTGTCAATAAATCAGCATGCAAAGCACCTGAGCGCGCACACGAGCCATCCGTGTCATAAGGCTTATCATAATATTGTTGCATAAAGCCATCGAGTAAAATATTACCAGGGCCTGTATCAAAGCCTGCAACAAATGCACCGCCGGCGTCCAGCATAGTAATATTCGCAATACCACCTATATTTAATATACATCTACTTTTTGTTTCATCTGCAAACGCATAGCTATGGAATAATGGCGCTAACGGTGCTCCTTGACCACCTTCAGCTATATCACGCCGCCTAAAATCAGCAACAACATCGATACCAGTTTGTACCGCAACAATATGTGGATTACCAATTTGTAGTGTTGCAGCATACTGCTTCGGCAAATGACAAAGAGTTTGGCCATGAAAACCAATTGCCACAACATCCTCTTTTTCAATATTTGTTTTGGCAAGAAGAGCCGCAACAGCTGTCACTGCTATACCAGCTATTTCATTATCAAGACCAAGCATTACAGAAATATTGCTGTCAACATCAAAAGACTGCACCATTGATCGAAGTTCTTGTGATATAACCGTACTATGGCTTGCGATTATATTACAAGGCTGGCATGCAAAATCCACCAAAACAGCATCCATTGCATCTAAACTGTTACCAGACATAATACCTATATAGTATTTTGTCATTTACAAGTCCTCTCTTGCTCTTTGAATTTGCGCTCTAATTTCATCGTTTTTAGCTAATGTGTTTTTAAATTTTTCAACATCCTTTTTCGCAAGACTTGGGGAACGTGGAATTTTAACAGTCATAGGATTTACAGGGGCGTTATTTATCCTAAACTCATAATGCAAATGAGGACCTGTTGTAATGCCAGTCATCCCTACATAACCTATAATTTGACCTTGAGCAACCTTACTACCTTTATGCAAGCCTTTTGTATATTTAGATAAGTGAGCGTATAAAGTTTTATATTTATAGTTATGCTGCACAACTATGGTTTTTCCATAACCAGATTTATTCCCAACAAAAACAACCTTGCCCTGCCCAGTTGCCCATACCGGCGAGCCATATTTAGCAGCAAGGTCAACACCATGGTGAGGACGGCTAATGCCTAGCAATGGATGCTTCCTGCTTAAAGAGTACGGCGAACTTACTCTGGTATATTTGAGTGGCCTTGTTAGGAAATCACGTGATAGGCGCCTCCCATCAGGCAGGTAGAACGCGCTTAATCCAGCATAGTTCTGAAATTTATCTGCGCGGAATTCACCAGTTCTATTCGTAAAAACCACCTCTTCCAAATCACCATCGACATAACCTTTATTTGGAACATACACTTGCTTATATAAAAGCTTAAACTCATCTCCACTGCGTAAATCTTTAATAAAGTCTATTTCCCAACCTAAAGCTTCTGTAAGCTGGTAGACAATATTTTTGCTTACTCCTGCCTTTATTGCATCTTCCAGCAAAGAATGCTTTACAACTATTTTTGCATAGTTTATTGACGTAGCTAGCTGTTGCTTGGTGCGTGATATGTCATAATGATCCTCATTCCAAGCAAATTCTAATTTTTCCTCATTGTTTAGCCACAGGGATAAATTTACACACCTCTGCTCTGTTTTATCAACAGATATACTCATTGTTTGTTTAGGTTTTAAATCATAAAGTGGCTTAGCCTTCTTACCAAGGTTAGAAAACAAAGCTACTTCCTTGTTCCCCAAACCAATAGAATGGAATATTTTGGTTAAATTATCGCCTGGATTTACACTTATATTATATAATTCTACTTGTGTTTCAGGACCTTCATCATAGCTATCTTCCAAGACTTCAGACTCAGAATCCAATGAAATATACAAGCCTATAAAACACATAAATATTAATGCAAAAATAGCACCTAAAGGCAACAAAGAGTTATTTCTATTTTCTAATTCTTGCGACATAATTTAAAATTAAGATAAAAAGTTATAATACCTATATCAAAAAAAATTTCAATATAAATAATATATTATATTTATTAAACATTAATCACAGCTGCAATTGTATCTGCAACTTCACAGCTATTACCGACTATATCAGAATTAGTCCCAGCGGCTAATGTAGCTCCCGACATAAATGCAGAATTTATATTAGTGTAGCAATTAGTGACTAAATGTGGGCCCGACACACTAAATAGTTGAATTATCCATTTACCTTGTAAAACTGTCTGCAGACCATTTGGACCAAGCCTAAAAGTGGCTATGGTATAACCATAGGTTGTTGCCGATACTGGCGCATTATAGATAACGCTTGCCACATATTCGCCAGGGTCAGTTCCATAGTCATAAGTTGTTCCTGTCGGGAAAGCGCCGTTCTCTTCATAGTAATCTACGACATTTGTCGCAACTTGAGTTGCAAAGTCATAGCCTTCTTGAGCCTGTGCTTGAATTGTTTTTGCGCTATTATACCAAGTTGAAATATGCGTTAAAATGGCAATAACGGCTATGGCTGCAACAACCTCACCTAAAATATAACCTTTTAACTTCTTTATAGCCATAATCACAATTCACAAATTTTAGTTACAACTGTATTTATCCCACTAGTTAATATAGTACATAATCTAGTTTAAAACTTAATTTTCTTGAAATTTCTGTAATTAATGTTTTTTTAGCGTAACTTTAGCTACTTTCCGTTTACCTACTTGAAGCAGATGTTGCTCACCATTATTTTGCAATTCAATATTTGTATTTATAACTTTTTGATTAAGCCTAACTGCATTTTGCTTTAACATGCGCATGCCATCTGATGTACTTGCAACTAATTCCGCCTGCTTTAGCACATATGCTAGCGGCAAGCTACCATCAGTGCTTATAACTGTCTTTAGGGGTATGTCAGCAGGTAGCTGGCCTCGACTAAACCTCTGGGTGAATTCATGCTCTGCCTCTTTAGCTGCATTTTCGCCATGAAACCTAGCAACAATTTCATAAGCGAGTAACATTTTAATATCGCGCGGGTTAAGGCCAGCAGCGACATCATGCTTAAATTTACTTATTTCACTGGAACCACGAAACGATAATAAATCAAAATAACGCCACATAAGCACATCTGAAATCGACATTAATTTTCCATACATATCTGCAGGCAAGGCAGCTATATCAATAGTATTACCAAGTGATTTAGACATTTTTTTAACGCCATCTGTCCCCTCCAGAAGTGGCATCATAAAAACAGTCTGCTGTTTTTTTCCATATTTTTTTTGCAGCTCACGCCCCATTAGCAAATTAAACTTCTGATCCCTACCGCCGAGCTCAACATCTGCATTTATTTCAACTGAATCGTATCCTTGCAGTAAAGGATAAATAAATTCATGAATACTTATAGGTGCGTTAGCCTTATAGCGCTTCGCAAAATCATCGCGCTCAAGCATCCGAGCTACCGACTGGCCTGCGGCTAGCTCTATCAAATCCTTTGCTGACTTTTTAGCAAGCCAAGCTGAATTATATAAGACCTTAGTTTTATTTTTATCTAGAATTTTAAAAATTTGTGCTGTATAAGTTATCGCGTTTTTCTCTATTTCAGCTTTAGTTAAAGCAGGTCTGGTTTTACTACGACCTGACGGGTCCCCAATACTAGCGGTGAAATCACCAACAATAAAAATTATATCATGGCCTAAATCTTGAAAAATCTTTAATTTATTTAAAATAACGCTATGGCCTAGATGTAAATCAGGTGCAGTAGGGTCTGCGCCCAGCTTAATTGTTAGTTTTTCATCTGACTTTAACTTAGCAACAAGCTCAGACTCAGGTAGAATCTCGTCAATTCCACGCAATAACTGCTCAATCAATAAATCTTTGTTCACAAAAAACCCCAAAATTATATAAAAACTAATAATAACGGAATAAATAGCAGAACACAAACCAAGGAATACAACAAAAAAAGGCTAATAAAAACAAAAAAAGTGCTAACAATAATGCTTTTAACGTCAAATAGACGCTAAAAGGCGGTCTTCGCACACTACACATGCCCTCTTGTGTTTTTGTGCTATAATTACCATGTAAGTATTTATTATGGAGAATATTCTTATGTTAGTAAATAATAATAAATAGGAGAATATCATGAAAAATTTAATTAAACAACAACAAGGCTCGTTCTTTGCTTAAGTTGGTGCTGTTATAACTAGTATTGCGGCACTAACACTAATCAGTTCAGCATACATGGATAGCACAGTAGGCAGAGCCCAAGTAACAGAAGGGTTTATGTTGGCACAGCCAATAATTAAAAACGTAAATGACTTTTATGCGGCACATGGAAAAATTCTATATAGCGGCACTGCAACAGACGCAGGGAACTACCCAGCAATTGATGTGTATGATAATTCTGAACCTGACAATGTACCTAATGACTATGCAGGTCGTTTTGTGCAAGATGTTCAATCTTATACTAATGGCGTGGTTCAAGTTAAATTTAATGAATGGCATAATGACAGTGATGAAGGCAAGCATGAAATTGGCCAGGTAAGTAATGTACAAAGCGCTATTACAGGTGAAATGATATTCTTTATACCATTTTTAATTGGTGAGACTGATTCAACCCCATATAATGCAGCTGAAAATACTAGTTTAAGATGGGGTTGTGCAACCACCATTGATGCACACCCTCCTACAGGAAGCACTATTGGTTTTATGAGCGCTACGGATGCAAATGAACAATACTTCTACGCACCAGGCTGTGTTGTAATTAGCCCTGATCAAGCTGCTTGCTTAAACCCAGCTGGAACTGCGGTTAGTATAAAAGGGACTGCCTCTGCTACTTGTGGCACTACTCACACAGGCCCAGTAAATTGGAATGATGGCATACACTCTACAGTAGATGCTACATAATAATTGTTTTATTCTATTGCTTTGCTTATGTACGACAACAAGTAAAGATAAAAAACCCAGCAAATGCTGGGTTTTTTATTTATTAAATATTAAACTAAGCTTAGGCATTAATGCTGGAGTATTTTTTTTATAGTTTTTATAAGCCAACATATCACCATACCTATTATCATTACGCTGTTCTAGTATATTTACACCACTAATTTTTGTTAGAAAAAATGTTACAAAAACTGGAGACAATAAACTCAAACAACCCCAATACTGCAAATTTGGCAAAGCAAGAACAGCAACCATAACCCACATTAAAATCTCAGCAGAATAATTTGGATGTCGACAATATTGCCAAAGCCCAGTCTGGATAAAATTATTAGAGCCATATTTGTTTTTAAAATTATACTTCTGATAATCAGCTACTATCTCTACTATAAAAGCAAGAAACCAACCAGACAGCGGCACCATATCAATAGCTGCTAATGGCTGCTGGTGATTACCAAGCATAGCCACTAAAACCACCATCGTTGTTAAAAATGTCCATACTGCAGATAGGTTCCAAGCAATTAAAAAACTCAATGGCGATTCTTTTAAAGCATCAAAACGACTATCATGCTTGTGTTTCAGAACTCGTATAAATAAAAACAAACCTAAACGAAGAGTCCACATGCAACAAATACCCAGAAGAAGCTGTGAACGTGAGGAATTAACACCAACTGTTATAACGATAAATAGTAACATTGCTAAAACTGCTAGCATACCAGAGATGTCATAAAGCCTTTCAGTCTTTAGTAAAATAGATGGCAAGCCAAGCGACCAATGCAGAGCAAAAGTAATCAACAAACAATGTAGCAAGCTCTTACCAGGTAAATCTATCTGCATAACTAGGGTGAAAAACAATACCAGTACTGGAATAGATGTTGCAATCACTAGTTTTTTGAAAATATCTTGCATTTATTTAGAACTCCTTACTATTATTGTCAAAAATAACAGATATACGTGAAACATTATATAATAGGTAAAAAATAAATTGTACTAAAGATAATTAAATTTTAAAATATGCTATACTTACACTTGAGGAGCAAGACATGGATAGAATTAATATAACAAAGTTTATAAAATCATTTAATGAAAAAGCCACATATTTAGCTAAGGATCAAAATTATAAAAACTTAGTCGAGCATGGCCAGAGGCCAGAAACAATGATAATCACATGCTGTGATTCAAGAGTTGATCCTGCCTTATTATTTCAGGCAGACTTCGGCGATATATTCGTGCTGCGCAACGTTGCAAATATAGTACCTGCGTTTGATGAAAGTAATATAGGTTGCGCAACGGGCTCCGCGCTAGAATTTGCAGTAACAGAACTCGCTGTAAAAGACATTGTAATCATAGGCCATAGCGATTGTGTTGGCATTAAAGGGCTTTGCGCACACACTGGCAATCCCCCACAAAACAGCATAGAAGCTTGGCTAGATCTAGCTAAAGATTCTCTAGAACATGATTTAGCAGCATATCCTGCTGAAATCACGCAATTAAACGACCAACAATGCTTACGAACACTGGCATTGTCCTGGCAAAACTTAGCATCCTACCCTCAAGTTGTGCGCGCTATTGACCGCAACGCACTAAAAGTCCATGCCTGGTATTATGATATAAATAAGCTTGCTATTAAATGCTATAACCATACAGAAAATACATATGAAAATTTGTAAATAAAACTTAAAATGGTAAGTATAGATAACCCAAGTAAAAACCCACCATGTAAAAACAAATCATAAAAACCATAAAAACTAATACCAGCAGGTTCAGGGTTTCTTTTAATAGATGAATTCTATGGTTTAAATCATTTTGATTAAAAGCAATAACATTTTTAAAAGACTCCTCTAGACCTTCTGTTTCTCGCCCCACCTCTAAAATTTCAATCTCAGAGAAAGTAAATAACTCCATGGTTTTGATTGACTCCATTAAATCTTCACCAGCGACAATTTTAGCCACAGAAACCTTTATTTTTTCTTGAAAATACTTATCCAAAACAACTAAGCTGGATATATGTAACACTTGCTGGATTGGATAACCATTATGCAACGACATTACAATAGCCCTAGAAAAATCCATTTTTGCAAGCACAACTCTAATTAACCTATATACAGGCAACTGCAGCATATATTTATCCCAAACGTAATGCAGGGAAGAAAAACGCTTAGCAACAAAACGTAAAGCCGTAACAGTCGCGATAGAATAAACTGCCATATAAACGAATTTATTTTCAATAAAATCAAAAAAATTAGCGAGTAATTCTGTAAAAACAGGCAAATCACGCCCCTTTTCAGCGTAAATACGTAGCAATTCTGGCATAACTACCTGTGATAAAATATAACCAGCTAAAATAATCATAGCCACACTTGATGTAAATGGTATTACCGCTTCAATCATTTCTTTCTTTATTTTTTTTCTTGCCTCAATGGTCTCGCCTAACTGAGAAAAAATAACACTACTATATTCAGCATAATCAGCTTGCTTTAAAAAACCTAAAAATAGCTCTGGAAAAACTCGAGGAAACCCAGAAAATGATTTAGATACGCTATAACCAGCATCCATTCTAGCAACTACAATTTCTAATATTTGCTTTAATATCTTCCCCTTTAAAGACATAGCCAAATTTGCCACAGCCTGCCTAATTGGAACCCCTGCGCGTAATAGCAAGCTCATTTCACCACAAAACCTTACTAAATCCTGCTTATCAATAAATGCATAACTTAATAAAAATGGTTTTATCTTATATAATATTTTTTTATAAAAAGGTACTTCTATAATAGATATTGGAGTTACTTCTTCTGCAAATAATTTTTTTGCCGCTATATTTACAGTTGCTGAGAATATTCTGCCAGAGACCAGATTGCCATTTATATCACGTCCTTTATAACTAAATAAATTCATTTATAATACAACCTACTCATGAATAATTCGCAATGCCTCAGGCAAGGAGGTCTCACCGGCTTCGACCTTCAGCAGTGCATTTGAAAACAAATCTTTACCAATCATTCTACGCTTAATTTCTTTGTTAAAACCAGCAAGGTCACCTTTATCTAATGATTCAATTAATTCAGAGTCTAATTGACTTATTTCAAATACAGCAAGCCTACCTACATAACCTGTCATATCACACTGCGCACATCCTTTTGGCTGATGAAACACTTTCCCCATTAACTTTTTTCTAAGTTCTGGCTGATTAGATAACAAAGCAACATCAGCTGCTTTAACAGTATGTTTTACTTTACAATAGTCACATAAACGCCTAAGCAAGCGCTGGGAAGCCACTAAACGCAAAGCGGCAGCCATAATATGGGGGTTTACACCCAAGTTGAATAGGCGTGATATAGCACTGGCGACATCATATGTATGAATGGTGGCTAACACCATATGCCCTGTTATAGCAGCTCTAACTGACATAGTTGCAGTATTGGTATCTCTAATTTCACCAATCATAATAACATCAGGATCTTGACGCAAAACAGCACGTAACACGTCAGCAAAATCCATGCCTATATCTGGATTAACTGGTATCTGGTTAACTCCAGGCAAATATGCCTCTACAGGATCTTCAATCGAAATAACTTTTTTTGCTTCGCGGTCAATGCTCATTAGAGATGAATATTGTGTGGTTGTTTTACCACTACCTGTAGGCCCAACTATAAGTAGCATACCATAACTTCTTTGCAGGTAGTCTCGCATCATATTAGCTACCTTATCATCACCTACAACACTAGATAAGTCCTCATAGTAACTAACATCACCTAAAAACCTAATAACAGCCGATTGGCCAGAATCTAACGGCATTATTGAAAGCCGCATACTTACAACTTTATTATCAATTTTAGTAGTAAACCTGCCATCTTCACTGCGTAGATGATGTGATATGTCAAGGTTGGCTAAAATTTGTAGCCGCCTAATTAATACTGTTGCAATTTCAGTCGTAGTTTCAAACTGAGTGCGCAAAACACCATCTATTCTATACCTTACTCGACATGCATTAGCTTCATATTCAATGTGAATATCAGATGCTTTTAAATGATAACCCTCTAGCAATATCTCGTCTAAGAGTAAAACAGCAGAAGCTTGATCGCCAGAGCTAACAAAATCAACGTCCTCACGCTCACCAGAGCTACTATGCAGCTCTTGTTTAAACTTAGATAGCAATGTTTTAGCATATGTGTCGTGCTTATATACAGAATTCATATGGCGTTCAAGCTCATAAACATCGGCTAGCACTGTCTGCACATATCCATCTAGCACCTCTGACAATTTATCATTTACATCATTATCACAAGGGTTGGCCATAGCTATAACATAGTTATTTGACTCAACAGCAATAACGCAGCTAAGATGCTTTCTGGCGATATGTTCAGGCAAGTGAGAGTTAGTATCAATTGCTTTAGGATCATATTGAATTAAATCAACATGCTTTAAACTATTATAGATATCTATTGCAGAGTTAATTCTATGTTCTGTTGATAAGCCTAGTGCAATAGCACTTTGTGTTATCTTCTCTATATTATTAGAATCAATGTTATCAAATGCATGTATATCTTGTTTTTTTAATATAGATGACTGAATTAAAAACTTTAAAAATGGTAGTTTTAGTTTTGCAGATACTGAATTCTGATCCATAGAATTTTATCCCCACTATTGTAAATTACTAATCTCTTACATAGCCAACTAATTCAGAACTCAACTGACCAGACTGCAAGGCTCTGTAGTAAGCTTCTAATGCTAAGTTATCTTTGCCCTGACCTTGAAGTGTTATTGCAAGTCCAGCCCACCAATCAGACATTGATGGTTTAAATGCCAATAAACTTCGATAAACTCCTGAAGCTATCTCATACTTTTCAAGTTTTAGTGCAGAACTAGCAAGCAAAGAGTAGTAATCCATATTTTTCGCAACATCTGGGTTGTGATCTTGCAAAATGCTTAGTGCTTTTTTGTAGTCAGATAATGAAAAATTAGCTTGTGCCCATAGCTTTCTCAACTCAACAGAACCTGAAAATACTGTAACTCCTTGAGATGCAACACGCTCAGCTTGAATAAAATATTGTTTTTTTAGATACAACTTAACTAGCAAAGCACATGCTTTTTCACTATCGAAAACTATAGTTGGGTTTTCCTTTAGCTGCTGTATAGCATCATCATTTTTACCATATTCGACTAAATTTTTGGCTGTTTCGTAAATGGCATTACTATTGTCATGGTAATCTACAATTAAACTATCTTTTACTCTGCCCGTTGAATTTGGAGCTGCGATTTCATCTGGAACGACGACTAAGTCTGCCACATTAGTGCGACCAAAGTTAAGCTGTAATGCTGAAGGGTATGATTTTGTAATATGTGTTTTTTTTAAATGCATGCTCTCTGGAAAATTTATAGTCACGTTAAGATCATTGTTATGTACAAAACTATCTACTTGTATGCCTTTCTCAGCAAAGCTACCAAACATCTTTAACCCTGAGGGGGAATAGTTTACATTGGGCCGATTTACTACGTTATCGCTGGCATCTGTCTTCGATAAATCGGTATTAAAAAACACTATCTCTATAGTTTTATGCTCATTACTAAAATGAATCATATAAGCTGTCCAGGTGCTTAGTGCAAAATCAAAATCAAGATTTTCACTGCTAGATACAAACTTTAGGCTTGATAGCTCAACCGGGGTATTTGGCATTTTTTTCCGCAAATTAACTGTAGGGGTTTGTGCGGCAATAGATACAACTGGAGTTGTTTTTTTTATGGTCAATGGCTTAGTTGCCGATGCACTGGATGTGAAGATGAAAAACAACACTACAAAAGCAATAAACAGCGCGGCGCCAACTGCCACAACATATACTTGCCTCACCCCACCTATAGTATTATTTCGATAACTATAAGGCACAACTGCTCCCTAAACTATATTATATGCTGCATATGCAGCGCTAAAAAATCAAATCTTAGCCAACATAAAACACCAACAAGAAAAACCATAGTAACAAGTATAAAGCTAAACATCCCATATTGTCTAGCGTGTTTTTTACCATAAACCGGAACTGTTTCACAACAATCAGCTAAACAATGATTAATCTCTGAAATATCAACATAAGGCAAGCCTCTTTGGTACGCTAAAATTAATGATTTACTGCACAAAAGGTTGATGACACTAGGAGTTCCACTGCTTATTTTATAAATAATTTTCTTTGCTGCATCTGTAAACAAAAGCCCACTAGGGTGACCTGCAACAACAAGTCGATGGGCTAAGTATCTCTCAAAGTTTTCACGACTTAACGGCTGAATATATAAAGACATTGTAATTCGTTGTAAAAGATGCTCAAACCCACCAGCATACAATCGCTCATCTAAACTCGGCTGCGCTAGCAATAAAACTTGCAAAAGCTTTTTATTGCTTGTCTCAAGATTTGTAAGCATACGCAGTGTTTCCAGGGCATCATCAGTTAATAATTGCGCTTCATCGATTAATAATACAAATTTTTTACCAGTCACATGTAAATTTAGTAATTTATCGAATATTTTACTATGTAATCTAGCAGCAGTATAATTTTGCGACACCAAGCCCAATGCTTCAGCAACGCACTCTCTAAGACCAGTGGCGGTGTAATCACTACTAAAAAAGCTGCAGGCTTCAAAAGAGTCATCAAAACAAGCACGTAATCGACGCAATAATAATGTTTTACCAACGCCAGCATTTCCAATTACCTTAATAAAACTATCACCTTCATCCAAAGCGAAGAATATGCTAGCCAGCAAATCCTTTTCACTTTCATTATGACAATAATATTCAATGTCTGGAGTTATGCCAAACGGACATCCATTTAAGCCATAATAGTCAATATATGAACCCATAAGCTTCCTCTTATATAGTCCTTACTGTAACTTATCTATGTGATTAATCGTCGCCTGTAGTGATGACGCATTGCTTCTATCATTCACTATCACTGGGCGTAATAAAATAACAACTTCGCTTCTAGTCAAAACATCACTTTTAGCACCAAGAGCATCACTATAGGCCCCTATACTATCTGACACAGGAAGATCAGATCTGCTCGATGCCACTGAGCGCTGCATAAGGCCGCCTATAACCACTACCTGGCCACTACGTGCAGTTACAACACTATCAGACTCCCTTATTGTGCTTTTTGCCATAGGCAGAGAAACCAATCCATCTGGAACGGTAATACTTTTCTCATCTTGCTCAACAATGCTGATCATAGGGTGTATATGTAACATTATAGAGCCGCTGCTATCTATCTGCGGAGTAACATCGAGAGCAACTCCAGAAAAGAATGACTCCATGTTAACGCTATTTGAAGTTGTCGTTGCAGTTGCAGTTGTTGTACTTGATGACAAGTTGGTAGCATAGTACTCATCAGACCCAACTTTTATAACTGCCTTCTGATTGTTTAATGTTGCAATTCCTGGGCTAGATATAACACTTATTTTTCCTTGACTTGCTAACATACTAATAATTGCCTGAAAGCTATTGTGACGTGTAAATGTCCCTGTAATTTGATCAGCAAAAAAACTACTGGTTATTTTGGCTGGAAGGCCACCAGTGCTGCTACCTGCTGTTTGTACTATATCTAAACCATCAATATGCCAATTTATCCCTGATGCAAACTTATCGTTTAAGGAAACCTCTAAAACTTTAGCTTCAATAATAACCTGTCTTTTGGTAATGCCTTGTGTTGCATCTAAGTACGCAGCCACCTTGCGCAGCTCTTGAGGGTAAGCTCTTACTACAACTAAACCTGAACCTGGATTTACAACTACAGCAGTACTACTACTGTCGGAGCCTGCAATGATAAGGCTAATTGTACTTTCTAACTTATCCCAAAAAGAATCTTCTGAACTTGTAGTTAACTCAGTTGATGAATCACCTCCTGACTCGCCAATGCCTTCTATTTCAACATTTAAACTGGATGTTCCTGATCGCGAAACATTTACTTTGTCTATAGTAAAAATTCTAGTTTCAAGCTTTGCAGGCAGCACATCATAACCATAAGAAGTTTTGATAAATTCATAACCATACACACCCCGAACTGAGCCTAGTATTTCCGCCAGGGTAACGTTACGCATATCTAGAGTAACGTCTCCATCTATATCAGGAGATATCATCATGCTTATTCCTGCACCCTTAGCCAAGCCAGTAAAAAATTGGACAGCATCTTGATTTTGTGCTGCGATATCAAACTTTGCCTCTTCTTCCTTTTCAGTTAAATTAAGCTGCGGCGCTAATGCAGAAAAAACAGTGCCTGGAACTTCAACTTTTTTAGCTATAGTTTCTGGGTTATTTGCTATAGCCTTTTGTAAAGTAGTCCTTATTTCTTTAATTGCTATCAGCATAAGAGTTTTTTAAATGACTATTACAACTACCTATAAACAATAAGCTTGCAAGAAACACTAATAATTTTATATTTATGTTTTTCATACTCTAATTTGCTCCAGATATTAATGATGATTTTTTATTTTGTTTTGGGATAATAATTATAGTTTTACCAGTACTAATTGATTTCAGACTAACCTTGTTATAGTCTATTTTTAATACTCTGAAGTTATCAACAACTGATCCCTCTTCATAAGTTGAACCATTGATTATAGCAATACGTCCCTTATCAGATATAAATGTTATAATCAATTCAAAATCCACTTTTTTTGCTTTGGTTTCCGGCAAATTATAATCCACAGGCATTGTCGGGTCATGCATAGTTTTTTCCAAACTTGCAACCTCAGCAAAAGAAACCTGAGAGCAAATAGCCACTAAAAAGGCAAATACATTTTTTGTCATATACACACCCTTATCTACCGATAGTTCTTAAAACCAAAGCAACTTCTGCTGTTGGATAGTCAACAACACTATACGTTAACTTCTGCCAATAAACACTTTCAGCAGAACTTTCCTCCACCGACTTTAAATACTTCATAACGCCAAAGTAATCACCACGTAATGTCAACTCAACGTCAGTTGCAACAACATCTTGGCCCAAAACATCGTGCAGCCCTTTTAAACTGTCATCAACATCTTTTTTCAAGTCTACTGGTTGCTTCTTTAGAGAAATTAACTCTAATTCTGAATTGTCTTGCAATAGCGATTTAAGCAGCGCGGCAAAGTCATCAGCTGAAACCATATGACTTTCATACAACAACCTATCACTGTTTGAGGTCATGTTTTCAATTGTGTTTATATTTTTCTGAAGATCTTCATGCCGAGACAAAACATTCTCTTTGCCAGCAGAGATAGATGAAAAACTAAATTGATACCAAACAAATGTAATAATCACAGAGCCAAATAACACTGTTAACAACCTGACTAGTTGAGACTTGGAGTTTATTGTATCAGCGACTTTTTTATACATCATCTCCCCCTCTTGTTATGCTTTAAATCGTTATCGTTGCTTATTACAAACCCATGAAAAACAGTATCACTATTCGCATTAGAATCGGCCCTTGCAATATCTTTCAAATTAAGCTTATACGATTTAAACTCATCCAGCAGTGTTAACTTTGTGAACAATTCATTCAACGCAGATGTAGAGCTTGTTTTCCCTAACAAAGTCACCGTGTCATCTTCATTATTTATACTAATATACGTAAACCAAACCTTATTATTATAGTTCAACGACAGGCTATGTAAGTCACGATAAAAACCAGTCTTGCTGAAATTAAGGCCATCATCAGCAATTGCAACAAGCCTACCTTTGCCGCCCCCCTCATTATTTCCTTCACTCTTTTTTGACAGGGCTGCAAGACCCTCGTTTAGCTGCGAACTCAGTTGATCACCATGAGACAACAGTTTACTATGCGCGCTATCTGCGTATAAATGCTGAAAATAGAGGGTTACGCATAGCGCCCCCAAATCATTAGCATATGATTAAGGCCTGGCAGCAGATCGTAACGAACTGGCAAAACCTCAAGAAAATTAACTCGCTGCTTATTAATCACTGCCATACATCATCGCTCCACCTAGTAAATCATGCTGCAAAACATTAAGCATATCAGACTTAACTCCTTCCACCTCTAAAATACTAGACAAGTCTACTCCTCCAAAAGAAGATACGTTTAAAAAATGTTCTTTAAATACATTCTTAAATAGACTGCTCTTCTCTAAATTTTGCCAGACCTCTCCAGACATAAAAAACTTTAGCGAGTATTTTTTATCGAGGCAGTCTAGGTAATAGTTAATATGCCTGGCCATCTCTGCCCAAAACAAATTAAATTGATCGCGTTGCAAATCAGCTGTAGCAGCCAAATTTATTGCAGGCAATTTTTTATATGCAACGAACTGACCGTTTAGAACCAAAATTAATGAAGTAGCCTCGCTGGCAGAAATAACCACATAGGAAACTAATGAGTCTTGTGACCAGCCCCCTATAAAAGAGGTAGCAGCCAGCTCATGGACAGTAACTGTATCTACTTTAAGTCCACTTGCATTTACACCAGCAACACAAGACCTAACATGACTCTCTTCACTAACAAAAACATGGATTTTATTATGCTCTTTTCCTTCCAGCAAGTCTGATGCAAGGCAAGCATCTAAAACGGGAGTATGGTATGACATTAACTCCAATCTCTCTTGCGCCACCCATGGCAAAGACTGCCTAATTTCAGCATGCGGAATACTGGGCTTGTTTAATGTGAAATGTGAATATGAATTATGAGGCAGGACCAGCGCACAGTTATGCCTTTTAAGATCATACTGCCCAACGAGATCAGGCAGAGCCTCAGCTACGCCAGAGGCAGCATCACTCCAAAATCCTTCAATTATAAGCTTGTCGCTATCGCTATCACAACTTGTGACAGGCAAATCAAAACCCTTGCCATCGACTATAGTGAGGCCTTATAACAACTTTTTTGTCATCTCTGTTACTGCCAAAACGAAACAAAGCAGCTCTCCATGCTAAAAATATCTTTCATATTATAAGGCAAACCCGCCCATCTTGCAAGACAAAGGAACAACCAAAGCAAAAAGAGCTTTTCATTGTTAAAGCAATAGAAAAGCATTAAAATACTTATTTAGTTATCGGTTTATAGCAAAACAATGGGACTCTAAAATGGATTTACTATCAAGCCAGCAGCTGGTTATCACAATATGCGCCACATACGTTTTCACGCCTTTTTTCTCTATTTTTATTTTCCAGTTGCCTCGCAGAATATTAGCAGAATACCATAATGAGTGCGTTGACTTTCTAGAGTTAAAAAATAAAAAACTTAGCGCGGTACCTTTATTCTCAGCAACAATAAACGAAAAATCCAAGAGTAATAAGCTAGTACGCGCACTGTATTATGCGCCAATTTTTAGCTATATTATCGCAAAAACAAAGCTAAAAGAACACACCATCATCCAGCCAGAGCAACGCTTGCTTATAGAAACAATTACAATCATAACTTGCATAACAACCATGCTTGAGTTTGGCAATACGCCCTCGGGGCTCTCACAGCTAGCATTCTATCTTAGCCTTATTGCAATTGCGGCCATTGACGCTAGGACAAAATTAATTCCAGATATTCTATCGGTGACAATGCTGTGGGCCGGTCTCATTGCTTCAATCCAAGGATGGAATGAAATACAAATTCAACTTGCAGTTTGGGGCGCTGTTGCTGGCTATTGTGGCCCATGGCTGATCAGCAAGGCAGTCTGCCTGCGAACAAACAGGCCTGATGGAATGGGGTATGGCGACTTCAAAATGCTAGCAATGCTTGGCGCTTGGCTTGGGCCTTTGAATATGCTAAATACTATAATACTAGCATCTTTTGGCTTTATGTTTTATTTCATGGTTATGCGCATGGCCAATAAAGTATCAAGGCACAGCCTCATACCTTTTGGTCCATTTTTAAGTATAGTAGCGTGGGCAATAACGCAAAACAACATCTTCCTATTCAGTGAACACCTAAAAATAAGCGGGCTGCTAGTGTAAACCCTGGCAAAACGACCCACCACAAAAAACAAAACTTATTCATTGACAAAAATGCTTAGATGGCTTAAAATCTCGTCAAGTAAATACTTATGCGCACCATGTGCAAACCAACTTGAAATAAACTAATCCTCTTATATCGGAGAAAAAAATGTCAATGCAAGAGAGAATTGCGTCTGAAAATGATGGCCAAAACAATAACACATCACAAGTTACAGATTGCGCAACTGTAGCACCGACCATTAAAGACCAGATAGAAGCGATACTAAATCAGGAAGATATCAAAAATAAAGCTGAATCGATACAAACTCTTTGCAACGAACATATTAAAAACAAGAATGACACCGAAGAAGTAAAAGCTGCATTTAAAGCTATAACCCAAGAAAAAGCTGATGCTTGGGCAAATTTATTAGAAAATGATAGCCCGTCTGAAAATAAAAAAACCCTCAAGGACAGGATAAAAGAGGTCTTTAAACCGTTTTACAGCCGTGGAGAGGACGGTGATGATGATGATGGAAAGGAGCCATATAAGTACTTTTTTCTAGCTGCTCTTGGATTTTTTATAATACTTGCCTACTCAATCTTAAGAGTGTCAAAAGACGCACTTATAATAAGCGCAGGTGGCGCAGAGATGCTGCCACTACTAAAGCTACTAGGAGTACTGCCTGCCACAATCCTTGTCTCAGGATTATGGGATAGCTCCAAAAAGAAATTCAAACAAAATGCTCCTCTTGCTGCACTGGCAATATTCTGCGTATTTTTTCTTGTTTTTGTTTTAGCCATGCCCCATCTCAACCTAATCCACAGCTTCAGTTTTGCTGCGAGCTTTATGCCGGCAGGAATAAGCAAAATGCTACAATTTTGGATGTATTCATTATTTTATATAGCCAGTGAAATGTGGGCCGTGGTAATGATAGAAGGCGTGACAAAGAGCCTTCAAAATCAAATTTTAAATAAAGAACAGCAAAAAAGAATGATATCGAGTGCAGCTATGTTTCAAAGCTTTGGTCTTATAGCAGCAGGATATATAACCACAAGTGTATTCGGAATAGCATCTTTATCGTTAAACGCACAGATTAGAATTTTAATCTTTGCTTTTGTTGCATGTGCGATCATCATCGGCGCTCTTTACAAGTTTGCCAACCCAGATGAGACAAAAGGAACAGTAGTTAAAGATACAGAAAAAAACACCACAGACGAAAGTATCAACGCTATAGCTAAAGATTTGAAAGAAATAGGAGCAGCCTGTCACTCAATAAATGACAGCAACAAAAAATTGATTTTTAATGCAGAAGACACCACCATCAATTACAATTTGAATACAGAGATAAAAGACCACGCCCATCTTCAATCCAAGATTTGCTTTGCAGCAGGTGATGACTCATATTGGGGCACTATGCGCTCTATATTTAG
>JABJPE010000052.1 GCA_018664045.1 Legionellales bacterium | reverse complement strand
CTAGAAAACATTGTTCTATAGCATCTTGAGTAGAACGTTTACTCCTTGTTGTGCGCCAGCTATTCTAGTCCACCCCTGCGCCAGATGAGAAGTCCACTTTATACTAACTTTTTTGCATAACTTTGTCATCCTCTATTTTAAATTTAGGTATAAAGTTTTTTCTATAAGAATCTCCTTCTAGCACTAATCGGTAAGCATTATTAACTATTCTATCTAGAGCTGCATTTGCCATTACTGGATCAAAAAATATATCTGCCCATTTTTCAATCTTTCTATTGGTTGTAATGATCAAACTTGCGTTGATATGTACAGAAGCGATTAGATCATATAAATCTGACGATTGTTCAGCTGATAAAGATTTTAAACCAAAATCATCTAAAATCAGAACATCAAATTTTGTATAGCGTTTAAAAAGAATATCGTAAGTGGAATCGGCTCTGGAGCGATAAAATTCACTCAGTAATTCATTGCTGCGTATAAATTTTACCTTTTGTCCTCTTTGACATGCCAGCATACCAAGTGCTTGGGACAGGTGTGTTTTTCCTGTACCAACTGGACCCATAATAATTATATGATTCTTCTCTTTGATAAATTTACCAGTCATAAGATCGTTAATAGCATGTCTGATTTTTAAAGCGTACCGCTTTAAATCAAACCCTTCAAATGTTTTTACTTCTTCAAATTTTGCTTGGCTAATTCTTCTTTGTAGAGAGCTATGATCACGGCTATCTAATTCATCTTGAAGTAGCATAGACAGTAATTCTTCATACGGAAGCTCCGAGTCCTTGGCTTGTCTTAGCCTACTTTCTAAACTATCAGATATTCCAGATAATCTTAATTGCTGTATTAAACTATTAAGTTGTAAACTATCAGGCATAATTTACCTCCATATCCGAGCTGTACTCTTTGGCATCTCTAATATAGGCGCTATCCTGGATATCTTTAGCTTTTACTACTCCAAAGCTCTGGGTTGGTTGTTGATCTAATTTGTTTTTTAAAATATTCGTGATAGCTTTATAAGCATAATTATCATAGGAGACTGCACGCAAGCAGGCTGCTTCTAATCGATCATTACTGTATTTTTCTGCTAATCTTAAGATGGCTTGAGCCTTGCGTAAATCAATTCTACCCCCAGTATCTAAAGTTTTCGCTACTACTTGGTATGTGGCATCTCCTATGATGGCAGAAGCATCCAAGCACTTCTGGGGAGTGTTTTCTAAATGATACAAGACAGATTTAGGATAATCTTTTTTATCAGTGATCCATTTACCTGTATCATGATTTCTTGGATGAGTTTTTATAATTTGGTGCTTAAAATAGGCAGATACTGTTTTTAAACCTACCCGTACACTAATTTCTTTTCCTATGTGTTGCGTCGGCACTGAATAAAAATTTCTCATTGCCGTAAAGTGGTGATCTTTATGCACCTTGCAAACCGTCCAAATTGGCATATCAAAAAGTCCTGACGGTATATCTATTAAATGTTGTTTTTCTTCGGATAAAAATAGATCAATTGGCTTGAACCCTGTTGTACTGCATACTCTATGTGAGATTTCGTTTTTGCACCATAAAACTGCTTCAATATTAGCCTGAGTAATAGTTTGATATGACTTACCTGCTATTAGTTGTTCTCTAACGATTCTAATAGAACGTTCTACTTTCCCTTTGTGCTCAGGCTTATAAGCCTTGGCTGGATCAATAGTAAATCCATAAAACCTTGATAATTCTGAGTAAGTCTCGTTTAACGTAGGGTCATAAATGTCGGGCTTAATTACTCCAGCTTTTAAATTGTCTAATATTATCCGCGCAGGAACTCCTCTAAAAAATTTAAAAGCATTTATATGGAGTTGAGCCCAGCTTACTTGACCTTGCGAAAAGGTAAACTCCACATAACGGTAGCGACTATGTGATAGTGTCATGACAAAAACATAAAGCTTTCTATTTTTACCACTAGTATCTCTCATCTCTCCTACATGACCAAAATCTACTTGTCCTTCCTGACCAGGCTCAGTCGTTATATGAATAGTGCTTTTAGGAGTTTTGGGGAAAGCTTTATCAATATACCTATTAATACTACGAGTGCTTACTTTAATCCCTTCTGCTAATAATAACCGCTGAATTTGAGTATGTGTTATACTTCGCTGCTCAAGCCAATCACTGATTTCCTGTTCATATCCAGATAAAATTGACATAGCCGATGCTTTTTGTGCTGGCTCGTTTTTATATAATTCTTTCTCTAATTTTGCTGCTATTGAATTCAACTCAACATCACTAACTGAAATATTAAAATTTTCTTGTTTAGCAAAAGCTATATACTTTCTTACTGTATCTCTTGATATGTTCAATGACCTCGATATCAGTCTCTGGCTATTTCCTTTTGCATGTTGGTATAATACTTCTCTTATTTTTGGCATGGTATATTTCCTCATTCAATTCAATTTAAACTCTAATTTAATTAACTAACGCGTTAACTAAATTACCATCATTTTTTTCTTTTGGAAGTGGACTTCTCACCTGGCGCAGGGGTGGACTAGTTTGCTTGGCGCAGATCTCATTTTAGTGGCCTAGTATAGCTGGCGCACAACACAATATCCAGAAATACACCAACCTTTTTAGAAATATCTGCATTAAGATTATAAAACTCAGGTTTTTTATACCGAATAATAACTTGATGATCGTCAGATTGATTTAAGACTGCAATAGCGTTTGTTATATTTTTCATATATTGCTCAAAATTATGTTCTGTTTTAAGTTTGATATGGGAAAAAGTAATTTG
>JABJPE010000051.1 GCA_018664045.1 Legionellales bacterium | reverse complement strand
TGTGAATATGAAAAAGCCTTCCAAAGCAAATTAACCGCAAAGTTTGGTGGTCTTGTTGCTGTTAAGTCTGGCAAGGTTACTTTTAAATATAAGAGTGTTGCTGAATTAGAAGAGTTGTTTTTAAAATTAATGCCTTGATTTAATACTTTCTAAGTAGGGTCGTTGTTTTTTTTATTAGGCACTGGGCTGTTAAGATGAGCCTCAATCAGGCCTAACAAATTTTCTTTTTTACTTTCATATCTAATGGAGTCACAGAAATCACCAACATGAGCTGCAATATCAAATGGATTGAAATATTCAGTTATATTAATATTGGTGTTACTTGTTTTTTTCTTTTGATAGCTAATTATAATTGCTGATAAACTGCATATAGCCATAATTCCTATAGCTATTGTATTAGCATAGGGGATGCCGCATATCGATTGCATGAATATTAATGGCAGCAATACCATTATTGTCTTTCCTGAAACTAAGAGTTGAAATAGCAATGAGCCACCTAGCCATAACAATGCTAAGGACAAAAAATAAATACTTCTATTTTTCCAGCTAAGTTTCCCAGGAGCTGCAAAGGTTATTACTTCACAGGAACTGTTGCTAGGAATATTCAGTGATTCTTTTACTAATTTAGCTATGCTGCCACCAAGACTAAAGCCAGATAAAGTTACCTTTTTGTTTTCTAATTTATTAATTTCAGCTTGAATTTTTTCTCCGCATACAAAAAGGATGGGTTCTCCGATATTAAGGCCAGGGGTAAAATTAGCAAAAAATGTCCACAAAGGGCTAGGGCAAGGTTTTGGCAGTATGCTTGTGCCGGCAAAAATAATATTAACACATCCATTGGAAGAGTTTTCAACTTTACACATGAAATATGGGCTGTCAAGCCATTGTAGCCAGCTAGGAGTTAGGTCTATTTTAGTTATAGTTTCATTTTCATTTAGCGTCAATGTTTTGCTTTTCATAATGTGGGCAAGTTTGCAGAGCATAAAATTACGGTCCACATTTTTCTTGGTGTTTTTTATTAAGTGAAGATACTCTTGTTCACATCTGGTTAGTGCAGTTTCATATTTTTCTTGGGATGCTAAGATATTTATTAATTTAAATATATTGCTAATTGATATATTAGAGCTAACGTTTCTTTGTTCTGGAATCATGAATTTTAAAAACAGATCATTAATTATTTTTTCTTCATCATCAGACAAGGGGATATCATAAGTGTTGTATATAAAATTATATGCACTACACGTTAGCAAATAAGACCATAAAAACATATTCAAATATACTGTTGTGGAGAATATAGTTATAGGACCAAGTACGCTTGTATGTGAATATATAAGTGTTGCAGAGAAAATGGTTGCGATTAAATATATTGCCAAGTTGGGACTTTTGTTATACATATTAGTTAGAATAAAAATAGAGTATACATACAGAATAATAGTGTAGTTTTGAACGGTTAATATAGCAGGTATTGGAAAAAAAGGGTATATTACTGGTATATATAGCACGCTAAGTATTATAGCCAATGTAAGGGCTGTATTACTCCTGCAAAAAGCAAAAGCAGTTTTTAGCATTATAATAAGTATTAATATAGGAAAAATTATTAGTTGAGTAATTAACCAAAGCGGTGTTGCAAAAAATTTTATATTCATATTCTCGTCCTTGTAGTTTAATTTCCCCCTGCAATACTAAAAGTTTACCTTCTTGTTTTTTTTATTCAATACTATACCAGTTAAAACCCATATAGAGCAGGCACCTAGAACTCCAGCAATACAATCTACTAAGTAGTGAAATCCAAGATAAACACAGCTAAGGCTGGTGATAAAAACATATACCCATCCTAAATAGCCAAGATATTTATTGAACTTTCCAACAATTATTGCATTAAGTGCTGAAATAGCTACGTGTAGGCTTGGAAAAGCAGATATTCCAAAGCCAGTGGTAAATGATGTGCTCTGTGTAACTTGCACAAGTGCTTCTTTTACCGCATCAGTTAAATAAAAGCAATCAACTGGATATTGTTGAAGTTGTTTATTTGATAACAAAATATCTTTGGGGGTTGATGTATAAAAAGTATCGTAGAAGCAGGGCCCCACGGAGGAAAAGATTAAAGCGCAAATACTGCCGAGAATTACCCAAGAAAGCATCCATGATAATAAAAATTGTGTGCGTAATTTTCTTTTAGGGGAAATGTTTTGCCAAAGAAGTATTGTTACAGAAACCATTCCCCAGCTTGCATAAAACATATTTGATATATATTTTAAGTTCTGTAGGGGTAATAGCGTCTGTATTAGTTGCGCAGGGTGATTGTTTAATAGTAGTAGCTTATCCACTTTAAAGAGTAGAGGGTCCCATGAGAATGGATTAATGAGGGGGATGGCATGTTTAAAAGTTGTAAAATTAAATATACAAATAAAAATTAAAATTGAACTTATTACACTGCTTATAACGTTTTTTATTTCTGTTGTTTTTTTTATATTATCAATCTTTGGGTACAGTTTATTTATGCCAAATAAAATACAATACACCAGTAGTGTTGCAAATATGAAATGTTGGTAGTCATTTTTACAAGACTCTATAAATTTCTCCATTAAGTTTATATTTTCAGGCACCCAATGAATAACTATTATATTTATTAGTATTGATACCGTTGTCACTAAAAATATAAGTGAATTTTCATTTACTAGATACCTCAGTGTATCGTTTTTTATGTTATTCATAAAACTCCCTATATGTTAGAGTAATAGATTATATTATATCGTATTATTTATTTTGTCATGGGTTAAATTATTTTTAATCCTATCTGTGAAAAACCCTTTATATTTATTTGATTATAGTTTATATTTTAAGTGTGATGTTTCCATTGAAGGATTAATATGGCTAGAGAGGATCTCAGCAACATACATACAGGTGCTTACCACGCAAAAAATAGGCTTTTAGACCCATGGTGTGAGTTTGGGCTAGAAAAAAGCCCGTTTTCGAGTGCAATAGACTTTACAAGCGGAGTTAAGTTATCTCATTTTCAGGATGTTATCGATAGTCTTAATTATTTTGCATCGTCTTCTGAAACTTTTTCAATAGTGTCTGGTTATAAAGGCGTAGGTAAAACAACTGTTATAGATGCATTTATTGCGGATTCAGATAAAATAACCTACAAGATAAAAGCCAGCTCTTCCTTAACAAAAGAAGAGTTAGTTGAAGATTTAGTATATGGATTTAGATTAGATATACCTGAATATGGAATATCTAATGGCGCTAAATTATCTTTGTTTTTGGATGAGGTGTGGGGGCGTGCTGAAAACTCGTTACTTATCATTGATGATGCCCACCTTTTAAACTTAACTTGTATCAATATGATTTTTGAATTAATAAGTAAACAGAAAGACACTGGTTATTTAAAGGTTATATTAACAGGTCGTGAAAGTTTATTTGAGAGAATAGTTAATAATTATACTCAGTATATGGCGCATGTGAGGCCGTTGCACTTTATCATTTCGGCTGTTCCTGAGCACCAAATTAAATCATATTTACATAGTTGCTTAGTTCGGGCAAATTGGCCGGATATCTTGCCTGAAATTTCCACTGGTTGTTTAAAGCAAATATATGAATTATCTGGTGGTATTCCTTGCAGAATAAATATGGCTGCAGATAAAATATTATGTAACTATATAAGAGCATCACGATATCCAGAAGAAAATAATAGTATTAAGCATAATAGCCAGAATAGATTTGATTCCCATAATGCCTTCGTTAATGTATTTATCTATATTTCATATATAGTAATGATATTTGGTTGTTATGGTTGGTATGCTAGTGTTTTATTTCAGCAGCAAATTTTTGCAGAATCTACTGAAAGAGATCATATTAAAAGTGCCTTATCTAGCGTGGTTAAAAAGAATACTGATGCAAAAATTGAAAGAGATCACATTAAAAGTACTGTGGCTAGTGTAGTTAAAAAGAATACTGATACAAAAACTGCTGTTAGACATGGTTTTAAAGACCGGGAAATAAAAGCAATTAAATACGCTGACAATAGGTTGTTATTAAAACAATCAGTATCTGATATTAATTCAATGGGAAATACAGAATTTTTAAATTATCTAGCGCAAAGTGAAAATAATGGCATAACAGCAGGAAATGTTTTTTCACATAAGCCACAAGTAGGGAGTAATTTAAAAGTTAAAGTTGATACAGGATTAATTTCAGCTGCGAGAAAAACTTTTGCGTATGATGGTGGTAAAATAAATTCTTTAAACGGTTACACTATTCAAATTATGGGATCGCATGATATAAATGCAATTAATAAGTTTAAAAACAGTACCAGGCTCGCTAGTCAAATGTATGTATATAAAACAATGTTAGGCAATAAAGATTGGGATATTCTTATATATAATAGTTTCAAGTCTTATCCTGAGGCTAAGCGTGAGCAGGCTAAATTAAGGTCGAGTTATCACCTGCAAAATGTTTGGGTTAAGTCTTTAGATGTAGTGCATAAGCAAATTAACAAAACATAAAATTATCTTAATGCTGCAGCTATTTCCTTTGCAATATTTACATCTGTATAAAAAGCATCATGTCCTTTTGTTGATTTAACTGTTGTTAAATTTGCTTCTACCTTGTGTTGCTGAAGTTTTTTTAATAATTCTTGTTGTTGCTGGTGGCTGCAGAGGTGATCGGAGTCTACAGCAATTATAGTTGTAAGCGCATATATTTTTTCAAAGGGGCTTTGTCCAGAATTAGTATATTTGTTTATATCAAAGGCATCCATTGTATCTAAACAGCTTAGGTATGTGTGTGGGGCAAATGAATCACAGAATTTTTTAGCGTTATAATCTAGGTATGATTCTAAGTCAGCAGGGTCATCCCAGCGATTATTAAGATAGTCTGGGTTAAAGTAAGAAATTAAACCTAGTTTCCGTGCATTAATAAAGCCGTTAAAGTTTTTTTCTGAGTAATTGCCGTTATTCCAGTTGGGGTCATTAATAATCATGCCTCGTTGTATTGAATGTATAGCATTATTAGTTGGGTAAGATTTATATGCAGATGAAATGCTTATAAGCTTTGTAAGTTTATGCTCTAGATGCATTGCTAATGTTAGAGCTATATAGCCCCCCATCGAATTTCCAATTAAGGCATGAATTTTTGCTATGTTCATTGCCTTTAAAACTATTAATTGAGCTCTTGCTATATCATTTATGCTAACTTCAGGGAAATTTGAGTGGTATTTTAAGTTTGTTTTTTTATTAATGCTGCTAGGATTAGAACAATTTAAATAGCTGCCTAAATTTCCTATACAAATAACAAAATATTTATTTGTATCTATATGGTTGTTTGGCCCGATATTTTTTTCCCACCAGCCTGGGCTAGGGTTCTTTTTTGATGACTTTATATGAAAATTACTGGAAAGGGCATGGTTTATTACTACAGCTGGCAGATCTATATTTCCATGAGTTTCAAAAGTTAAAAACAACTCATCTATAACTTCGCCGCTATCAAAGACAAATTCTTTGTCGTGGAAATAAGTGAAGCTACCATCAGGGTTTTGTATTATTTTTGGATTTTTATTCATAATGCTCTTTACGTCATAAACAGAGACAGTATATTATAAAGATATGGAGGAAATCTATATATGAAGGAAAAAATGCGCAATTATTCAGATATTGACCACTTAATCATGCATGTAGATAGCATGCTTAAGACCGTGTGTGGTGGTAATAGTGGTACTAGAGATTATCCTGTTATTAGCTCTGAATCTAATTTAACTGCTGCGGAAGTTAAGCAGAGTATTGGTTTGATGAGAGTTAATAACGTTGGCGAAGTTTGCGCCCAGGCTTTATATCAAGGTCAGGCATTGGCATCAACAAATATAGATTTAGCGCTTAAACTGCAAGAGGCTAGTGATGAAGAGATTGATCATCTTGCTTGGACTGAGCAAAGGCTAAATGAATTAGGTGGCCGCCTTAGTTACCTGAACTTATTTTGGTATACAGGGTCTTTTTCCTTGGGTTATATTGCTGGTGTTATGGGTGATAAATGGAGCTTAGGTTTTCTGGCTGAGACAGAATACCAGGTAACTTATCACCTTGAAGATTATATGCAGAAACTTCCAGATGCTGATAAACGTAGTTATGAAGTTATGCAAGCTATGCGTGATGATGAAATTAAACATGCTGAAATGGCTATAGAAAGTGGCGGTGTTGAGCTGCCCGTTTGGGCTAAAAGTGCAATGCAAGTAACCGCTTCAATAATGAAGGCATTGGCTTTACGTATTTAGTTTTTATAAAAGTTATGCACTATCTCGGCAATGCAGCAGCTAATTTTTTTTACTGTAGCTAGATGTAAAAACTCATTTGGCCCATGTGCATTTGATTGAGGTCCTAGGACTCCTGTTATAATAAATTCGCTGGAGGGAAACTTCTCTTGTAGCATGTTAATAAATGGAATAGAGCCGCCTTCCCCCATATAGGCACATTTTTCACCAAAATAATTTAATGATGCGGTATCAAAGGTGGTGCTTAGTTCTTCGCTTGCAATATTAGCATGCCAGCCATTATTTATTGTAATAGGGCTAAATTTAATTGTTGCGCTGTATGGTGGATTTAGTTCCAGTTTTTGTTTTATAGATTCTATTGCTTTATTTGCATCACAGGTAGGGGCTAGGCGCAGTGATATTTTGGCAGTTAATTTTGGGATATGAACATTGCCAGCATCATCGGTGCTAGGGATACCATCTAAGCCAATTATAGCATAAGAATTTAGCCATGTTTGTTGTGTTATAAGGTCGGTATTATTGTCTGATAAGGCCTGAGTTGTGGCTGCAAAAGGGAAGTCCTTGGCAACATTTTCTCCAAGTATTGCAGCGGCTTCTTTAATTTGTTGCAGTCTTGCTTTTGGTATGTTTACTTTTAGCTCGGGTAGATTTATTCTGGCTTGGAGTGGTGTGCTTATTTTTTGGAGCTGATGCTGCATAATTTCGAGTGCAGATGGAGCGATGCCTCCAGCCATGCCAGAGTGAACGCCCTCAGTTAAAACTTCAACTTCTAATATTCCAGTAGCCATGCCTCTAAGAGATGTTGTCAGCCACATTCTTTCATAATCACCGCAGCCTGAGTCCAGGCAGATAAACATATCGGGTTTTATAATATCTTTTTCATACTTATTTATATAAAAAGGGAGGTCAATACTACCGCTTTCTTCACTTGCTTCTATCATTATTTGTATATTGGGGTGTTTTAGATTTTGTTTTTGTATTGCTAGAATAGAGCTAATAGCTGAAAAAACGGCATAACCATCATCACCACTACCTCTACCATAAAGCTTTCCATCCTTGATAACAGGTGTATATGGCCCTAGATCATCATCCCAGCCACTCATTTCTGGCTGTTTATCAAGGTGGCCATAAAAGAGAATGTTTTTATTAATTTCGCCAGGGATATCAATTAAGATTATTGGTGTTCTGCCTGGTGTTTTTAGAGTTTTTATTTGCATTCCTTTTGGAGAATTTATTTTGCACCAAGCGCTGATACATCGTTCTGCTTGGTCCATATAACCATTAGTTTCCCAGTTAGAATCAAACTCTGGTGATTTGTTTGGGATCTTAATAAAGTCTTGTAGCGCAGGAATAGCTTCCTTATCCCAAAAGTCATTTATAAACTGCACTAATTTTTTGTTATTCATATTATCCCTGCGAATATGTTAAAAACACATTATATATTAATTTTTTATCACAATGAAGTTAGAGCCTTTATTAAAAATATTGTTTTTTGAGAAGGAATTGCTTTTATATGGCTTTTTGGGTTAAGTTATAAAATATAATTTTTTATTTTAGAGGGATTATTATGAGTAAAATTAGAATTCTACAGTACCCACAAGATTTAGATTTGTTAAGGCGTACTGGCATTGAAGTAACTACTTTTGATGAAAATTTTAAAAAAACAGTTGCAGATATGTTCGAAACTTTATATGCGTCTGATGGTTGTGCAGCTCTTGCCGCAACTCAGCTTGATATTCCTAATGCTCCTTATGTTACAGTGATTGATTTTTCTCCTGAAAAAAATAAGCCACTTTGTTTGGTGAATGCGAAAATAACAGAGTTTAGCGAAGGGCAAGATTTGTTGAGAGAAGGTTGTATGTCAGTAAATAGTCGTAAAGGAAAGTCAATAACTTCTGGTATAGAAAGATCTATTAATATAACTGTTGAGGCTCAGGATGAAGATGGCAAAAAAACAATCTTGCATGAATCTGGGTTTATGGCGCGCGTTATACAGCATGAGTTAGATCATCTACAGGGTAAATTATATATAGATTATTTGACTGGTTTAAGGCGTAAAACTATTGAGAGGAAAATATTATCATAAAAAAAACTGTGTATAAAATAGTATTTGCTGGTACTCCTGATTTTGCTGTGCCGTCATTGCAGGCTTGTTTGAAAAGTAGTCATGAAGTGTGCGCGGTTTATACTCAAAAAGACAGGCCTAAAGGTAGGGGTCAAATATTAACCCCTAGCCCAATTAAAGAACTTGCAGAGTCTGCAGATATCCCGGTTCATACCCCTCTGAATTTTAAAGATCCTGACGTGATAGCGACACTTAATGCATATAAGCCAGATCTTATTATAGTTGTCGCTTATGGGATGATATTGCCACAGTCAGTCTTAGATATTCCTGTGTTAACATGTTTAAATGTGCATGCCTCTTTGTTGCCTCGTTGGCGCGGAGCGGCACCAATTAATCATGCTCTTATGGCTGGTGATTCTGACACTGGTGTTAGTATTATGCAGTTGGTTGCTAAGTTAGATGCAGGTGCGGTTTATCATAAGGCTACTTGTGCGATTAAAAAAACAGATACTGCTGCTGATTTATATAATGCATTGGCTGTGCTAGGCGCAGAGGCATTACGTTATACTCTAGATGTCTTGTTGCCACAGCAATATATTCCAATTGAGCAAGATCAAGCTAAAGTAACTTATGCTCATAAACTCTCTAAAGTAGATGGTAGAGTCAACTTTAGTTTGAGTGCTACACAAATAATGCTTAATTTTAGAGGGTTGCAGCCATGGCCTGGTTGTTATTTTACACATGGAAAGCTACAGATTAAAGTACATGCTATGTTAGAGACTGGTATCGAAAGTGGGCTCTTGCCTGGCACTATAATATCATGGGGAGAGTCAGGCCTGGAGCTTGCAACGGCGACTTATAATATTATTATTAGTAAGCTGCAATTGCCTGGCAAAAAAGTAGTATATGCTAAAGATTTATACTGTGGACAACCAAGCCTTTTCAGTGTAAATAAGGTTGTTGCGTAGTGTTTTTATTATAGTTATGGCAGTGTTTTTTCTACTTCTGCAAGGGGCGGGGCGCTTGGCACATTACTCCCAACAGCATCATTGTAATAGTTAATTGCTACAGCGTGTGGAATTGTCGCTTCTGGGTCCACTGTGATTTCTATAGTTGTTACAGGGCCACGGTCATACCCATTATTTTCTAAAGCAATATTTTCCTCATTACTTGTATAGCCTTGGCAGCAACAGAAAGTTGCGCCGAATAATGAAAAAGAACCTATGGCGCAATAGAGTAGGTTTATATCTCTTTCTATAAGATATATAAGCAGCGTGCCTGTTGCAGCTAATATAAGGGTAATATTGGCTGCAAGCCTAATATTATTATACGTTTTTTCATAAGTGCTTAAATTGTTAGGCATGTTTAGGCTCTATACATAAAAAGGATATGATAACATTATTTATAAATATTACAAAAAAGTCCCAGGCTATAAATTTAGTCTGAGACTTTAAGGTTTTAATATTTGCCTTGTATGTTTTTTAATTATATACGAACCTTTGGTTGTTATTATAAGTCTGAAATCTTAAGGTAACCTTAAGAGAAAAGTTTTTTAGCTTAAATTTAATATTAATTTTGGTTTATAGGTAATAAATAATTGTTTTTACTATGGGTGTGGCCCTCTATTTTCATCATTGTTTCCATCCGCATCAACCTGATTAGATTTTTTTTCTGTATTATCTGTTTGTTTTTGGGGGCCGTTCTCGTCTTTTTTAACAGAAGTTTCTGGCTGGGTCACCTTAATTTTACTATCACTTAATACTTGTTCAAAACTTTTGGTTTGCTTCGTTTCTGTTTTTTTTGAAGTATTAATATTTTTATTTTCTAAGTTATTTTGTGTGTTTTTTTCTTGATCATTTATTCCTGTTTGTAGACCCTTAGTACTTTCTAATAAGTGATTTGTCTCTGAGATTGAGGTTTCTAGTTGTTGGATGCCTTGCTTTTCTTTTTGACTGTATTTATATGCTGCATTTGCTAGCATGCCTACCCCTATAGTTAATAACACCGCAGCAACTGCTGCTACGATTATTGGTGCTGCATGTATCATAGCTGGGACAAATATGACTGCTAGCAAGGTTGCGGCTCCAGCTAATGTTACTGCAGATGCTGTCACTTTTATCGGGTCTTTTTTAATTTCTTTTGCAATAAGCATAGATTTACCTAGTGTCCCCAGTTTTTTGTACTCGGGATCTAGTTTACTTCGTTCATTCATTTCTCTTGGCATTTTTATAGTAAAATCAACTACAGCTGCGCTAAGCCCTATAATAGTAATAACTGCTAATAATGTTCCTCCTGTTGCAGCCGTGGCTACGATTGTTGCTGCAATGCCAACTCCAATCCAAGCAGCTTCTTTTGCCAAATCTTTTTCATTATGATATTGATCTACTTTTTCTTCTTGTTGTTCAATTTCTTTATGTAGAGCTTCTCGTAAGTAGCTAACACCCTTATTTAATCCTCCACTATTATTAACATTCTTTAAAATACTGCTGAGGCTATTTTTTATTTCTGGTGGAGTTTCTGGGTCTACTATAGAATCACGAAGAGAATCTATAGTGGTACGTAAGAGATCACTACTTGCAAGTTCTTTTTTTGCCTCGTTTACTAGATCATCTAGTTGATTGTCGGTGTTCATTTTAATTCCTTTTCGGCACATCCCCTCTGAAATTATATTAAAATATATGATTATTATCAAATAAAAGAAACAGTTATTGTATTGCTCAATACTGTTAGTATATGTTTTTACTTGTGATTATTATTTCATATATTTATTCTGCATTTGTTTTGTATTGGCTCTATTGTGATTTCACTACAATTATAATATATTTAATGAGTAATATTTTATTGAGATAAAAATGAAGATAGGAGTTTTGTTAGTTAACTTGGGTACCCCATCTGATCTTAGTGTTGCTGGTATTAGGAGCTTTCTTAAAGAGTTTCTCGCAGATCCAAGAGTTATAGACCTGCCTTTTTTTATTAGATACGCACTATTGTATGCAGTTATTTTGCCATTTAGGTCAAAGAAAACTTTTGAGGCCTATAAAAAAATATGGATGTCTAACGGATCTCCATTAATGATATATAGTGAAAATATAGCTAAAAAAGTATCTGATAGTTTAGGTGAGGATTATAAAGTTGTGCTTGCAATGCGCTATGGAATGCCAAGTGTTAGTGACGCTATAGCGCAGTTAAATAGTTGTGATAGAATAATAGTTCAGCCACTTTTTCCTCAATATGCTTCTGCAACTACAGGATCAATAGTAGAGAAAATTTATAATATAATTAAATCTAAAAATTATATTACGCCAATTAATATTTTACCTGAATTTTATGAGGATAGTGGTTTTATTGCTGCTTATACTGATGTTGTAAGTAAAGCTTTGGTTGGGAAGAAAATTGACAAGGTTATTTTTAGCTTTCATGGCCTTCCTGTTAGGCATATTTTAAATGCAGGCTGTAAGTCACAGTGTAATGATTCACCTTGCCCATTAATAACCAGTGATAATAAAACCTGTTACAGGGCTCAGTGTTACGCTACAGCAAGGCAGATAGCAAAAAATCTAGGTTTAACTGAAGAATATTACAAGGTCTCATTTCAATCTCGTTTAGGAAAAACCCCATGGATACAACCTTATACAGATAATATTATAAATGATTTGTCTGTGGATGACAGAGTTCATGATATTGCAGTAGTGTGTCCTTCTTTTGTTGCGGATTGCCTCGAAACTCTTGAGGAAATTGGAATTCAGGCAAAGTCGCAATGGCAGGGCTTGGGGGGTAGAGGTTTTATTTTAATTCCTTGTATAAATGATAATGACATTTGGATTAAATCCCTTCTGGATAAAATAAAATCTAGTTAATTTACATGGATGTTTTTTTTATATAACTTTGCCATGCTAATCGTTGGTATTTTTCTGCTTCTTGTTTAGGGTTTGTTGCTCTAGTTATCCCGCGCCCAACTATTATAATATCAGAATTATTTTTTAATATTACATTTTTAGGGGTATTATATTGCTGTCCAAGTTTATCTCCTGCATCATTTATTTTGACTCCAGGCGTGCATGTTAGCCAATTTGGCTCATCATTTAGTTTTTGCTGGGCGATGACCCCCGGGACTATGTGCTGATATTTTTTCCCTATATTTAATGCCATTTGGCGATAGGAGTCAGATAGTAAATTACCATTACTGCTCATTTGCAATAATAAAAGCACGCCAGATTTTCTCTGTACACATGTAGGCTCGATCGCTTGTAGTATTCCCGGCCCTGGTAGGGCATGCACCGTCACCACATCAGCCCAATCAGCTATTTTAAAGATGCCTTCTGTATATTGGTGTAGGGTAGTTTGGCCAATGTCAGCAAATTTTCTATCTTCAAATAAAAGAAAGTTTTCTTGTTTGGCAATTTGTTTTAATTTCCCAATTAATTTGGGGCTAAAGTCATCTATCATGTCAATATGGGTTTTTAGCATGCAAATATTACTACCAATATTCGTGGCAATTGCAACTAGCTCTTCAGCAGAGTTTGTGTCAGCGGCAACAATAAGGTTGCTATGCTTACTTTTTATAGTTTTGTCTATTTTAGCTCTAATTTCCATATAATACCGGTTTAAACACTATTAAATATATTGTACAAAATAGAATTATTGTAGGGAATTCATTAAATATACGAAAAAAAACTTCACTTCTTTTGTTTGATTTTTTCTTAAATTGTTTTAAATAATATCCACACATGAGGTGGAATCCCCAAAGAAATGCAACCAGTAATAATTTCCCTTGAAACCAGCTGTTTTCAAGGCGTGCTGGGGATATATATAGCATTGTCAGGCCGCATATGGTTGTCGATATCCCTCCTGGATAAATAATTGCGTAGTAAAGCCGCCGTTCCATTATTAAAAAGCGATCGTAGCCTGTTTTATCGTTATTTGTCATCGTGTGATAGACAAAAAGTCGGGGCAAATAAAATAAACCACTAAACCATGCCACCATAAATATAATATGCATTGTTTTTAGCCATAAATAAAAAGTTGCTTGTGGCATAAATAAATCCTAAAAAAACGTGATTTTTATGATTTTATGTGATAAAAGATTATAGGTCAAGGACTTGAGTTTTAATTTTATTTGTAAAAAGGAGATTGTTATTATGAAAAAAGTAGTGTTTACAGGATTGGTTTTAGCCTCAGTTTTAACTTTTGCTGGATCAGCAGAAAGCGAACAATTCGCTAGTTTAAATAAAAAAATACAAAATGTCCAAAATTCCATATCTCCTATGTTGGATAAGCTGCAGACATCGCTTCAGAGCCAGATTACAAGTAGTAGTGCTGAGACAAAAAAATCTATAAGTGGCGTACAAAGTCAAATTACTCAATTGCAAGGTGATACCAATTCAAAAATTGCAGCACAAAGCAAAAGTAGCATGGATGCTGTTGAAAAAGTTAGGTCAGATCTTCAGACTTTGATAAGTAATGTGCAGCAGCAAGTTGTTACTTTACAAGAAAGCACTGATAAAAAGTTAGATGCATTAAATAAATCAATAGAATCAGGGGCACAGTAATAAAGGCTATGACAGATATATATTCACAGTCAGGTTTAACAACACAAGCTGCATCTAAGGTTTTTTCTTTGATGACAGAAGAGGGAAATCTGGATTTGAAGTTGAGAGTATATATACAAGGGGGTGGCTGCTCTGGATTTCAATATGGCTTCAGCTTTGAAGAAAACCCACAAGAAGACGACTTTATTCTAACTAAGGATTTGTTGCAATTAGATTGTAGTGGGTGTGAATTAGACCTAAATAATTTGATTATTCTGCATGACTTCATAGAAAATTTATTTTTAGTTAATTTTAATGTTTTTTTTCTACCTTTTTTACAGAAACTTTCTTCATTCATGCTAAGTAGCGTTATAGTTAAAACAAATACTGTTTCTTTGCTTATAGATTCTATCAGCCATCAGTACCTAAATGGCGCAACTATAGACTATAAGACTGGCGTTGATGGCGAATATTTTGCTGTAAATAACCCAAATGCTAAAACCACATGTGGTTGTGGTTCTTCTTTTGCGGTTTAGGCATATTTTTATTAATATTATTAGGAGTTTTATATGGCGTTAATAAGTTTAAGGCAGTTATTAGATTTTGCAGCTGAACATGATTTTGGTGTACCTGCTTTTAATGTTAATAATAGTGAACAAGTAAGAGCAATTATGCAGGCAGCAGCAAAAACAAATAGCCCTGTTATTATGCAAGCTTCTGCAGGTGCTAGGAAATATGCGGGCCCTTCATTTATAAAAAGTTTGATTGAGGCTGCTATAGATGAATGGCCAGAGATTCCTGTTTGCATGCACCAAGATCATGGTGCATCTCCAGATGTATGTCAGCGTTCAATACAGCTAGGTTTTAGCTCTGTGATGATGGATGGTTCTTTATGTGCGGACATGAAAACCCCTTCATCTTTTGATTATAATGTTGATGTTACGCGCCAAGCTGTAGCAATGGCCCATTCTTGTGGCGTATCTGTTGAAGGAGAACTGGGTTGTTTAGGCTCGTTAGAGACTGGTCTTGCTGATAAAGAAGATGGCTCCGGGGCGGAAGGCAAGCTGAACCTAGATCAAATGCTCACAGACCCAGATCAAGCTGCAGACTTTGTTGCGAAAACAGGTGTTGATGCTTTGGCAATAGCTATTGGTACAAGCCATGGCGCATATAAGTTTTCAAAACCTCCAACAGGAGAGGTTTTGTGCATAGAGAGAATTAAAGAAATACATGCTAGGCTGCCAAACACTCACCTTGTTATGCACGGATCTTCATCAGTGCCACAAGAGTGGTTAGAGGTTATAAATGAATTTGGTGGTGATATGGGTGAGACTTATGGCGTCCCTGTTGCAGAAATACAGATGGGTATAAAACATGGGGTCCGTAAAGTTAATATCGATACTGATTTACGGTTGGCTGCAACTGGAGCAATAAGACGTTATATGCACCAAAATCCAAGTGAATTTGACCCGAGGAAATATAATTCAGAAGCAATAAAAGCTATGAGCTCTGTCTGCGTTGATCGTTATGATGCTTTTGGAACTTCTGGTTGGGCTGATAAAATAAAAGTTATTTCTTTAGAAAATATGTGGCCTAAATATAAATCTGGAGAGTTATCTGTTAAAGTTGAGTCTAGTTTAAATGCATGACGCGTTCTTTGAAAAAATAACTTTCGCAAAAAGTGCGCCAAATATAAAACACTTGCCTGAAGATATAGGTTATGAAGTTGCGTTTTTGGGGCGCTCTAATGCAGGCAAGTCAAGCGCAATTAACACTTTGGTCAATAAAAAGGCTTTAGCTAGAACTAGTAAAACCCCCGGGCGTACGGCTGCTTTGAATATTTTTCCATTTGATGATAGCCGGCGCCTTGTTGATGTTCCTGGTTTTGGTTATGCAAAAGTTTCTGCTGCAACAAAAGAAGACTGGCGCCATTTAATTAATAATTATTTGTCTATTCGTGAATGTTTAAAAGGCGTGGTGTTGGTTATGGATATTAGGCACCCACTACGTCCTCATGAAGAAAATTTATTGTCTTGGTTGGTTGCTGCAGAACTTCCGGTACATGTGATTTTGACCAAGGCAGATAAGCTTAAGTATGGCGAAAAAAAACGAGTTTTATCTAGCGTGGTTAAGCATATATCGTCAGGTGTTAGTGTGAGTTTGTTTTCTTCTAAAAGTAAAGAGGGGGTGGATAATTTGCGCATACAGCTTGCTAAGTGGTATGAAATATAGTCCAGTATCTCCCTAAAGTTCTTGCATGTTTTTTAGTTTAGTATTCATCTAGCTGGTGTTTTAATTATTTTAACTATGGGCATGCATATGTTGCAGTCTAAGGAAGCTGCAACAAAAGATAGTATTATTGTAGTGCCAATGGCACTCTCCTTGATTGCAGGCCCTGGAGCTATGACGTCTGTTATTGTGTTTGCATCTAAAATGCCAACGATTGAGGGCAAGTTAGCTCTTAGTGTGGTTAATTTACTATTAATGGTTATCGTTTTTGTTTTGTTGTTTTTTTTCATCATATATAAAAAATATTTTAGGTGATTCTGGCATAAAATTTGTAACTAAAGTTATGGGGATTATTTTGGTAGCTATCGCATTTATGATGATCAGTGATGGTTTAGGCGGTATGGTTCCAGGTATTTTGATTGACTTAGTTAGTGATGGAGCTATAGCGTTGCTAAAAGGCTCATAATATTGCGGCTGCTAGTCCAACTAGCAGAATAAACCCGGTCCATTTATTATTTTCAAAGGCTTTAAATTGGGAATGCCTTTCTCCTGTTATAATTAGTTTTTGCTGATAAATTGCCATACTAAATGATATAGCCAGTGCCACATAAAATATTGGTTTAAGGTCGTAAGCTCTTGCAAAAAAAATCCAGCTACAATAAAAAACAAGCTGCAGCATTGCTATTATTGTATATACATAATTTCCAAACCAAATAGCGCTTGATTTTATGCCAATTTTCAAATCATCATTTTTATCTGTTAAAGCATATTGAGTATCGTATATCAAAGGCCAAATAACTGCGATTAAAAACAAATGCCATGCTTGTGCCGGTACTTTATTTGTTATTGCAGCGTAGACCATAGGAATGGATATTGAAAATGCTAATCCCAGGATAAATTGAGGGCAATTTATGAGCCTTTTGCAAAAAGGGTAGCTGATAGCTAGTAGTAATGCAATTGGGGCAAATACCCATGTTTGAGGAGGGAGTATTAATAATAAAAGCAGCGCTATTGAAGCTAGAAATAAAGCGAAAATTAGCGCTCGTTTAACGCTTATGCTTTTATTGGCTAATGGTCTTGTTCTAGTTCTCTCGACGTGGGGGTCTATATTTCTATCGGCAAGGTCGTTTATTACGCACCCTAGCGAGCGCATAATTATCACTCCCAGAATAAACACTATAGTAGTTGAATATTGTAGCTTCCCATTTGAAGAGAGCATAAGTGCCCAGCATGTTGGCCACAATAATAAATAAATCCCTATAGGTTTATTTATTCTGCTAAGCTGGATATATGGTTTAATGTTATCAATCATAGGCTGCTATTGCGTTTTAACTTGGTTAAGATAATATACTATAACATGTTTCTATAGGATAAAAGTATTTGTGACTTGTAATGATGATTTTTGGAAAGAAAGTTTTACATGTTTAGATGGGGTTTACTTAACTCCATCGTTAGCTGATTGGTTGTTATACTCAGGTTCCACAACGCAAAGATTAAAAGATATGCATGGTTTGGATATTAAGGCGGATGTTTTGCCAGATGTGGCTTTACCTGTCTGGTTAAAAGCTAAGGTCGTAGTAGAGTCTGATTCTTGGGTTAGGAATTCATTATTGCTTGTATCTAATCGGCCTTGGATGGTCGCGAGTATTGTATTTCCACCTGCACTTATGAAAAAACATGGTTCTTTAATTTCATCTCATGGCTCCACACCTATAGGAAACTTGATTTTTTCGGAAGGAAACGTAAAAAGATCAGAAATGAAATATGCAACTATTGATTATAGGGGAATTCCTGTCTTATCACATCTGCCGATTACAAATTATAATTTTCTTATTATGCGATATTCTAAAGTTATATGGTACGGTTTTTATTTGGATATTGTCGAAGTATTTTTACCGCACCATGTTTTTGATTGAAATTTAATTTTGCTAAATTTTATGTCGATAAGACTGATGATAAGTTGCTTGCTATCGGTATTGTTTGTGTAATAAAAAATCATTTTTATCTTAGGTCTTATGCTTATGCTAAAGAGCTATATTTGCTTGCTTTGTTGCGCCAAATGACTTATAATAACATTCAAAATAATTACTAATAGAGTTTGTTACAATGAAAAATATTGATAATCTGCCTTGCGTTTCCCCACCGAGATCAAAAACAGCTACCTCTGTAAATACTGATGAAAGACTATTTAAGCGTATGAGCGGTACAAGATTTCCTGCTAGTGCTGGTGTTAAGGTTAATATAGATACGAATCTTCTTGTAGATACTGTAGACTCTAATCCGAATTTCGGTATTATTTGTAGTCAATATGTTTTAGATGAGGCTTTTAAAGTAAAAAACTTTAAGGGTGGAATAAATATTGTTGCATCAAAGAAAATTAATAATACTACCGTTGATAAAGGGGCTATATCTTTGGTTGATTCTAGCATTAATTTAGAATCGATAGAGACAGACGTTTGGCAAGATTCTGAAGCAGGAGTGCCAGCTGCAGAAAGGTCCACTTTTAATCTTGGTTATCTTTTAAATTCTAATATATATTTGACTGGTAGAAGTAAGATTGAGAAAGAGGTTATTAATTTTTTATTTAGATCTATATCCTACCTTATAATAAATAAAAATTCAGCAACTGAATCTCATAAAGATAAGATAAAAGTATTGCAAGAGTTTATTATTTTTTTCAAGTCAGCTGATGGATTTGATTCATCAATTATTGATAAGCTATTAAGCGATAATTTAAACATTATTAGCTCTGATATAGAATTACTAATAACAAAAATATTTTTATTAGGGGAGTCGTCTTTATTAAGAATTAGTGATGCTATAAACACAGTTAAAATTAAACTAACTAAAATTGATCATAGTTATTTTATTAATGATAATACTGCTGAGCTTCGTGCAAATTGTACTGAGTTGGAAAATGATTTTTCAGTTTTCTATTTTTTATATCGGATGGAATATTATTCTAACTATGAAAAAGCCAGTATTATGAAGAGCCCAGATCTTAAATTGCCTAAATTATCTTCTTCAACTTCCCCTGAAAAATTTAAAGAAATAGCGAGCTGTTTAAAATTAGCTGGAGTTAAGTGTGCGTATGAAGACTTTATGACTTTTTTGTTTCCAAAGTGCGGCATCGCTGTTACAAAGGGTGAATTTAAAAAATCGTTATCTGATATGTATGATGAATTGAAATATTCATATGCTTTATATGACAATAATTGTAAAATAAAAAATATTAAATATACTCATAAAGGACTGAAAGAAAAAAGTATTGCTACTGAGAAAGAAACTATTCGTAAACATATGAGAAAATATTTTTCCATTAATGAGATACAAAGCCACTTTTTAGATTATATCTTTAATGAAAATAATAGTGACAAACTTATTGATGGAGCTTTTGATGCTAACGATTTTGCTATATGTTGGGACTCCATAAAAATGGGGGTGCCTCTTTTTACATGTAATATTCAAATGCAGAAACAAGTTTGGGGAAATTTGGCTCGAGCTTATTTGCTTGGTAGGGATTTACAAATAATAACCCCTAATGAGATTGAGCTTTATTATCGTCTAAATAGAAATGAAATAGAAGGTGGTGTTGCTGGTATAAATGCTAGTCATATTCATCGTTACTGTAGTGAGCATAGAAATATGTCTAAGCTATGGGGCTGGAGTAATATTACTAAAAAATATACAGATGCATTTTTGGGAACGGTGACTGGGATGACTTTCCCAAATATAGACAGTGGAGGCGCGGATGAGCCAGCTTCATATTCTAATCGGCTCCTTAAAAAGAAAGATCTTATTATTGGAAAAATAAGAGGGGCTGCGAAGAATTCTTTATTTGTAGTAGCTACCCCCCCAAAAACCATTAAAAAGTCATCGGCGCTTAATAGGGTTAATGCTATAAAAGGTGCTCGAAATCTCGGCAATAAAGATAAGAGCGTTAACGAAGTAGGCGCTGTGCCTTTACAAAAATCAATACTTGATAAAAGGTCATCTACACCAGAAGAAGTAAGTTTAGATGTTTTTCATAGTGTGGTTTCTCAATATATAAACAGTGGCGGTGTGGGTGAGCCAGATGCGTTTTCTAAACGGCTCTTTAAAAAGAAACCTCTTGGTGTTGGCAAAATCAGGGCTGCTGCGAAGATGACTTTATTTGCAGCAGATAGCCCCCCAAAAACCACTAGAAAATCATCGATGCGCGCTAGGATTTTTAATGCTGTAGAAGATGGTCATAATCTTGGTTATAAATATAATAGAGTTGACGAAGGAGACATTGTGTCTTTACAAGAATCAATACTTGATAAAAGGCAATCCGCACCACTAGTTTCTAGGTCTATAGAAGAAAAACAAGATCATTCTACTAATTTCTTAAGAAGTTCTATTTGATTTTTTCGGTTAATTTAAATAGTGTAGTTGGTCTATTCATAATATCATGTGTTAGTATTATTTATATAATATGGTTTACTGTTATGTTTATTATGCTACGGTGGAGGCGCAAATGATTGGCAAAATATTGGGTGGTTACTTTGGTTATGTGCTAACTGCGCCTCTGGGTCATGGTTTTTTTGGTTTTATGTTGGGTTTGTGGCTCGGCTCTCGTTTTGATAGAAGTCTATTGCCGCAGAGGAATAGAAGTTTTACTTTTTCTTACAATCATAGTAATGCACAGCAAGTTTTTTTTGACGCATCATTTGCAGTAATGGGTTATATAGCTAAATTAGATGGGGTTGTATCTGAGCAGGAAATAGGCATAGCCAAGAGTTTTATGCAGCAGCTAAATATGAACGCCTCTGCAAGAAAAGAAGCGATAGCCGCTTTTAATAGGGGTAAAAGTAGTGGTTTTGACTTGGACTTAGAGCTGCGAAAACTTAGGCAGGAGTGCGGCGGCCAAATTATTTTACTAAAGATGTTTCTAGATGTTCAAAATAGAGCTGCGAGTGTTGATGGCCTGAGTGCATCTAAGATAAAAGTAATTAATAAAATTTGTATGTCATTAGGTTTTGCACCGATGTATCAAGATGGCTCTAGCGGTTATTCGTATTCAAATTATCAAAAAAGATCACACGCAGGTGAGCTACAAGAAGCATATAAAACTTTAGATATAAGCTCAAATGCAACAGATCAGGAGGTCAAAACTGCATATAGAAAACTATTGGGGAAACATCATCCAGATAGGCTTATGGCAAAAGGCCTACCCAAAGAGATGATAAAGCTAGCTAATGATAAAACCGCGGCGATAAAAAAGGCATACGAGCTTATAAAGGAGAGTAGACGTTCTGGCTAGACTTGACTTGCCCAGCATTCACATATAGATCATCAATATCATCAGGTTCATCATAATTATTTGTTCCATATTCCATATTCCTATTTTCAGTTGTAATTACTTGTTTTGAAAAAACAGATTCAGGTTGCCAGCCTGTTTTTGCTAAAGTTAATGGGTATTTGGCAATGGCGGCGGTTAGCAGTGCTATATTTGCTGCAGATTTTTGTAGCATTAAGGAGGTAAAGCTAGCATTTATAACTGGAGGTAGGCCACAAGCTGTGCAAATAGTAAAAGCTGTTGCAGATATTATAAATAATACGGCTGAGCTTTTTAATGAATATATGGATATGTCCTTTATATTATAGGGGTTTATTATTATATCTGTTATTAAATTTACTATTACTATAGCCGCTAGAGTAATACCTAATGATGATGAGAGTAGTGCGGGGCCAGTTAGCACAAGGCTGTTGAGAAAGAAAAACAAGGATGCGCCTGTGATTAGATACAATAGTGATGGTATTGCTAGAGCAATTGTAATGGCGATATAATAAGCAATTATGATAGCTGCTATTAGGTACGTAAATAAAGACATCAAAATATGTTTAAAACTTGGTAAGTCAGTTGTATTTATTTTCATATCAATATTCCCAAACTATATTTGTTTTTGCTAGAGTGCTTGTTTTTTTTTTGTTTGTCAAATAACTATTAGCTGTTAAGACGGCTTAAAGTATATTTTCTCATTTAAAGTTGGACGAGAATACAGATGTTATAATGGTTGCGTAAATAAATTCCCGCCCTAGTTTTTTGTGGCTAATTTCCTAGTAATACATATTATAAAATCACAACTCGAGTTGAGTTTTATGTTTGGAAGGATTGTTTTTTATAGGGGATATAAGTACGTGTTATATGTTAACGGTGTTTTATTAACTATCCTCCATCATTACTAGGAGCGTGAGCGACGCCACAATCTATTTTTAAAATAAAGTTATTAATAATATTTATCAATGTGGCATCAAATTTTTTTTTTTGTTAACATATTAGCTATTAATTAAGATTTATTGGGGAAATATTAGTATGAGCAATTTAATTTTAGCCTCGATTTTATCAGCTGATTTTGCGCGTCTTGGCGCGGATGTGAGTAATGTGTTGGCCGCAGGTGCAGATGGCATTCATTTCGATGTGATGGATAATCATTTTGTGCCTAATTTAACAATAGGCCCTGATGTTTGTCGTAGTCTTCGAAAATATGGCATCGATG
>JABJPE010000050.1 GCA_018664045.1 Legionellales bacterium | reverse complement strand
TGCTGCTAAAGAACTACTGGTCGCGGGATCGGTTGATAGTGGTAGTTCGTCATATGGTTGGTTGTTGCTATTTCGGAATGGTAGTGTTGCCAGATGAAATAATAGGGATAAGGGAGCTGTGGCTATTGTTAATGCAGTAGCTACCACAGAACGGATAATAAGTATTGGTGCTGAAATAACGCCCGCTATTAGTCTAAAAACCCGGATATTTTCAGTGCCCCAGGAATATTGCCATAAGTAATGAGCAATTATTGGGGCAATTGTTAGATCTAGCAAGCCAAATCCAAAGCTATGATGGTTTTTGGAATCAATGCGCCTGCCTGCAAAGCAGTTGTAGGTCTTTGAAAGTCTTGTCAGAAAATCATCAGCTATAGTAGGTTTAAAATAATTATGACGGCTATGCTGCATAAATTCACTTGCTTGTCTCACACTGATATTATCTCTTGAGTTTAGTATGCTTTTTTCGACGTCTATACTGTTGAGGGAAAGTTTTAGTAAAGGTATTTTTTGGTGATCCTCATCCTCAAACTCATGGGTAATGGCTGAGCTGATGAGGTGTCCTATTAGTTTAGCGCCATGATCATTTGGTTCAATTTGAGCCGTGTGGTTAAAGTCAAGTGGATTAATGGATGAGCCGGCATCAGCGATAATGACTTCTTTATTTATGCCGTTATTTTTTTCTTGGATATGATCATAAATATTGCGATAAAGATCGTCCATAGTTTCTTTCATGTAGTCAAGATAATCGTCTTGGCCGTTTGCTTGAGCCAGATGAGTAAATCCAGTGTAGATACACTGGCGATCTAGACTCAAATCAGGGTAATATTGCGTGACGATTACGATTCTTTTGACGCTTTCTTGTTTCATTAAGTCATCTATTATTCCTTTATACTCCTTGATCAAGTTTTCTTTTGCATCATCAAACAATGTCTTTATTTCTGCTTTTTTATTTTCAGGTGTTTGGCACATAAAAAAATCAAAAGGCGCCATTTTTGTTAATAATCCATTTATTTCATCGTGTAGTGGCTCACGATAATTGTTGCCCCCAACACTTAACACTACAGTGTCAGGTTTAAATTGTTCACAAGATTCCAACTGGTTCACACATAGATTGGGGTGATCATCGTCCCAAATAATTTTACTTAGTCTCATTGAATGCCGAGCGCCGTTGTCAATTAAATTTGTTGTGGTAGCACCATCAACTGCAAGATTGGCGACAATATAATCCATATTGTCATTTTCTTTTAGTTTGGCTGCAATTTGATAAGTTACGGTTTCTGTTTTTTGAGCATACGAATCTTTTCGTTGAATCTTGCGTTCAGCAGAATAATCGTATGAAAATTTTTGTTGGACCCAGAAACCATTATCGATGGTTGAGTCTCCTATCAATGCGACTTTACGGGTGGAGTTAGCATCATGATCACTTTGTATATTGATAAAGCGACCTGTGTCAGATGGGTAATTTGCCAGATCGCACATTTGACCCGTTTTTACCAGCTTGCCAGGTGGGACATAGTCAGGTGGGACATTTGATTCGCGAGTATTATCTTGTCTAATGTGTCTTGTCATTTGAATTTCTCTTGTTTAATTTATAATAATAATACAGTTAACTATATTGAATTGCAAGTAAAATATTTAGTAATGTTTTTGTATAAGCCAGCGCACATCGATTGCCTCACCTGGACATTTTGCCAAGCTTATTATTGAAAACATGAGTTATAGACAGCAGTTATTGTATTGGTTATTTTAAAGTAGTAAGTTTGTCATAAATTAATAAAAGATGGTGTTTTTTAAAAAGTATGGGTAATATAGGCAGTAGTTTCGGCTAACTAAATTCGAGGTCTCGCATAAAAATGAACATTATCTTTTAAATCTGCCCAATTTTCTGGGCAATCTGAAGATGCACATAACTTTTGCATTTGAAATTAAGCCATTAAAGATTTTAGAGATACATTATGCATAGCCCCATTTACCTTAAAAACCTTAGTCTTTCTTTTCCAAATAAGAACTGTTTCGAAGACTTTTCAAACCAGATTTATCCAGGTAGCTGTATTGCTATTATTGGCAGAAATGGCAGTGGCAAATCGAGCCTGCTAAATATGTTGCGTCAAAAACTGTCTCCTTCTAGTGGTGAAGTTATTATTCCAGAAGATTTGTGTGTTGGCTATGTTGAGCAGACAATCAGTGATTTTAATGATTTAAGCGGTGGGCAGCGGCTTAATAAAAGGTTGTCTGAAGCATTGGCCCAGTTGCCAGATTTGCTGCTACTAGATGAACCTACAAATCATTTGGATAAACATAGTCGTAAAAGCTTGATGCAAATGCTTGCGCGTTACCGAGACACACTAATTATTGTTAGCCATGATACAGAGTTACTTAGAAATTGTATCGATACGATATGGCACATTGATAATAACAAAATTCATGAGTTCACTGGTTCTTATGATGAATACATGCGTGAAATTAAGCAAAAACGCGCAGCCATAGAAAAAGATTTAGCGTTACTAAAACGCGAAAAAAAAGATACGCATAAAGTTTTGATGAAAGAGCAGAAAAGAGTTAAAAAACGGAAAGGATATGGCGAAAAAAAATACGCTGGGGATAAATTAGCTCTAAGAGCAGCTCAAGCTAAAGGCCAGACGACTTGCAATAAGAGTAATAAATTTATAAACGACAAAAAAAATGATTTACTAGAACAGTTTTCAGAACTGTATATTCCTAAAAATATCCAGCCAAAATTTTCACTAATAGCAGAAAACATCAGCTCTAGTAATTTACTATCAATAAGTGGCGCAGATTTGGGTTATGCGGCAGATAAAATTATCCTGAAAAATATTGGTCTATCATTGGGTGGAAAAGAGCGAGTTGCAATTTGCGGTAAAAATGCATCTGGAAAATCAACGCTGCTCAAAGCAATTTTAGGGCAAGATGAAATTTTCACCACTGGCAATTGGCATTTGCCACGCACTGAACATATTGGCTATTTAGATCAGCATTACTCTAATCTTAAGTCTAGTCTTTCAGTTATTGAGCACATAAAAAAACTAAGGCCGGATTGGACTGAAATTGAAGCTCGGCGGCACCTCAATGATTTTTTATTCAGAACAAATGAAGAAGTAATGCAACTTGCGGCTAATCTTTCTGGTGGAGAAAAAGCACGTGCTTCTTTAAGCATGATTGCCGCTAAAACACCAAGGCTGCTAATTTTAGATGAAGTCACCAACAACCTTGATTTAGAGACTAAGGAGCACGTAATCCAAGTTTTGAAAGAATATCCCGGCGCGATGATTATTGTCTCTCATGAAGAAGATTTTCTGGAAGCTATAGGCATCGATCATACACTTACAGTTGTTGATGGAAGAATAATTTTTTAGCTAGCCACAGCAAAAGTATCCTGTATTATTTCTGGAAAAATTATTTATATGATCGATAATTTTGACTTTGTTCTATTTATGAGCTTCAACAAACATATTGATATGTTTGGCATCATTTATATGGGTAATTATTGTCGTTATCAAAATTTAATATCACTATAAAATAAAGATAAGATTGATTTTTTTCAAAAAGTGTGGATAATATAGGCAGTAGTTTCGGCTAACCTATTTTTTAGGGTATTTTAAAGTCAGTAGATTCAAATAATATTTGGACTTCAAATTAACAAATTAAATGCTGCATAGATACTTTATTTATTTCGATAATAAAACAGTAGAGTTAGATTTATGTCATAATATAAAAACATTTTTTGTCTGATATGATTAAAGTTAATAATATTGCCATTGGATTTACGGGTAACACAATTTTTGAAGATGTTAATATCATTTTCAATAGAGATGATAAGATCGGTTTTATTGGCCGTAATGGGAGTGGTAAAAGTACTTTCTTAAAGTTGATTCTGGGTGAGTTAGAGCCTGATGAAGGCGTTATTGAAATTTCAAAGGGTTATAGAATTGGCCATTTAGAGCAGCATATTAAGTTTAGTCATGATTTGGTTCTTGATGAAGTTTGTAGCGTGTTATCTGAAGAGCGTGAGTATGAAACTTGGAAGGGCGAAGAGATTCTGATGGGTTTAGGATTTTCACTGGAAGATATGCTCAGAGATCCGAATGAGTTTTCAGGTGGTTATCAGGTAAAAATAAATTTGGCAAAATTATTACTTGCCGAGCCTAATATGTTACTTTTAGATGAGCCTACTAACTATTTAGATATTCATTCAGTCCGGTGGTTAAAGAAGTTTTTAAATAACTGGGATGGTGAGATAATTTTAATTACTCATGATCGAGATTTCATGGATAGTATTATTACTCACACGCTTAATATTCACCGTGGTAATTTTAAAAAAACGCAGGGCAATACACGCAATGTGCATGAAAAGATTGCGCTTGCCGAAGAAATGTATGAAAAAACTAGGCTAAATGAAGCAAAGCAGCGTGAAAAAACAGAGGAGTGGATTAAGCGTTTTAAGGCAAAAGCCAGTATGGCAAAGCGAGCTCAGTCCAAAATTAAATTATTAGATAAGCAAGATAAGAAGGAAAAGCTAGCCCAAGTTGCAACTTTAGATTTTGAATTTAATTCTCTGCCAGCATCTGGCAGAAGTAATTTAACTGAGATAAGTAATTTAACTTTTGGCTATGATGAAGAAAATTTAATTGAAAAACTATCGTTTGAAGTTAGTGCTGATGATAAGGTTTGCATTATCGGTAGAAATGGTAAGGGTAAGTCAACTTTGTTAAAGCTTGTTATGGGTGATTTACATGCAAAAGAAGGCAATATTGAGGTTCATGAAAAAACTGAATTTGGTTATTTTGGGCAGATGAACATAGATAGGCTTAACCCTAATTTAAGTATTTATGAAGAGATGCAAAATGCAGCGCCAACTATAAGTCAAACAGCTGTGCGCCGCGTTTGTGGTAATATGATGTTTTCTGGTGGCTTATCTAATAAGAAAATATCAGTGCTATCGGGTGGTGAGAAAAGCAGGGTGATGTTGGGCAAAATTTTATTGCAGCCAGCAAATATGCTTCTATTAGATGAGCCTACTAATCACTTAGATTTAGAGTCTTGTGAATCGTTGCTTGGAGCGATTAAGAGTTTCCCAGGCGCTGTGTTAATTGTAACTCATAGTGAGTATTTCTTAAAAGAAATTGCGAATAAGTTAATTGTTTTTGATGATGGAAAAGTTACTGTTTTTGAAGGGACTTATGATGACTTTTTACGCAAGGTGGGTTGGAGTGATGAGCAATAGGATTTTAGCTCATGTAAATTGAAAGGATAAATTGTCATTATGCAGTTATGTGGCTTTAATTTTGATACTACTTATACAGGCCTTCCAAGTTGTTTTTTTACGCATAATTCTCCTGATTTAGTTATTGATCCTAAATTGATTATTTTAAATAGCAGCCTTGCTCAGGAGCTTGGTTTAGACTTTGAAAATATGAGTTTCGATGAGCAGGCTAAGTTATTTGCAGGGAATGTTATACCCGAGCATGTAAAGCCTTTTTCACAGGCATATGCAGGGCATCAATATGGTCATTTTACTTTTTTAGGTGATGGACGTGCGCATATTTTAGGTGAGCATGTTACTCCAGCAGGAGCTAGGTTTGATATTCAGTTTAAAGGCTCTGGGTGCACTCCATATTCCCGGCGTGGTGATGGCAAAGCGGCCCTTGGTCCAATGTTACGTGAGTATATAATATCTGAAGCGATGCATCACTTAGGGGTGCCAACAACTCGATCTTTGGCGGTAGTTACAACTGGTGAAAAGATAATGCGGGAATCTTTGTTGCCAGGAGCTATTTTAACTCGTGTAGCTAGATCTCATATTAGAGTGGGTTCTTTTGAGTTTGCCAGTGTTAGTGGGGGTAAAAATGATATTCGATCCTTAGTTGACTATACAGTTAAAAGGCATTATCCAGAAATTATCGGTGGAGATAATGATGCCTTATCACTATTGAATGCGGTAATATCAAATCAAGCTAAATTATTGGTAAATTGGATGAGGGTGGGTTTTATTCATGGGGTGATGAATACAGATAATGTTAGTATTGTTGGTGATACTATAGACTATGGTCCTTGTGCTTTTCTTGACTCGTATAAGGCAGATACTGTATTTAGTTCTATTGATAAAGATGGGCGGTATGCATTTTCAAATCAAGCAAAAATATGTCAATGGAATGTTGCCATCTTTGCGGAAACATTGCTCCCATTACTCGATTCTAATATAAATAAAGCAGTTAGTGTTGCGCGTGATGCTATTGATGATTTTTTTAATATTTATCAGCAGAGTTGGCTTAATATGATGTGCGCAAAACTTGGTTTGTTTGGTTTTTTAAATGGCGATGGTGCTTTAATTAATGATCTTTTAGCTTGGATGTCTAAGCACAATGCAGATTATACAAATACTTTTTATGATTTAGCGCACAAGGATATGCCAGTGGGTAAAATATATGAAGATGATGATTTTCAAGACTGGTATCAGCGCTGGAGTTTAAGAATTAAGCAAAATAAATGCTCCTGGGGAAAATCACAAAGTATGATGAGAGAAAATAATCCAGCGGTTATTCCGCGTAATCATAAAGTTCATGAAGTCTTAGAAGCTGCTGCGGCAAATAATTTAGCTCCACTTTCTAATTTTTTGCAAGTTCTACAGCACCCTTACAATTATGATAGTACACCAAACATATACCAGTTGCCACCTAAGCCAAGAGAATGTATTTATCAAACTTTTTGTGGAACATGATTTTTCCTGAATTTTTGCCAAAAGCCCCTATGATAATGATTGAAAATGCTTTTTATACAGAAAACATTATGATATTCTAACTGTTTTAGTTGGACTATTTTATGATAGAAATTAATAGAAAACTTCCCGTTACAGTATTGTCAGGATTTTTAGGAGCAGGAAAAACCACATTATTGAATCATATTCTTCATAATAGAGAAGGTATGAAGGTTGCAGTTATTGTAAATGATATGAGTGATGTCAATATTGATGCAGATTTAGTAGAGAAGGGTGGTGCAGATTTTTCTCGAACAGAGGAAAAATTGGTTGAAATGAGTAATGGCTGTATTTGTTGTACGCTTCGAGAAGATCTACTTGATCAAGTGAGTGAGTTAGCTAAAGAAAATAAATTTGATTATCTTATTATTGAAAGTACGGGTGTTTCTGAGCCTTTACCAGTAGCATCAACGTTCGATTTTCGTGATGAGAATGGTAAAAGTTTATCTGATGTTGCACATCTAGATACTATGGTAACAGTTGTCGATGGTGCAAATCTTGTTAAAAATTATAGTTCTACTGATTTTATAAGAGATAAAGGAGAAAGTCTTGGTGAGGATGATGACAGGACTTTAGTAGATTTACTTGTGGAGCAGATTGAATTTGCTAATGTAATTGTTTTGAATAAAATTGATTTAATAGATAGTGAGGATCGTGCGACTGTTAGGGCAATTATCCGCAGTCTTAATGCTAAGGCACAAATTATAGAAACTACTAATTCAAAGGTTGCACTTAATCAAGTTATTGATACAGGTCTCTTTAATTTTGAAGAGGCGCAGGATCACCCAATGTGGTTTCAAGAACTTAATAATTTTAAAGATCATATTCCTGAAACAGAAGAGTATGGTATTACAAGTTTTGTATATCGTGCACGCAAGCCTTTTAATCCTTCAAAGATTTATGACTTTTTTAATAAAGAGTGGCCAGGAGTTTTGAGAGCAAAAGGTTTTTTTTGGATTTCAAGTCGTCCAGACTTGGTTGGAGAGCTTTCGCAGGCAGGAGCCTTTGTTACTCATAAAGGCTTAGGACGGTGGTTAGCTGCGGTGCCTAAGGAAGAATGGCCAGAGGGAGTTGATTATAAAGTTACAGTTAGTAGTGATGATTGGCATAATGATTTTGGTGATAGAAGGCAAGAGATAGTTTTTATTGGGTTTGGTTCTGATATGAGAGAGGATAATATAAGGCGGCAGCTAGATTCATGTATTGATAGTGATTATGATTTGAAGTCCAGCCAGACTCAGGAAATTATTGACCCTTTCCATTCTTGGTTTCAAGAAGAAATAGCTTAAATAAAATGAATCATGTTAGTTAGAGTACTTGATTAAATTAAAATTTAAAAATTATATTGGGATTTAGTCCTAATAGCTTAATATCAAATAATATATACTATGGCGTTAGTTTGTTTTATATATTAAGTAATGTAATTACTTAGATTTAAATTTATCTAGTATATAAGGTATAGAACACCAGCCAATGAATGATTGGACGAATAGTACAGCACCAACAGTCATGAAAAAAGTGCGGCTCATATTGCATAGTGCTGCGAGGAATATTAAGACGCCAATAACAGCTCGGTTGATGCGGTCGGTCTTATCAATATTGCAATTTGTAAACATTTTACTTCCCTTTGGATAAAAGAACATATACCAAGCTAGCATATATATTTTCTATAAGCAAATTATAGAGTGAGTTACGCGCGCTAAAAAACAATATTTATAATATTCGCGTTAAGATGTTAATTTTTATAAAGTGTTTATTGAAATGGCTGTGTCAACTAAGCTGTTGTTATATCTTGTTTTATGGACCAGGGTAGGCCGCACTTGGGTGGGTGGCTGCGCAATCAGAGCGCATTTGTTGTATATTTACATAGCTATAATTTTTGTCTGAAGTTTATTTCTTCAACCATGTCTCCTCAAAAAACAACTGTTTATCTACATGAATATACTGAATATTAATATTTTTTGTGTAAATAACAGCTCTTAATTTTTCCTTAAGCCCTTTGAGACCATTACCATTTTGATTGGGCAATTGCACATCGGAGCTTGGGAAGTTGGCTGTTGAGGGCAATGTTAATTGTAATCGTTGGGATTGTTTTCGAGGTGCAGAAGAGTGCGAAGAAGCTGGTTATAGGCCAACTGGTCCTACTAACAAAATGCGGAAACGAAATAATAGTAGACGCTAGCTGGTAATTTATAGGTGATTGTTATCACCTAATATCTCTTAACGTGTTATTGTTCTTTTTTGTAGTAATCCTGGCCTAGCTTTACTCTGCTTCTATTGTTTTTAAGGCGCCATCTGTTTGTGTCTCTTAGAGAATATACACAGCCGCAGTATTGTTGTTGATAAAACTCTTCTTCTTTTGCGAGCTCTATCATGCGTTTGGAGCCGCCAGCTTTGCGCCAGTTGTAGGTCCAGTAGCTAATGTTAGGGTACCTAGACGCTGCTAAAGTTCCTGCTGTATTTATTTGGTCCATATTCTTCCAGCGTGAAATACCAAGGCAGCTAGTGATGATATCAAAACCATTGTCAAAGGCATAAAGTGCTGTTCTTTCAAAGCGCATCTCAAAGCATATAGTGCAGCGGTATCCTCTCTCTGGGGTGTCCTCAAAACCTTTTATTCTTTTAAACCAATTTTCAGTATCATAGTCTAGATCAATAAATTCAATATTATTTTTTTCTGCAAATCGTACATTTTCATTTTTTCTAAGATTATATTCGTCTATTGGATGAATATTTGGGTTATAGAATAGAATGCTGTAATCGATGCCTGCATCGAGTATATCCTCCATAACTGAGCCTGAACATGGCGCGCAGCAGGAGTGGAGTAGTAGTTTCTGCTTGCCTTGTGGTAATTTTATTGGGTCGTTTTTTTTCATAATTCCTCTATAAAAATGTTTCCATAGTTACAATATCATATTGCCATTACTATGCAAATATTTTTAATGACTAATGTTCATTAAGAAAAGTTAAAGTTTATATACTATAATTCAATATAATACAGGGCTTTATCATGAAAGATATAAAATTAAAATACCCGATTTTATCAGATGTTTCTCATTACATGAGTGAGCTATCTCATTATTATTTTATTTTTATTGCTATTGTTGCTGCTATCAGCTTTTTTAACCCACTTGTGGGGGCTGTAGCAGCTATCACTTTGTTAACGACCTCTATTTGGGTTTTAGTCGATTCCTGTGGTGGTATCTTTAATTCAATTAATTTTTTGTTAAATAAAAATGATGCTATGGATAAGAAGGATGATTATTTTAATAATACATTGCATACCTGTAATTTGGTTTGGTGTTTATTTATGTTTGCTGTAGTTATAGCTTCATTTATAGTTCCACTAAACTCAGTTTTTATTCCAGTTTTATTTATATCTTTTGGGTGTGCGATGTGGGTTTATCTATTAGAAAACTTAAATAATAACAACTGGAATATGAATAAGTGTTTGAATGCAAATTCAGTATCTTTAGCAATTGGTGGTGTTGGTGCAATATTATTTGCTTGCTTCCTTGGCTTTGGCCTGCCGTATGCTATAGGAGTTATCGCTATTTCTTGTTATTTACTAGCCGCTGCCTTGAAAGTTAGTTCTATTACAGCAGATATGATGAGAGTTCCTGAAAAAGATGAAACACAACTCAATGCTCATAGTAACATGAGTAGTGATGATCTTCGGCAGACTAGTGGCAAAACTTTTTCGTCATTGTCAGATCTAAGAGCTGCTGATATAAGTATTAATGATAGGTTTGATGTTGATGGCAAAGTTAGCTTTAATAGTTTTGCAAGTGAAAGCCCAGAATCTAAAAGGGGTTTTAATTTATTATTAACTCTAGCTAGGTGGTTTTTGTCTGAGAATAGAAGTGACTATGGAGCCGTTAAAAAGCAAGGAAAATCTATTGTATGCAGCAGTGATTTTGACGGTAAATTTAATGATAATAATTTAAGGCATCTTATGGCAAAAGCAGCATTAGAATTTGAGTTAAGGCCAATAACTCTTTCAGGAGGAGATTATGATTCGCAGTTAATTGCGATAAAAGAGGCATTGAAGTTTGGATTTATTGATATTAAGGTTGTTATCCCTCCAGATAAATGTTCCCCAAGCTTTGAATATGAAAGGGCATTGCAGTTGCTGTCTGAGTTAAAACATAAATACACAAGTCAAAAGGAGTTTCTTGAAGATATAGATGATAATGACATTTCAAGTGTTCAACATAATCTTTTAGCTAGTTTTGCTGATAATCTAGATGTAGCTGACAAAGGTGATTTTCATAGGTTGTTGAGGTCAGATTCAGATTTCAAGAGTAAAAAGCATTGTATATAATAGGCTTTGTATCTATCTCTCTATTGCAGTATGATATATAGTTATGAGTAATATCCTGTAGTTATGTAAATTTTAGAGAGCTTTTATTATGTATGTTAATCAATTTGGCGATATGAAGCGTATTCATTTTATCGGTATTGGTGGTATTGGCATGAGTGGTATTGCCCAAGTTTTATTCCATAATGGTTATTCTGTATCAGGATCTGATGTTGCTTCTAATAATATTACAACTAATTTAGTTGATATTGGTATCCATGTTTATTTTGAGCACTCTGAAGCTAATATAGCTAGTGTTGATGTTGTGGTAGTCTCTAGTGCCATTGGCCCTAGTAACATTGAGCTAATAACTGCCCATGAGAAAAATATACCTGTTTTAAGTCGAGCTGAAATGCTGGCTGAGTTGATGCGGTTCAAGTTTGGAATCGCTGTATCTGGTACCCATGGTAAAACTACAACAACAAGTTTAATTGCGCATATTTTTAAAGTGGCAGACCTTGACCCTACGTATGTGATCGGAGGCGTGGTTAACAGCACTGCAAAAAATGCTGATTTAGGAAAAAGCGAGTATTTAATAACCGAAGCTGATGAAAGTGATGCATCTTTTATAGCCCTTAATCCTATGATTGCGGTAGTTACAAATATAGATAATGATCATATGGAAACATATGCTGATAGTTCTGAGCTGCAGGATCGATCATTCTTAGATTTTATTCATAAAACTCCTTTTTATGGAAATGCAGTTGTGTGTGGTGATGATCCCCGCATTAAACTAATATTAAATGATATCTCACGTAAGTTTTTCACATATGGCATGGAGTCTCAGAATGATCTGCAGGCATATAATGTCGAGCATTATGGCTTAGTTACAAAATTTAGTGTTAAAAGAAAAAAGTTGCCGCCATTACATATAACTTTAAATATGCCAGGTAGACATAATATTTTAAATTCATTGGCTGCAATTGCTGTAGCGACAATTTGTAAAATACCCGATGTTAATATATGCAATGCTTTAAGAAGTTTTTCAGGAATTGGTAGGCGCTTTCAAATAATAGGAAATTATACTCATGATGATAAAAACTTTGCTGTGATAGATGATTATGGTCATCATCCAACTGAGTTAGAAGCGACTATAGAAACTGCACGCACCGTTTACAATAACAGTAAAATAACAATGGTTTTTCAACCGCATAGATATTCTCGCACAAAAGAGCTTTGGGCAGGATTTGTAAGTGCTCTAGCCAAGGTTGATAATTTGCTTTTATTAGATATATATCCTGGGAGTGAGAGTCCCATAGATGGAATTACCAGCGGGAACTTGGTTAATGATATTCAAAATAAATGCAAGGGAACTGTCATATATACCGCTGAAGAGGACTTGTGTGAAAACTTACTTGATAATGTAGAAGATAATGGTGTTGTTTTATTCCAGGGTGCCGGTAGTGTAAGTAAAATCTGTAGAATACTTGTTGCATCTTTGCAGAATGAAACTGCTGAACTTTGAGAGTTTTGTAATATGGTTTGTAATTTTAAGGGGAAGATAGCATATAATCACCCTATAAAAAAACATAATTCTTGGCATGTTGGTGGTAGTGTAAAATGCTGTTACTGGCCACATGACCTTGAGGATATGAAAAAATTTATTGCGAGCTTACCAAGTTCTGAGAATATTATTTTTCTAGGTTTAGGAAGTAATGTGCTGTTTCCTGATGGTTTGTTGGATGCAACTGTGATAATTACGGTAAAAGGCTTAAACACTCTAGGCAAAAGTCTTGATGAAGATGGCTTGCTATCTGTGGGCGCTGGGGTTAGTTGCGCTAAAATCGCGAAAGCTACTGTTAAGCTTGGTTTGATAGGCGGTGCTTTTTTTTCGGGAATCCCTGGAACTCTGGGTGGTGCATTAAGAATGAATGCTGGTGCTTTTGGTAGTGAAACATGGCAATTTGTTGATTCTGTGTCTTTTTTGCATCGTAGTGGTGATATTGAAAACATGGTGTCAGCCAACTTTAATGTTAGTTATCGCCATGTAGATATTTTATCTGATGGTTGGTTTGTTGCTGCTAAGTTAAATTTTAAGCAAGAACAGGCGCATGATTCTGCCGAGGCTATTAGTGAGCTGTTGAAAAAAAGAAATTATTCTCAGCCTATAGGCAGCTTTAGCTGTGGTTCAGTATTTAAAAACCCACCGGGAAAGTATGCTGCAGCTCTTATTGAGAGTTGTGATTTAAAGGGCAAGAGCATAGGTGGCGCTATGGTTTCACCAAAGCACGCTAATTTCATATTAAATTTTGATAATGCTTCATCACAAGATATAAGTAGTTTAATTGAATATGTACAAGATAGTGTGGCCGATAAGTTTTCTATTTTATTAGAGCCAGAAGTTAGAATATTCCATAATGAGGTGTAGTTATGTTGGTTAATGGATATGAAAGATCAAATTCAATAGTTGTTTTATGTGGTGGAAAATCTTTGGAGAGGGAGGTTTCTTTAGATTCAGGGCGTAATGTAGTTTCTGGTTTAAAAGAGATCGGCTTTAATGTTGTCTCTATAGACCCTAAAGACAAGGCTTGGATTAAGAAACTTATTGATATTAATCCATGTTATATTTTCAATATTTTACATGGTGCTTATGGCGAAGATGGTTTAATGCAAGGTTTTTTAGATACTATGGGGTTTTGTTATTCTGGCTCTGGTGTGTTAGGTTCTGCTATTTCTATGGATAAGGCAAAGTCCAAGCATATATGGGCTAATATGGGTTTATCTACTTTGCCTTTCATTATGGTCGATAAGATGGATAAAGCTATGATGGAGAAAATTGAAAATAGCTTCTCTGCACCATTTTGTTTGAAAACAGTTGACGGCGGATCTAGTATTGGCATAAAAAAAGTATTGTTATTAGCTGATCTTCCTCGAGCTTACGCTGAGCTTAAAAGTTTAGATAGTGATATAATCTGCGAGCCTTGGCTTAATGATGTACGCGAATATACTGTGGGCATTTTAAATGGAAAACCATTACCCATTATTGAAATTATATCGGGCGTAGATTTTTATGACTTTGATGCTAAATATAGGCGTGGTGATACTCAGTATATTTTCCCATGTGACATTAATGCTTCTATTCAGGAACAGCTGCAGCTAACTGCGACTGAGGCATTTGATGCTATTGGTTGCAAACACTATGGTCGGGTCGATTTAATCTGTGATAATCTCGGTAAATTTTACTTGCTTGAAGTAAATACAGTTCCGGGTTTTACCCGAAAAAGTTTAGTTCCAATGGCGGCGGACCACCATGGTTATTCATTTAATGAATTATTATTAGAGCTATTGCCAAAAGAAACTAAAGATATTTTTAATAGATAGTACTAAAGTTTCTTCTTGAAAAATTAATTATATCTATGATTTGAGGGTGTTGCGAAGAAAGGTTTTGGATTAATTAATTCTTGACAGGGCGCATCACCTTGCAACATAATTTGTATTTGGTTGTTTTATATTGTTTTATATTGTTTTATATTGTTTTATATTGTTTTTTATGGTGTGTTTATGAATATAGTTGATTATAAAAGTGAAAGTGCCTCATTAGAGTTTGCAACTTCATTAAGAGAAACGGGTTTTGCAGTTTTAAAAAATTTCCCTATAGATCTAAAATTAATTGAGAGTTGCTATGAGGCCTGGGGTAGTTTCTTTAATGAAAAAGAAGAATATAAAAACAAATTTGAATTTACTTCTAAAACGCACAATGGTTTTGTTTCAAGAGATCTGTCTGAAACAGCAAAAGGCATGAAAAAGAAAGATTTAAAGGAATTTTACCACTACTACATCTCAGACAAGTGCCCTGAAAATATAAGACCCGTAACAGATGAATTATTTAAGCAAATGCTCGTTTGTGCTACTGAATTATTAAACTGGGTCCAGCATCATTGTCCGGCTGAAGTGCAAGAAAAATTCTCAATGCCATTATCAGATATGATACAAAACTCTCCTAGAAATCTTTTAAGATTTATAAATTACCCTCCTTTAGATGGTTCAGAGGATGTGGACGCTATCCGTGCTGCGGCACACGGCGACATTAATTTATTGACTGTATTGCCATCTGGGAGTGAACCTGGCCTTCAGGTTTTGAAAAAAGATGGTCAGTGGATGGATGTTCCTTATAATAAAGATTACTTGGTGGTAAATATTGGTGATATGTTAGAAGAGTGTAGTGGTGGTTACTACAAGTCAACTATGCACAGAGTTGTAAATCCTGAGGGCGCGGACATGACTAAAGCTAGAATGTCAATGCCAATGTTTCTGCATCCTCGTGACGATGTTAGGCTATCAGATCGTTATTTGGCATCTGAATATTGTCAGGAAAGATTTAAAGAGCTTGGCTTGTCTGATGTTAATAAATAATGTTTAAGGAAAGTTTTTCTGAAGCTAAGTGTTATTTTACGCAATGGCAGAGATCTATTTGTGGTGTATTGTCTGAAATTGATGGTTCTACTAAATTCAATATAGATAATTGGACTAGTAATTTAGGCTGTGGTGAAACTAGGGTTGTTGATAAAAGCAAAGTTTTTGAATCTGCTGGTGTAAATTTTAGTCACGTTAGTGCAGATAAGCTGCCACAGGCTGCATTGCCAGGTAGAGGTGAGCTGGCTGGAAAGCCATATGAGGTGATAGGCGTCTCAACGGTTATCCATCCTTATAATCCATATATCCCAACAACTCATGCTAATCTTAGGCTTTTTGTGGTTGACCCAGATGGTGCTAATCCATATTGGTGGTTCGGTGGCGGCTTTGATTTGACACCTTATTATGGTTTTGCTGCAGATTGTAAGCTATGGCATAAATATGCCTATAATGCATGTACTCCATTTGGAGATGATGTGTATGAAAAATTTAAATCTCAATGTGATGACTATTTTTATATGCCTCATAGGAAGGAACATCGTGGTATTGGAGGTTTGTTTTTTGACAACTTAAATAGTTGGGGTTTTGATGATAGTTTTTCATTTGTAAAGAATGTGGGTTCTGCTTTTACTGCAGCTTATAGTGACATCGTAGCATCTAGAATGGCAGTTGCGTATGGGCAACGAGAAAGAGATTTTCAGGCATATAGGCGTGGTCGCTATGTTGAGTTTAATTTGCTCTATGATCGAGGTACTAAATTTGGTATAGAGAGTGGTGGTAGAACTGAATCTATATTAATGTCTCTACCTGCAAATGTTAATTGGCGTTACAACTGGAAACCAGATCCAGGCTCAAAAGAAGCTGAGCTTTATGAAAAATATTTAGTTAAGACAGATTGGTTGAAATCTGTCTTAGTTTAGCTCTAATATTTTAAGTAATTCATTTACTGAGAGCAGTTGCTTTTCACCTGAGCGTCTGTTTTTATATTCTACCTTCCCCTCAGCCAAATTTCTTTCTCCGATAATTACTTGATGAGGTGTTCCTATTAAGTCAGCATCTGCAAATAATGCGCCTGCACGCATGTTTCTATCGTCTAGCATGGTTTCAATGCCTAGTTTTTGTAATTTTTGATATATATCATCACTAAAACTTTTTATATTTTCTGATCTATGATAATTCATAGGGATTATGTGTACTTGAAATGGAGCCATACCTTCTGGCCATATTATGCCATTTTCATCATTGTTCTGTTCAATAGCTGCTGCAATTATTCGTGAAACTCCAATACCATAGCAGCCCATAATCATTGGGAATGGTTTGCCATTTTCATCTAATGCTGTTGCGTTCATTTGTTTGCTGTATTTTATGCCAAGATTAAATATATGGCCAACTTCAATACCTTTTGCAAATTGAAGTTCGCCATTGTTATCAGGGCTTGTATCACCTGGGCATACTTCCCTTATGTCTAGTATTTCGCCGATATTACAGTCTCTGCTCCAGATTACATTTTTATAATGGTAGTTGTTTTTATTAGCGCCACAAACAAAACTATCTAGTGCTGCTGCGAATGGGTCTACAATATTTGGGATGTTGAGACCAAGAGGACCTATATAGCCAGGTTCTTGTTGTAGATGTTCTGCAATGTCATTTTTGTCAGCAAGTGCTAGTGGTGTTTTTACTAGTGGGTGCTTTTCTATTTTTGTTTGGTTAAGTGTGTGATCGCCTCTTAAAATACATGCAACTAATGGGTGTTCTTCGCCTTTGACTATAATTACTTTTACTGTTTCTTCTGCTTTTACGTTTAGATGGTTGCATAGGCTTTCTATAGTTGTAGTCTCAGGTGTTTCTATCTCTTCTAGCTCCGGTCCAGATTCTGCATTTGATTCAACTGGTGTAATAGTAGTTGCTAATTCTAGGTTGGCGGCATAATCACTATTATTGCAATATGCAATTGTGTCTTCGCCTGAATCTGCTAAAACATGGAACTCATGTGATAGTTTCCCACCTATATTACCACTGTCAGCTAGTACCGCTCTAAACCTAAGGCCTAGTCTTTGGAATATTCTAGTGTATGCTTCATACATCGATCCATAGGTTTCTTCTAGAGATTCTTCATTTTTATGAAAGGAGTAGGCGTCTTTCATGATAAATTCTCTAGATCGCATAACGCCAAACCTTGGCCTTATTTCGTCTCTAAATTTTGTTTGAATTTGATATAAAACTAGTGGTAGTTGTTTGTAGCTAGAAACTTCTTTTCTGACTATGTCAGTGACTACTTCTTCATGGGTTGGGCCAAAACAAAAGTCGCGTTTATGACGGTCCTTTATTTTTAGAAGCTCTGCTCCAGTTGACTCCCAACGGTTGGTTTCTTCCCAGAGTGATGCCGGTTGTATAGAAGGCATCATTATCTCCATGGCTCCTGTGGAATTTAGTTCTTGTCTTATTATATTTTCTACTTTTCGGAGTATGCGCAGTCCAAGGGGTAAGTATGAGTATATTCCTGACGATAATTTTTTAATCAATCCAGCTCTTATCATAAGCTGGTGGCTTATTATTTCAGCGTCTGCTGGGGTTTCTTTTTTTGTTTGAATGAAAAAATTGCTAGCTAGCATGTAATATCCCTTAAATTATTTGATTTTAGTAAGCTCAGTGCTGTTAGTATTTAACTTTAATCTTTTTGTTTTTACAGGGCAAGTTTATTGTAGTGATATTTTAGGTTTTGTTTGTAGTGAATGTTATTGTTTTTTATCTTATTAATTAGCTTTCATTAGGTTTAAAATCTTGGTGACTTCTGTTTTTGTGAATTATCAGACATTTCTATTTCAAATACTTCTCTTTTAATTTTGCGGCTTTCTTTGTTAGCTATATTTTCTGTTGTTGTGGCAATTGTTTCAGCTTTGCAAGGCTTGTTTTCTTTCAAGATTGTATCAGTAGGAGCCATTTTTTTATTGGCTTCTGCTAATTTTTTTTCTTGTTCTTTCTGCCTGGTGTTATATCTATGTGAGAATAGTATGTTTGATAATTTGTAGTGGCCGTTATATGCGGCCATCACTCCTGGGCACTTGTCGTGATTATGCTTTGCATTTGCTTTTGCGCCTGCAGCTAGGAGTAATTTTACTGAGTCTTCATCGCCGTTTATTGCGGCTATATAAAGAGGTGTTGAAAAATTGTTATTCGTTTTGGTGAAGTCTGCATTAAATTCTAGAAGTAGTTTTACAGCTCCGACATTTTTATATTTTACTGCTATCAAGAGTGCGGTTGAGCCTACTTTGTTGTAAGTGTCCGGATGGGCTCCTTTTTCAAGTAGTTTTCGGATGTTTTTTGTACAGCCATAGTATACAGCTATTTGTAGTGGGGTTATGCCATGTTCATTTGTGGAATTTGGCTTGGCGTTATGTGCTAGCAGCACATCAAGAATATCATCATGCCTGTATATTATTGCAAGGTGGAGAGGGGAGTTGTTATATTCTCCAGTTTTGTTTACGTTATGATTAGCTTTGATAAGGTTAATAACTGTTTCTGTATCACCTTCTTTTGTGGCTTCATATATTAATGATCTTGAATTTCCAAACAATAGTTTTAGCACTTTTCCCCCTAGTAAATCTTCTAAATTATATTATCTTATTGAAGTGATTGAAAGCTGAAAGTTAATTTAGAATTTGTGTTTTAATACTAATTATTGAAAATGTAATTTTTAGAGTTTACAATTGGATTTCAATTTTTATTGTAAAGGATATTATATATGTCAAGATCTCCTGTGGTTGTGGGTAACTGGAAAATGCATGGTAGCAATGCATTTATTGAAGGCTTTTTCAATAAGTTTTCGGCATCTGACTTAGCTACTGAAGTTGCCGTATTGCCGCCATTTGTTTATCTGCAGTTAGCGCAAAATATGCTAGGATCTACAAAAGTTAAGTTGGGAGCGCAGAACATATCTGAGCATCACTCTGGTGCTTTTACTGGAGAAACATCTAGCACTATGCTGCAAGATTTTGCTTGTGAGTATGTTTTAGTAGGGCATTCTGAAAGGCGTACTTTGTATAACGAAAATAATTTAGAGGTGGCAAATAAATTTTTTGCGGCACTTAAGTCTGGAATAAAGCCCATTTTGTGCGTTGGTGAGACGCTAGGTGCTCGAGAAAACAATGAAACATTCAAGGTTATAGAAAGCCAGTGTAATGCCATATTCAAGCATGATGATTTTAACGAATATTGTACTCAAGAATTTTTAATTGCGTATGAGCCAGTGTGGGCTATTGGCACTGGTAAAGTGCCAGGTATTGATCAGATTCAAGATGTTCATAGGTTTATTAGATCCTCATTAGCTAAATTTAATAATGAAATTGCAAAGAGCACACGTATATTGTATGGTGGTAGTCTTAACAGTGGCAACTGTAAAAATATTTTTAATTGTCCCGATGTGGACGGTGGTTTAGTAGGAGGGGCTTCATTAGACCCCAGTACATTTAGAGAGGTAGTAGAGTTATGCAACAAGTCTTACTTGCAGTACATGTAATTATTTGTGTTTGTTTAACAGGTTTAGTACTTATTCAGCATGGAAAAGGTGCTAATATGGGTGCACTTTTCGGTAGTAGTAGTGGTGGATCTTTTGGTGCTCAAACAACAACCAGCTTTCTAGTAAAGTTAACAACTTGGTTTGCAATTGCGTTTTTTACAAGCAGCCTAAATTTAGGCTATATTAGCATGACAAAAGCTGATAAGTCTGCGATTATAGTTAAGGAAGTAGTATCACCTAGCGAAAGTAATTCAAAGGGTGGTCAGAAGTAAGTTAAAGCCGAAGTGGTGGAATTGGTAGACACGCTGCCTTGAGGGGGCAGTGGCCATTAGGTCGTATCGGTTCGAGTCCGATCTTCGGCACAATAATTAGAAATCAACAAAGGAGTTTGAGTTGTTACAAGATTATTTTCCAGTATTAATATTTATAGGTATTGGTTTGTTTTTAGGTTGCATACCACTATTAGCAGGAAGAATCCTTGGTCCACACAGGCCAGATCCCGAAAAACTATCACCATACGAGTGTGGTTTTAATCCTTTTTCTGATGCAAGAGATCCATTTGATATTAAGTTTTACTTGGTTGCAATTTTATTTATAATTTTTGATTTAGAAACTGCCTTTTTATTTCCATGGGCTGTATCAGTTAGAAAATTAGGCTGGCCTGGTTTTGCGGCTATTTCATTTTTTTTGCTTGTTTTGGTTGTTGGTTTCATTTATGAGTGGCAAAGGGGTGCTTTAGAGTGGGAATAGAAACTTTTAATACAGATGGTTATGCTCTGACAAAGTTAGATGACATTGTTTCATGGGCTCAAAATGGATCTTTATTTCCAATGACATTCGGTTTGGCGTGTTGTGCAGTTGAAATGATGCATGCTGGTGCAGCTAGATATGATTTGGATCGTTTTGGCTGCTTGTTTAGGCCTAGCCCCAGGCAGTCTGACTTGATGATAGTGGCAGGAACATTGTGCAATAAAATGGCTCCAGCATTGCGTAAAGTATATGATCAAATGCCAGAGCCGCGATATGTTATTTCTATGGGTTCTTGTGCTAATGGAGGAGGTTATTACCATTACTCTTACTCTGTGGTCAGAGGTTGTGATCGTATAGTTCCGGTTGATGTGTATGTTCCAGGCTGTCCTCCTTCTGCAGAGGCTCTGTTATACGGGATTATGGAATTAAAGAGAAAAATTGCAGGCAAAGATATCAATACCATTTATAGGCAAGGGGATAAGTAGAGTGGTAGATAAAACTACAGGGTTGGTAAAAAACTTGACGGCTGTGTTTTCTAGCAAAATCGAGTTAAAAGTAGAAAACAATGAGGTTACAGCTATAGTAGAAGCTTCTGATATTTTAGATATTTGTCAGTTACTAAAGTTTGATGACAGATTATTGTTCAATCAGTTGATAGACTTGTCTGCTATTGATTATTTGTTTTATGGTCAGAGTGAATGGATTACTGAAAGAGCAACTGATACGGGTTTCTCAAGGGCTAAAACTGATTTGAAGCCAAGCGCAACTTTTAACAGCAGGTATGCTGTAGTTTATAATTTTTTGTCTTTGACCTATAACACTCGCTTACGATTAAAAGTTTTTTTGTCAGAAGAAGATTTAAATATTTCATCAATTTGTTCTGTTTGGCCAAATGCTGACTGGTATGAACGTGAGGCTTTTGATTTATTTGGTGTTTTTTTTGAAGATCATCCTGATTTAAGAAGGATTTTAACCGATTATGGCTTTGTTGGTCATCCTATGCGAAAAGACTTTCCATTAGAAGGTCATGTTGAAATGCGTTATGATGCTAAGGCTGGTAAATGCGTATATGAAAAAGTAAATATAAAAAATAGAGTTGTAATACCTAAGGTTATCAGAAATAACGATGTTGCTTCGCATAAAGGGGGAGAAGATTGTGCCTGATTTAAAAGAATATACAATAAACTTTGGTCCCCAGCATCCTTCTGCTCATGGTGTTCTACGTTTGCTTTTGGATTTAAATGGTGAGGTTATAACTGGTGTTGACCCTCATATAGGTTTATTACACCGTGCTACTGAAAAATTAGTTGAAAATAAGCCATACATGCAGAGCATCGGTTATATGGATCGTTTAGATTATGTGTCTATGATGGTTAACGAACATGCATATGTTATGGCTATAGAAAAAATGGCTGGTTTAGAGGTTCCTGTGAGGGCTCAGTATATAAGGGTGTTGTTTGATGAAATAACAAGAGTTTTAAATCACTTATTATGGCTAGGAGCTCATGCTATAGATTTGGGTGCAATGTCTGTGCTGCTGTACTGCTTTCGTGAGAGAGAAGATTTAGTAGATTGTTATGAAGCTGTGTCTGGTGCTAGAATGCATGCAACTTACTATAGGCCTGGAGGCGTTTACCGAGATTTGCCAGATAAAATGCCTCAGTATAAAGAGTCAGTATGGAATGATAAAAACAGAACTAAAAAGAGAAATGAGGCCAGAGAAGGAAGTTTACTAGATTTTATCTGGGATTTCACTGAAAGATTTCCGGCCTGCGTTGACCAGTATGAAGGACTTTTAACACAAAATAGAATTTGGAAGCAGCGCACTGTTGATATAGGCATTGTTTCACCAGAAGATGCTATTAATTATGGTTTTACAGGGCCAATGCTGAGAGGTTCTGGTATTGAGTGGGATTTAAGAAAAAAACAGCCATACGAAGTATATTCAGATTTGAATTTTGATATTCCAGTTGGGGTTAATGGTGATTGTTATGATCGCTATTTAGTACGTATTGCAGAGATGCGTGAGTCAAATAAAATAATTAGACAAACTGTTAAATGGTTGCGTGATAATCCAGGACCTGTTATTTGTAATGACACTAAGTTCAGTAGTCCCAAAAGGGATGATATGAAAGGTAATATGGAGGCATTAATTCACCATTTCAAGCTGTTTTCAGAAGGGTTTTCATTGCCTAAGTCTGAGGTGTATGCTGCCGTTGAGCAGCCTAAAGGTGAATTTGGAATATATCTTGTGTCAGATGGGGCCAACAAACCATATAGAATGAAAATTAGAGCGCCTGGTTTTCCACATTTAGCTGCAATGAATATGATGACTAAAGGTCATAATTTAGCAGATGTACCAGCAATTATATCAACGCTTGATGTTGTATTTGGGGAGATAGATCGATGAGTAACGTTAACTTAGATGGTTTCCCAGCAAAAATATGCACAGCCATTGACAAAGAACTTGCAAAGTATCCAGCAGACAAAAAACGTTCTGCAGTATTGATGTCACTTAGAATTGTTCAAGATGAGTATGGTTATTTATATAGAGAGCTGCTTGATAACGTGGCATCTTATTTAGGTATTTCATATATTGAAGTCTATGAAGTTGCTAGTTTTTATAGCATGTACAAGCTAAAGCCAACTGGGAAATATCATATAAAAGTGTGTAATAGTATTTCTTGTAGTCTTTGTGGCAGTGGTAAAATATTACAACACTTAGTTAAAAAACTTGGTATAAATATAGGTCAGACCACATCTGATGGTAAGTTTACTTTAGATTATGCAGAATGCTTAGCCGCTTGTAGTAGTGCTCCGGTAATGATTGTCAACGATAAAACCTACCATGAAAATTTAACTGAAGATAAGGTTGATGAGATAATAGTTGGACTAGAGAAGGAGCTTAGTACAGATGGAAATTAACAGTATATGTCTCCGTACTATGGATCTTAAGGATCGAGCATCATTAGCTACATATGAAGCTATTGGTGGTTATAAAGTTTGGCGTGATATTTTGGCGACCAAACCATCGGTTGAATCGTTGATAGATAAAATAAAAGCATCTGGATTAAGAGGGCGTGGTGGTGCTGGCTTTCCTACTGGATTAAAGTGGACTTTTATGCCAAAAGATCATAAAGGCAAGAAATACCTTATCTGCAATTCAGATGAAGGCGAGCCTGGAACATGTAAAGATACTCTGATTCTATCTCACAATCCTCATCAGTTAATAGAAGGCATGGCAATTGCAGCTTATGCAATGGGTATAGAGGACAGTTATAATTACATGAGGGGTGAGTTTCTGCACCAGTATGAAAGCTGTGAAAAAGCACTAGAAGAGGCTAAGGCTGCAGGATTAATTGGTGAAGACATGCTGGGGTCAGGCATTAACTTTAGGTTATACAATGTGTTGGGAGCGGGATCCTATATTGTGGGTGAAGAAACTGCGATGATAGAGTCTCTTGAGGGAAAGCGTGCTATGCCAAGATATAAACCACCATTTCCAGCTAATTATGGTTTGTATGGTATGCCAACTACTGTTAATAATACCGAAACATTAGCC
>JABJPE010000049.1 GCA_018664045.1 Legionellales bacterium | reverse complement strand
TTTTTTGTTGTGCTGATGCAGCTAGTTCTGGAATTATTTCTATTGACGTTACCTGTTTTGATAGTGCTGCTAGTAATGCCGCTTGATAGCCACTGCCAGCACCTATTTCTAACACATTGTAGCTAGGCGCTAGCTCAAGGATATTTAGCATGAAAGCGACTATGTATGGCTGGCTTATGGTTTGGCCATAGCCAATATGAACAGGCGCGTCATCATATGCGTGCTCTTGCACATCTGCGGCGATAAATAGCTCGCGAGGGTATTTAAGCATGGCATTTATTATATCCTGGTTTTTAATGCCGCGCGCAGTTATTTGTTTTGTAAGCATGTTGTTTAGATTGTTCATCTATTTATCTCCATCAATGCTCATTATATGATTTTTTATTGGGCTTGTATATTTATTGCTTTATACAGGGTTTATAGTATATTTATATATGTTTTACTTGAAATTATATTAATTATATAATATAACGCCCATATATATTTTATTAAATCATAGGTGTTTCATGTTAAATCTTAATTTTTTATATAATTTCCATAGTTTAAATTATTTTTCCAAGTTTATTTATTGCTCTTTTTTTGCAGTTGCAGCAGGATTTGTGGCATTTTTTTACACAGGTGGCTCTATGGCTTTTGGGGTTGCTGCTATATCTAGTTTAAATATGGCAAATGCCCTAGTTTTTGCTGGTGTGGCTTTTGTTGGTATGACTCCATTGTTTTATGCAAGCATTATTGTTGCTGCAGCAGCAATTTTTAGTATTTTAGTTGTAGCTTTGGCCGCTTGGGATAATTATTACCCAAGTAAACTTACAACTAGTGAAGAGCTGCGAGCTTCTGATGAAGTTAAAAGGGTTATGGAGGCTGAGACAGAACAACAAAAAATAGTAAATAAAGTTTTAGGTGACTTATCTGATGATGAATTTGATGATGATAGATCATATTCTCGGGATTCTCAAGTAATGGGTACGAGAAATCTAGTTGAAATAACTGGAAATTATGTGAAGAAAACGTTTGATACTAAAAATAATTTTATGAAAGTGAACAAGGCTACGCGTAATAAAAGTTTACGTAATGAAATGTTTATAAGCAGTTTGGCTAAAGAGTTAGGCCTTACCGAAGTTGAAAGCCATACAGTAGAAAAAATAAGAAAAGATGCGGGTGGCCACACATACAAGCTAATTATGCAAAAACTGTCAGGTAGCAATGTGTTGAAGCATCTAGAACCATTTGCAGGCAAGATACAGTATAACCAAAAAAATCCTTATTATATGTATCTTGCGGACAATAAGAATCCAGGACCTTGGTTATCTTATAAAGAATCTTTTTCTGATGAAGAGTCTAAACAAGCTATCACGGACCTTGTAAATCTTTATAAAGGCATTGATACAGAAAGTTATCATAAGGCTTTTGTTGTTTACATGCTGGCCTTTGATAGGGATAATAATGCCGGTAATATAATGTATGACGCTGCAACTAAATCATTTAATCTAATAGACTTTGAAGAGTCAATGCCTAGTAGTAATGTCAGCGAGACTAGTAGTATTCCTATGTATCTTTCAAATAAAGGTAAATTCATAAATATTGTATCGACAGACGATGTGCCTGTGGTTTGCTCATATTTACTTGCTATGCCAAATTCCACACTACCATTTTCTAATAGCACTGTTGACTTTATTATAAATAACATAACTCTGGATAAAATAAAGCAATTTCATGATGTTCATGCTGATAGTTATAAATATACTAAAGAGCAGGTTAATGCGCAGCTGGAGAGAATTGCTATTTTAAGAGAGTTTTGTTTTAAGTCTAAAAATAGTCGTGATCAACAAGACAAGGCGGTATTCAAGTTTTCTGCTCAGGATGTAATCCTACATTTTTATTCAAAACAGTCCTCTCCTGTGCAAAAGTTTATAGCTAAAAGAGGATTTAATTTAGGATTCTTTCAGCTAACTAAAGCCATGACAAAAAGTATTCGTGATACTTCATGGTCTGTGTTTAGGGATAGTCTCTGGTGGGATGTTCAAATGCAGTGTCAAAATAGAGGGTCAATTGAAAATGAGATTGAGAAAAGTGATGATTTTGGAAGAGTAAATGTGTACATAGAATTTTCTACACTGCAAGTTTTATTTTCTGCTGCATTAAAGGCCTTCCCTGATGTGTCAGGTCCTTTGCTGCATGGCTTTGATGATGATGAGGCTTTAACCTCTAAGGTGCCTAAAGGTGGCAAGTCAGATTTAGAGATGGGAATGCCTACTGCGCTTATCTGCTGACTATAATTTGATAACTGTGCTGGACTTAATATGACTGCCTGCATAAAAACGTTTTCAGATTAGCTGTTTTATAATTTTCTCCCTGTTATACTAAAATAGTATTAATTTTAAGAGAATGAGATGAAAACAAAGGTTTCCTACGCTTGCCGTGAGTGCGGTGCTAATTTCACTAAGTGGACTGGGCAGTGTGGTAGTTGTTTGGCTTGGAATAGTATTGTTGAAGGTGCTGGTGTTGTTAAAGGCAAGCATGAGCGTTTTTCAGGCTATGCGGGTAGTGGCGCTGCAGAGATAACCGCTCTTGGTGCGGTAAGTGTCAGTGAAAAAACAAGAATAAGTTTAGATTGTGTTGAATTCGATAGAGTATTAGGTGGTGGCTTAGTTGCTGGCTCGGTGGTTATGCTCGGTGGTGATCCTGGGATTGGTAAAACTACATTGTTACTCCAAACATTATCAAATTTAGCGAAAAGACCATTAGATGTGTTATATGTCACAGGTGAGGAATCGCTAGAGCAAATAGGTTTGCGTGCTAAACAAATTAAAATTTCAGAAGATAATATGTATTTATTGGCTGAAACTCAGGTTGAAACAATAATATCACAGGTGAAAAAGCAACAGCCCGCAGTTTTAGTGGTGGATTCTATCCAAACAGTCTATAGCTCTGAAATT
>JABJPE010000048.1 GCA_018664045.1 Legionellales bacterium | reverse complement strand
TGTTTTCAGATAAAACTAGATGCTGCATTTATTTTCCTCTGTAATTATGGAATTAATTTTTGTAGTTAACTCTGGCAACATAGTATTAATTAGATTTTCATCAATACTCTCTAGCATTAACCTTATTTTGGGCTCAGTGCCCGAGGCTCTAATTAAAACCCTGCCTTTATTGCCCATATCTTTAGTTGCTTGCTGGATTAATTTTTGCATTTTTACTGTTTTAATGAGTTCCTGTGGATCTTCACATTTTATTGCAACTAATTCGCTTGGGTAATTTTGATAGTCTTTTAAGAGCTCATCTATTGATGCTTTTTGTTCTAACATCGCATTTAATACAAGCAATGAAGTAATTATGCCATCACCACTTATAGTCTTTTTTAAATTTATTATATGCCCAGATGACTCCCCACCTAAAAACCAGCCTTGCTCTTCTAATTTAGCCATAACATTTTTATCGCCAACACTAGTGCGAATAAATGGTATTTGGTGCTGCCGTAGCGCATTTTCAACACCCATATTGGTCATTACTGTGCCAACTACCCCAGTGTTATTTAACTTATTTCTGTTTTTTAGGTGCATAGCTAAAATATATACAATGGCATCACCATCAATAATAGCACCATCTTGATTCACTAAAATTACTCTATCACCATCGCCATCATATGCAATGCCAAGGTCTGCATTATTTTTGATTACTAACTGCTGCAGGTCGCCAGGACATGTTGAGCCACAGTTTTCATTTATATTAAAACCATTAGGCTTATTCGCTAGCATTATTGTATTTGCCCCAAGCTCTGTAAATATCGATTCAGCAATGTGATATGTCGCACCGTTTGCACAATCTATAGCTATAGTTAAACCTTTTAAAGATAAATCTGGAATTAATTTGCTTTTGCAAAACTCAATATAACGATCAGGTGCGCCATCTATTCGGCGTGCCTTACCAATCTGGTCTGTTTCAACCATATTTAATGGCTGAGTCATATAATAATTTATTTGCTGCTCTATTTCATTAGATAGCTTTTTGCCATCATGGCCAAAGAACTTAATGCCATTGTCATAATAAGGATTGTGAGACGCACTAATTACAATGCCAGCAGCGCAGCGAAATGTCGCAGTTAAATATGAAACAGCAGGTGTTGGCATAGGGCCTAATAAACCAATATTAACGCCAGCAGCGGCTAAGCCAGATTCTAGTGCAGACTCTAGCATATAGCCAGAAACCCTGGTGTCCTTGCCAATTAACACTTCATTAGAATTTTGATCCTTTAACACCATGCCAGCTGCCCAGCCTAGCTTTAGTATAGTCTCTGGCTGAATGTTCCCGGATCCGGTTCTTCCTCTAATGCCATCTGTACCAAAATAATTTTTCATAATAGTTCTTCTGTAATATTTGTGTTCATGATCGCTTCAGTTACTTTTAGTGCATCCACAGTTGCCGCAACATCATGTGTTCTTATTATAGCAGCGCCATTTATACATGCAATCACCGCAGCAGCTATTCCACCATAAAGCCTGTCATTAACTGGTTTATTTAAAATTTGACCCAACATAGATTTTCTCGACATGCCAACTAAAATAGGAACCCCAATTTTCTTAAAAAAATCCAAGTTATTTAGTAATATCTTATTATGCTCTAAACTTTTGCCAAAACCAAAGCCAGGGTCTATATAAATATTATCTTTAGCAATTCCGGAGGCTATACAGCTATTAACTCTATTTACGAGATATGAGTAGACCTCGTGCAAAACATTGTCATACGTAGGTGCTTCTTGCATATTATGTGGCCGGTTTTGCATGTGCATTAAGCATACCTTTACTTCGGTGCCTTTTAACATAGCAATACTATCTTTATTTGAAAGAGCAGTAATGTCATTTATGGCCCATATATCATAGGGTAGGGCTGCAGCGATAACTTCTGGACTATATGTATCTACAGATATTTTTACTGCGGGAAAGGTTTCTTTTAATGCTTTAATTACAGGTATAACTCGGTTTGTTTCTTCTAAAGAACTTACTTCTTGTGCTCCAGGACGACTTGATTGACCACCAATATCAATGATGCTCGCCCCTTCTTTCAGCATTTTTTCTGCCTGCGCTACTGCAGATTTAATATTTAAATAGTTGCCGCCATCTGAAAAAGAATCGGGGGTTACATTTAAAACCCCCATAACCAAAGATTCCATGTGTTATTTAGTTTCATCCACAGTTTTATCTAGTACTACTGCGTCTGAACTACTAGACACTAAAGTCTCTTCTGTGTTTGTGACTTTAGTCTTAGTTGCTCTTGGCTTGCGCTTTCTTTTTTTACCAGATACATCAGAAGCCTTTGGAGTTTTTCCAGCCATTATATCTTGAATTTGGTCGTCATCTATAGTTTCAAACTTCATTAAAGCATCAGCCATGGCGTGCATCTTATCAATGTTGTCTTTCAAAATTTCTTCTGCTGAACTGTAGTTCTTAGAAATTATTTTTGAAACCTCACTATCAATCTTTCTTGCTGTTTCTTCTGAGAATGCACGTGTTTTTCCTATAGATCTGCCTAGGAATACTTCCTGGTCATCTTCTGCATAAAGAATAGGACCTAATGTGTCATTAAGACCCCATCTGATTATGATGTTTCTAGCTATTTGAGATGCTTTTTCAATATCGTTAGATGCGCCTGTAGTTACTTTACCTTTGCCGAAAATCATCTCTTCAGCAATTCTACCACCATATAAACTACATATCTGGCTCTCTAGCGCTGTGATCGTCATGCTGTACTTGTCTTCCTCAGGCAAGAACATAGTGACCCCCAAAGCTCTGCCCCTCGGGATGATACTTACTTTGTATACTGGGTCATGTTCTTTATCTGCTAGAATAAGGCCAACAATAGCATGCCCAGACTCATGGTAAGCAGTTCTGAGTTTGTCTTCATCATTCATTACCATCGTGTGGCGCTCAGAGCCCATGATTATTTTGTCTTTTGCTTTTTCAAACTCAAGCATAGTTACTTTGCTTCTATTTGACCTTGCCGCAAATAAGGCAGCTTCATTTGCTAAGTTTGCTAAATCAGCACCGGAGAATCCTGGTGTGCCTCTGGCAATAATACTAGGGTCTACATCTTTCGTAGTAGGGATTTTTCTAATATGAACTTGAAGAATCTTATCACGTCCTCTTATGTCTGGTAGTGGCACCGTAACTTGCCTATCAAATCTACCTGGACGTAATAGAGCCGGATCCAAAACATCAGGCCGGTTAGTGGCCGCCATAACAATTACACCTTCTTTTCCTTCAAAACCATCCATTTCGACTAGTAATTGGTTTAAAGTTTGCTCTCTTTCATCATGACCACCGCCTACGCCCGCACCTCTATGGCGACCAACTGCATCTATCTCATCAATGAAAATAATGCATGGAGCTTGTTTTTTTGCCTGGTCGAACATATCTCTTACGCGAGATGCACCAACACCAACGAACATTTCAACAAAGTCTGAACCTGATATTGTGAAAAATGGCACATTAGCTTCACCAGCTACTGCTTTAGCCAATAATGTTTTACCTGTTCCTGGGCTACCAACTAGTAATGCACCACATGGGATTTTACCACCAAGTTTTTGGAATTTACTAGGATCTTTCAAAAAGTCTACCAACTCTTGTACTTCTTCTTTTGCTTCCTCAACTCCAGCAACATCTTTAAATGTAACTTTGTTTTTGTCACCCACAAGCATTTTTGCGCGGCTGCGACCAAATGACATAGGGTTTTTACCGCCACCGCCACCTTGCATTTGACGCATAAACCATAACCATACCCCAATTAATAGCAGCATCGGGAACCAACTGATTAATATTTGAAGAAGAAAGCTTTGTTTTTCTGGTTCTTTGCCGCTAACATCCACACCTTTGTTAATTAATTCATTTAACAAATGATCGTCTTGCATTGGCAGGTATGTTGTGAAAACATGGCCATTTCTGGTAGTACCATGTACTTTTTTTTCACTGATAGTTACTTTGCTAATATCGCCTTGAGCAACCGATTGCACAAACTGCGAATAAGTTAATTTGTCAGAACCAGTGTGCTGCGGACCAAAGTTACTGAAAACAGAAACTAAGATTAAAGGGATTAATATCCATAAGAGTAGCGTTTTTGATTTATCGTTCAATTTTATTACCTTTCGTTTAGTTTGTATTTAGCCTTGTTTTTTAGCCATATTACAAGGACTTCCATGCCTCAAAGTATATTATGGGGGTTTTATTAGTGAATTTCCACTTTTTTGCTAATACAATGTCATTATATTAATCCATGTTCGCAGCAAATCCTTCTTAAGTTATTGAAAGATATTGTTATTTGCGATATAATTTGTTATGTGTAATAGTAAGGCTACCTATTGGCTATGTAGACGATATTATGCAGGGTCAAACGCGGCGTAATTATGAATGTCAGCCAGACATGGAGTTTATAAAAAACCACTGGCTTGAAGGTGAAAAAGTTTGTGTTCGTGCTTTAAAGCCTCGTAGCAGTATGTATAAAGGCATAGTATTACAACTTGCAAATGCGCAATTTCGTTATGGTCTGATAGAACGTACAGGGTGTGATATTTCACCAATAAAATCAAAAGATGGTCGTGCTTTGGGCAGGATATTACAGCCGTTGGTCGCAAATAGGAATTATAAACCTTTAAAAACTTCTAGTGACCTTGTTGCGCAAATGGTCTATGACCGTGGGCAATTTGACAGAATTATTGAGCTGCAAGGCAAAAAAATTGCGACGCATATGGATAACTTAAGGCAAGCGCAAACAACTACTTCATCTATTTAAAGTAGGAGTGAATTTCCACTTTTTTGCTAATTCAGTATCAATATATTAAACCACACTTACGACGCATGGGCCTTAAGGTGTTGAAATATATCTTTATTTGTGATAGCATGCGCCTTAATAAACAATTAAAGGTAAATTATATGAAAGATACGAATTTTTCAAACCCTAATGCAGGATATTTTAATCTTTTAAAATTTTTGAATCTAGTTGATATTAGTTCTATGCGGCTTGTTAGCAACCATTGGTCATATGCTTGTGAATATTTAATTAATGCGTGTAAACTTAAATATTTGGTTGTGAATTCTAATTTAGAAGATATTGATGCTATAGCCAGTAGAAGTATAAAAAGTATAGTGGTAAATTGTTTTGGTTATTCTTATTATTCTGTAATACATCTCGCAATTGTCATGTGTGATTTTCCTATGGTGAAAAAGCTAGCCTCTTATTTGCAAGTCCATGAGATATTAAAGCAGAGATCACAAAAATTACAACTTGGATTGGGGTACCTTTTCCCTCCGGTTTTAAGAGAAAGCACAGGTTCTTATTTACATGCACGTCCTACTTGGCCCATGCATCTTATAAAGAGATACTTTGCAGCAAACACTACCATGAATAATGACGTTGACTTTTTTTATAGTGATATACCTTATAAGCACGGCGAACTATTCGTAATATGCAAATATCGATGTGACTTCTTAGTTGATTCTGAATATCCAAAAATTATGTATTTTGATAAATTTGCTGTAACTAAATTTATAAAAGATTTTTTTATGGATCGCGTTCAAAACCAATATATATATATGAGAGCTATGCCTGCTGATGGTTACATGGATATGGGGATGAATTCAGGAAATAGGATGAACGGCAATTATGTGGTTTCTCAAAATATAGACACTAGAGTGTTTCCCAGCATTGAATTTGATGGTTGCTTCGATGATAACCAGAGTAGCTTTTTTGTTGGAAAATCTTGTAGTAGTGTTAGCGCAGAGGAGTTTAATAACAAAAGTAGTTTATCTTATAAGCGTTTGCGGGATGTGGCTAGTCGTGATTCTCAGATACTTCTTGATCATCAACGATATAAAGGAGTTTTAGGGGAAAATGAGAATAGAATTATAGAATATTTTGACAGCATTAAATCACCCTAAATATAAGTTATATAAGATTTATATTATTTTCTTTAAGTTTTGTGCGACTAAATATACTTCTTTCGAGGCATCTTTAGAGGCTTTAGGTTTTTTTATTATTACTTTTTTGAAAGTAAGCCTAAAGTCTTTAACTAGCTGATCAAACCCCACCCCTTGGAAGACCTTAACTATGCATGCACCATCTTCAGCTAGATTGTTTTTGCTAAAATGCAGTACCTGTTCAACAAGGCCAATAGAACGTAGTTGGTCCGTGGCTTGGTGACCCATAGTGTCAGGAGCCATGTCTGAAATTATTGCATTTAATTTTTGGTTATCGTTTGCTTCACAAATTTGTTGTTGAGTTTCTGGGCTAGTGAAGTCACCTTGGATAAAAATAACACCATCTAGAGGGTTTATTTCTAGCAAGTCACAGGCTATTAGTTTACCTTTCGGTCCTACCCATTTTTTAGCTAGTTCTGACCATCCACCAGGAGCTGCTCCTAAATCACAAACAGTTTGCCTTTGTTTTATTAACTTATAGCTATTTTGAATTTCTATTAATTTGAAACTTGCTCTAGACCTATATCCTGCTTGCTGTGCTTCTTTTACAAAAGGGTCGTTTATGTGTTTTTGAAACCATATTTTACTCTTGCTTTTTTTATTCATGGATATGCTCTTTTTGTGGTACTACTGACTCAACTATGTTTTTTATAATACCATCTTTGACTTTAAGGTCAAATTTATCACCTGGTTTTATATTTTCTATAGAAGTTATTATCTTTGATTTGCTACTTGCTATACTGTAGCCACGCTGCAGAGTTTGCATGGGGCTTAGAGCTTCTATTTTAGCCATTAAGGTGGTTAAAGTGGCTAGTTTTTTCTGTATTAAACTGTGCCAGTTATGGTGCAAGTTTGCTTCAGAGTTATCGAGCATTTGGCTCCAATTATGAATTTTCTGCAGTGGGTGCTGTAGTTGTTTCGCTTGTGCTTCTAGCTCTAGTGCATATCTTTTTAGCAGGTTTTTTATTTTATGCTCTAGCTCTTTGCTATAGTTAGCTACTATAGTTATGAGCTCATTTTGATCTGGTGTTGCAAATTGCGCTGCTTGTGATGGTGTTGCAGCCCTGAGGTCAGCAACAAAGTCTGCTATAGTTATATCTACTTCATGACCAATACCAGTAATTATTGGAATGCTACACGCTGCAATTGCTCTTGCTACTATTTCTTCGTTAAAACACCATAGGTCTTCATATGAGCCGCCACCGCGTGCGATTAATAATATATCACACTCATTTCTGCCGGTGGCAGTTTCAATTGCTTTTACTATTTGATGTTTAGCTTCGTTTCCCTGAACTAAAGTAGGGTATATA
>JABJPE010000047.1 GCA_018664045.1 Legionellales bacterium | reverse complement strand
TTCCTGGATTAAATCAAAATCAAGATCTAATAACAAAAGCAGACAATTTAATTGGAGCTATAGCAAGAGACAAAGTCAGGACCGATGCAATAGACAAAGAATATATAGGCGCCATCGCCACTGAGTTTTTAACTCACAGTCTACCACAAATAACAACTCCAGCTATTTATGAACAAACAAAGCTAGCACTCGATAATTTATTTAAAAAACAGTACCACTATTTTATAATAAACGTTATTGAGATCGCGCACCTAAATCAAGGCTTTAGAGCCGCTATTACTAATGACACAAATGACATAACCACCGCTACATTTAAATTATTATCACCACTACTAACCCAAGCAGGCATGCCTCAAGGGCAACATGCCACATATGAAAAAGTTACAACAACAGCAATGACACATATAGGGGCATTATTAGGTAGAGATAAAAAAGTATTAATAGATTTAGTCAATAGCAGCAAGAAGGATGAGCGTGGCTCTATAGATAAGAAACAACTAGCGGTTAATTTCATAAGTTTAATTCAGACCGCACCAGGCTTGCTAGCTGCTTTGGCAAGCATAGATAATATTGAAACTGCCATCAAAACAAAGCTAGATGTGCACATAGATATTCCAGCGCCAATAATTAAATTAGCACTGCAAAGCATTACAGCAGAAGACATGACAAAGCTAAAGAGCTTATTAGAGAGAGAGGCAATAACAACAGAGCAAATAGCACTTACTATTATTGATATTGTAAGCAGCAATCGGGGTATCAAAGCTGAAAAAACTCAGGTAGCTGATTTTGCCACTGACCAAATCATAGCAAAATTAAAAGCCAATAATTATATTGATGAAAATGCAAACTTAGGCTACTTAAAAGAAATTATCAAACATATTTTATCCCAAGAGAGCAATCTAATTTTAGAAGATGGGGGCATTAATTTTCATCAGCTATTTAAATCACTAAATATAAAATCAAAAGAAGTATCAGACACTTTATTTAATTCGCCTAAAAATGGCTATAAAGATAAAATTACAGCAGATATTATAGCGAAAATAATTGAAACAATTTCTGCAGAGAATAGTGACAAAGAGCTCATAAATAAATTAATAAATAAATTAATAAGGCTTTATAAGGAAACAGAGCAACAAATTAAACTACACTTATTGTTAAAGCAATTAGATGATAGTGAGTTTGAGCTAATCAAACAAGTTATTCCACCCAAGTTAACAATGGAAATTATAGTTTGTAAGATATCTATTACTAGGTTTCTAATATCAGAGCAAGACATAGCATATTCATACAAGACCATGACAAAAGAAGGAATGGATAATATTGTTGCTGATTTTTTATGGCAACTAGCAATAAAAAAATTAAAATCTGGCATTGCAGCATTAGCATTTACATACTTAACTAGCGCCCTACTATATTACTTTGCGAGCCTACCTTATGTAGCCGCTATTGCAATGGGAAATGCCATAGGCATGATCGTGTATTTACCTTTACTAGCTTTCGAAGGAACTCTATACGATTATTTTCAACCTGAAATTAAACAAATAGGCCTTATAGAAAATGCTCTAACGCCTCTTTTAACACTGTCTGCATTAGCAATTATCTTTGCCCCCTACTTTGCAATTAACGCAGCCCCTTACATTGTGATATGTTGCGTATTAGCATATTTACTAATAATAAATAGCAGCCATAAAGAAGAAGCTAAATATATAGTAAATGACAGTTATCTTCGTCGAGATACTAGTGAAGAGTTAAATTTGGACAAAGACCAGGCTAACCAGCTTATTAGGAATAATAAAAATTCACCACCACCGACATACACAGAGATAAATCCGCAATAATTTAGTTGCACACATATAAAACTTACTATAAGAAAAAATTACGCCCTTAAGGTTTATTTAAGGTTTCTATGCTATAATAGCATTATATAAATAATTTATAATGAGATAAAAAAATGCATAGCTATAATATAGAAATACTTAAAGATCTTTATGACCTGAATTTACTCAAAGATGATCCAGCTCCTTCTCATAGTCAAGACGATGAAAGTAGTTATCTTAGACAAGAAGGCATGGATCAACGCCTGAGTCAACATGACCCCTACGCCGTTTATAGCAAAAAAATATCTAGTTTTGATAAACAATACGCAAATATTACACCTATAATTAGTAGTCCTGATACAACAATAGATCAAAAAAGAGAAGCGCTACAAGAACTAATTGGTCTAGAAAAAGAAATAGCTGGTATAATAAAGGAGCATACAGATAATGCAGATAAAATAGATAACGCGAATACCAATATAAAAGTATTAGAGAATTTAGCGAGAATATCTGATTTAATTCCCACAATAGGATCTATTGACTCAAATAGCTGGTTGTCAATAACATCGAATCTAGCATCTATTGTAGCATCTAGTCTTAATCCTTTTGCAACTTACAGCAATCCCTATTCATTATATCACTTTTATTCTTCTACTACTAAACAGGACTTTCTAGAATTAATATCATCTAATTTATTCATGCATATGGTTAGCCCTTATCAAGATAATATTCATCAGTTCCTTGCACTTAACTCTACATATTTAGCTACATTTTTGGGGGATTTATTAATCAATGATAACGAAGCTACAGGAGATAAAGACTACGAAACAACTGTTATATTAAATAAACTACAAATGTATTTATCTGATAATATAGATAATATTATATATACTTTAAACTCAAACGAAAGTTTAGATTTGATGATAGAATTTATAAATATTATTAATGAAAACGAAGACTTAAAAGCAGGGATTTCAGAGCTTGCAGCAGGACAAAAAATTAGTAATCCACAATCATTCAAACAACAATTAGAAGATATTATTAAAAATCCAGCAACACTAAGACCAATACTAAGTCTTTTAACCAAAAATAAAATAATTATAAAAAAAGCTGTTGCAACAATAAGTTGGGATAGCCTAGAAGAAGAATCATCAGCTTTAAAAGCAAGAGAAAGCTTGGCTCAATCAACACAAGAAACAGCTGACGCCATTGAAAGCTTGACTCAATCAACACAAGAAACAGCTGACGCCATTGAAAGCTTGACTCAAGCAACACAAGAAACAGCTGACGTAACTGAAAGCTTTGCAACTGAAGATGACGACATGCAGTTTATAAAAGATTTAACAAACGAGTCTTTTGGTCTTTTTGCTGATTTTGACACTTGGGAAGCTGATACAGACCGAACAACATGCCTGCCATTTACATCAGCTAAGGATGCTTTACTTTTTCTTTATTATAGCTTTAACTCTATAGACCCTGTAGAAAAAGCAACAGCAGAAATAAACATAATCATGGGATTAGAAGCAAACAAATTAACTATAGAACAAATACAAGCTGCAACTACAGGCGTTGGGATGGGGACAAATAAAACAGTTGATTTATTCAAGTGTTATGACCGCGCTCAAGATATCATAAATACAACAACTGAGAACTCTGCACTTAGTACTCAAGCGCTAAAAGGAAAAGCTATTATTGCTGTCTTAAGAAACCTTAGGCCTTTTATAGAAAAAGCACATGAAGACACGGGTAAACGCCATAAAAAAGCATTAGCTAACTGGCTAACTAACATTTTAACCACACCATCACAAGACATCACAAGTAGTCAAATATCATTTGGCTGTTTAAACAGAATTAGAATGCGAACAGATACAACAGTCTCATTAAAAGATGCGATAATCTCAATGGAAAGTGATAATCCTGCGTTAAAGAGTTTAGCCGCTGGCAAAAGCAGTTTATATAAACTTTTATTTGAAATATTAGATAACTATAGCAGCCCTGAATATAGAGCAGGTTTAACATCTGTAATTATGCAAATCACTCCAGCTATATATAGCAAAGATATGGAAACTGTTATCGAGCAAGCAATACAAGCTGTAGCTATAAATGAAACTTTTAGAAAAAAAATAGCAACTGATCCTGCGATGCAAGATTCATTAATAAATATATTATTTACTGATTTAAAGCATAGCAAAAAGATTACATGTCAGTTACAACAAGAACTAAATTTAAATGATGAATCTATAACCGGCTTAAAAGAACTTATACGTACTGGTACTCATACATCCGCAGAAAAGCTTGCCAAAGCAGTATCAAGTACAATTCTTACAAAAGAAACTAAAAAAGAAATTGATAAAAAAACAGCAATGCTAACAAAGCTTGAAAAAGAAAAAGACAAAATAGGCAAACTAATTATAAATTGGGCCAATGAAAAAGACAGGGATAAAACACTAGGTGAATTACAAGAATTTTTCAAGTTAGAAGGTAGATTTGTAGATGAAATCAAAATTTATGTAGTGACAATGACCAACCAAAACTTTTCTTATGAGGATCGCTCTTCTTATGTGTTTGAATCTATAAATTATGAAATCAGAATAGCATCAGAAGATAAAATAACTCAAGTAGGATCATATCTAAATAAAAACCAAAAATTATTACAAAATTTTGTAGATGAGTGCAAAGAAGAAAAAATAGTTGGAATTAGAGAAGACACTCTTCAACAGTTATTACAAAATATATTAAAAACATTAACAACAGAAATTTATCCAGGAAGTAACACAAAAAATAATATAGAAAACATCATCACATGGTTCATAAAAGAACCAAAAGATCAAAATGAACTATATGATCAACTATTACAACTTATCATAGATTCTGAAAGTTTTAAAACCGAGCTGCAAAAAGAAGAAATACGGGGAATAATATTAAATTTAATTAAAGATTTAATGATAGTATCAAAAAATGAGGTTCTATACATAAATAATACATCTATTGAATGGGAGGCATTAAACAAAGTTATAGACAGATGCCTAGCTCATGCTCCCAATCATTTAGAAAGTAATGCTAATGGATCTACAGTAAAGGCAAGAATGTTAAACATTTTAGGCTTCTTTAATATTGAAGATAAAACACCTGATGTTATGCATGACTTCTACGACAACACCTTTAGCCTTATAC
>JABJPE010000046.1 GCA_018664045.1 Legionellales bacterium | reverse complement strand
TGAGTGTCAAGATAAAGAAAGTAAAGCTAAGTCTGCTCTTGGTGGCGAGGGCTTAAGTGTGGTTTCTGAAGGACATTCAGGGCGGATAAAATCAGGATCGATGAATCAAGACCCAAAAGGCTCTGACAGAGAGGAAACATGCCCTGTTGCCCATAGGGGTGGTCAGAGATTGGATCCTATACCTGAGGAGAGCCCAGCTGAGAAGGGCCCAGCTGAGAAGGGCTCCAGCAATTCTGGCGGCTCTCCCAGCCCTTAATTTAAACAATAATTCATTGCTATTTCTTTTAAAACCCAGGCCGTATTCGCATCTGTTTAGCGCTCTAATTGCCTGTTTGCGGCTATGCATCCGATATTGCTGCATAATAAGCTAAAATATTAATTAGTATGAAGTTGAGGTTGTCTTATGCCAAATGATAATAGAAAAACAAATACCTATGATATGCAGGGTCGAGAGCAGATTATCGAAAGTGATTTTATTGCTGGGTGGATAAGCGGTATCAAAGACAGTGCAATGAAACGAGATTTGGAGCCTTCTCTCACCTTAATGATGAAAGATATAGAGAGGCATATAAGATATGGAACTGACAGAAGTTGTAGGGTTACAAATGATCTTGAAGCAGGAAAAATTGAGGGTGGTGACTCTGTTGTTTCTGGGCAACATTTAACTAATGCAATAAAAGCTACAGGTTGTGATGATGATATTACAAATGCTGTTCTAAGAATGCAGGAACAAACTAGCTTGACTCGCCTTCATAAAACATTATTCAAATATAACGATCGCACATATAACCCTTGTAAAACAAAGACTAATATGAATTACACATTTAGCTCTAGTGGTAAAGGAGGGGTTTTCTTTACTTCTATAAGAACAGAGGTAGGCTATACTGGTATAGACTCTCTCCATGGAAACAGATTTTTTGTAAATGATAAAGGTGAGATGATTGATAGTGACGAAAGGGATCATGAACCTGATCATTTACCTACACATACTTACTTTGAAAAGCAAGACATAACACTAGATTGGGTTGACATTAAGAGTATAACCAACGATACACTTGATCCTGCTATTAATGCCTACAAGAGTATAACGCCATTATCTTTAGAAAAAATTAGCACCGCTCTTCAAGAGGCCATTAAATTGAATAATCTAGCTAATACTTCTGTATTAGATGATTTTAAGTTAGGTCTTAATACATTGAGTGAGTGTACTGAGAGTGATGAAAAATTTAAAGCTTACATGAAAAAAACATTTGGAATTGAGGGTAATGATTTTGATGAGTTATTTAAGGGTGAGAATGAATTAATTAAAATAACAGCTAAAAAGTCAGAAGGTGGAGAGCCACCTTTTGAGTGCTTAAAAAATGAAAGTGGTAATGAAGGACAGATTTTTGAGTTCAAGCGTTATGGTGAAAAAATTGTGCCACAGTTTATAGATCTGCATCATGACGGAGCTCTAAAAACATGTAATTTTGCAGTTAAGTATGATAATGGTTTGAAGTTTATTTTTCCAAAGGTAAAAACTGAGGGTAAATTAACAGTTGATTCACGCTTAGATTTAGTAAATTACGCTATGGATGTAAAGCAAGAAAAAGGGGCTGCCACTAATCTTTTAAAAAGCGATCAGCAAGGCCCACTTTATTTAGAAAGTCTGTTTTTTAAGGAGACAATTGATCAGCTTTGTGACTTTAAAGAAAAGGATTTATTTAGTAAAGACCCTGAAGATATTGATCACTTCAGAGCGCATATGGAAGAGCTCCTTGAGCATAAAATTGGACCTATAATGGCAAAGTCAGAATTTCAACAAGATCTGGCTGCTATTAATATCTTATGTGAATCATTAACTAAGGTCTCTAGTGTTTTAGGAGAGGAAAATAAGGAATTACAAGGTAAGGTTGGTAAAATAGTAGAGTCGTTAATGGTGCTATACAAACAAAATGAGATCAAAAGTAACTATGATAGCGAGATTGAATGGTATAAAGGGAAGACGCGTCTAAATCTTAGCGGCTTTATTGTATTTGCTGCAGTAGCTATAGTTGTTCCTTTATTTGTTGTTTTCCCACCGGCTATTCCTGTGCTTGCAATTATTGTGCCTGTTGTATTTGGTGTTCTTTCACTTGCTGCATTGGGGGGATGCTTATATTGTAATAAGAGTGTAAAAAAACAGAAACAATATTTGGAAAGATATAAGAGAGATATAGACCCAGTAAAATCAACTGAATTTTCATCTAATAAAATACCTGGAATATTATTGAACTATATGGATGAGGTGCGTAAAGCCCGTGTTAATAACACAAGCTCCCGTGTAGTAAAAGAAAACCAGATTTTAATTCCTTAGTTAGCTGCACTCCTCGCAATGACGGGGTGTGTCACTAGGTTCCTTGCAATGATGAGGCGAACTCCTAGAATCGTCGAAATAACGGAGATGGTATGGATTGCGACGTCGTTGCACTCCTCGCAATGACGGGGGTGGGAAGTAACTTCACTTTAGCAGTCATTGGTATGCATCTGATCGGGAGCAATAAACCGACTTGGCAGCAGCTAGAACTGTAGATGGATTGCGACGTCGTTGCACTCCTCACGATGACGTACTTGGGGGTGGTGATATATATTATAAAACTCATAGCCTTTAAAAACAACTAAATACATGTGAGAGATTAAATAGCAGGACACGGCCTAAATTTCAATAAAGTTATTGTTCTAAATAACCGCTGCCTACCTCCGTCATTGCGAGGAGCGTACAGGTCCCGCAGCGGAGTAAGGGTGGTAGCGACGTCGCAATCCACCTTTAAAATAGTAACAATAATTTAAGGCCCCTGTTCTAAGTGCTGTCTTTGATCTAGATCAATAAATGGAGTTGCAGCAGCTAGAGCTGTAGATCGATTGCGACGTCGTTGCACTCCTCGCAATGACGAGCAGGGGAAGCAGCTTCATTTCCGGGGCCTCGCAATGATGGGGTGACTGGTTTTCATTAAACAGTTATTTCCATTGGATATTATTCTCTATATTAAAGTTATACTTTAGAATTGAAAGGGAGTATTAAATTTTGCATTTTTTTTAATTTAAAGCTATTATTATATTAGGTTTTTAACAAGGAGATTGTTGTGCCATTATTACATGATGTGACATGCTTTAACCCTAATAGGCATGGAAGTCTTGGCAAAGAAGCTACTATTGAATATAACTCTATTAGCACTGACTCTGAAGAATTAAGTAAAGTTTTTACTGTAGATTCTCTTCTTGAGTGCATGTCTGAAATTCCTATTATACATGGGGGCACTGAATATATTTGTCATGAAGTTGGCCCAGATACTCAGTTTTACATGTCAAAAGATTCTGGGGATGAGTTTAAATTTTATGTGGCGGGTACATTTAATATTATTGATCTTAAAAATGAAAATGGAGAATCTCTTCAACACATAATAAGCGTGTACCTTCGGTTTGAGGTTAGCTTGGATAAATTAAATAGTGAATATGACTATACAAATAAAAAACCTCATGTTTACAATTTTTCAGATGGTTTTTCAGTTATAGAAGATGGGGACCCAGGTAATAATATAATTGTATTAAACGAAATATCTTATGATATAAAGGTGGAAAACTCTCATTTGTATATTGCAGCACATGATAGTTGTAAAATAGGAGAGAAAACGGAAGTTAAATTAAATATTATTTCCTTAAAATCTTTTAAGATTAATTACTATAATAGTTTTATAGTTGATTTTAAGGATGATGAAAATAAAGTTTGCAATGTTTTGACTGCTCTAGATCAGGCATTAGAAAGTGCGCCATTTGTTTGTTGTTATTTAACTTTAGGTTTTGGAGAGCTATATAAAAATTTGCAAGAAATAAATAGTGTTAATAAAGATCGTGCTAAAAACATAATGGATAAAATTAATAATAAATTAACTGAAGACTTTAAAGGTGACATTCCTAAATATTTCACTACATTACACTTATCTCAACTGTTAAAATTTTTAAACGACACAAATAATATAGAATTAACCACATTATTTATAGATAAATATCTGGCTCTGAAAAATAGCGATTTATGTTTTGATTCAGACACAATGGCTATGATTTTAAATAAATATAATCTGCATGACGAACATTTTCAAGCAATGCAAGCAAAGAACACGGAAAATATTTTAAATTTACTCCAGGCTTTAAAAAACTCAAAAGATAAAGGCCCTTATTTTGAAGATATTAAAGCAAAAGAACTTGAAAAATTATCTGTTTTTTTCGCAGCTAGTAAAGATACTTTTTCTTACGAAACCCAGACAATTAAGGAACCATGGTTTCAGATTATAGAAGCCCTTGGCGGTATTTTAGAAAATGATAATATTACAAATCAGTTAAAAGTCCATGTGGCGCCATATTTAACTGATTGGTTTCTGAAAACTGATGAGGTAAGTAAGCGGCAGCTTGCTTACAATTGGAAAGATGAGCGATCAAAAGAAATTAAAAAATATGCTGAAAACCATCATATCATTTTATTAAAAGCTGCTGCTTGTTTGGAAAAATATTGGTCAAAAAATAATCACCATCATTCTTCATTTTCATATTTTGCTAGTACTTTGGCACTTGATGCATCTATGCCTGGTCAAAGGAATCATATGACCTTTAGAGATAAGACTATTTTGCTTGGTTTTTTAATTGCGCGCTTTAATAAATTTCTTGAAGAAGTAGGGCAAAGAGTTGAAGAACCAGAGTTATTAAAAGATTTTTCAGAGTTAACAAACGTCTTTATTCCCGAGCTACGTTATTTTGTTTTTTCTGATTATGCTTGTTTTGATAGTTTGGCAATTATGCTCTATCAGCTTACTTCTCTCATAAAGAATAAAAGTCTTAAAGGCGATGGTGATTACCACGCTAGTAATATAATAAAAAAATACTGTGAAAAAATATATGGCAACAAGGTTAGATTACCAGATTATGTTTTATATCTCGGTAAAAAAATTGACTTTGATAGTATTATATATTACTCATCTTGTTTTGTAGATCAGGACACAGGTAACGATGGTATGGATGGTTACTCAGAAGCTATTAAAGACTATTTGCCGTACTCTACATGGGATGAGGCTAATAAAGACCCTAATAAAATAGGCCCGATATATTATAACGAACCGAGTATGCTGCAGACTTTATCGTTTGTTTTATTGGCAGGTTTTAGCGTTTTTTCTATGTTGCTGTATACTAATGCAGCAGCATCGATACTGTTAAAAACACAGCTGCCATTTATGATTTCGTATGGGTTTCTTTTAAAGGGTTCGATTGGTATTATTATGCCAGCTCTTTCACTTTTTATCTTTTTTTTGGCGCATCAAGTATACAAAAGCATATTTACTATGAAAATAGATAGTATGGCAGCTCAAGAAGTTTTAGATATTGGCGGAAATCCTCCAGCTTCTTCAGAAGGATTTGTATCGGTAATTCCCCATAGAAAACCTTCAAGTAATGGTCATTCAGGCCCTAAAAACAATAAAAGACCCAGTGCACTAGGTATTGGATTGTAACCAACAAAATTATAATTTTATCCTTTTTGCTTTGTTGTATAGGAAAACTGCAGGTGCAATGCATAGGAAAAGCGCAATCAGCATTGTGAATATGTATGATTTGGTATTTAAGTGTACTTCTGGCGGAGGAATAAATCCGATTATAATAACGCTAATACATGTAATAGTGCCAACTGCAGCTACTACAGATAAGCCCAATTTCCCTCCTGGAACTTGAAAACCATTTTTATTGTTTTGATTTTTATATCGAAGTTTTATGGCGCTTGCAAACATTAGTATATAAATAAATAAGGCTAATTGTGTTGTAAGAATAGACAGTATTTCATAAACGCTATCAACATTAGGGATAAATAGATAAGAAAAGCTAAGCGCTGTAAAAACAGCTGCCTGTAGTCGGAGTATATTTGTTGGTATTTGCTCTGAATTTGTTTTGGAAAACCATTTAGGAAGGCAGTTGTCATAGCTAGCTACTAGTAATCCTTTGGTAGGACCTATTATCCAGGTAACAACACTACTTATACTTCCTATTATAATACAAATAGTCAAATATGGAATTAGATAATCAATGTGGTAGCTTTGAAAGATTATTATAAATGCCTGTATTAACCCAGTTGTAACACTTAAATCATTTCCTTTTACAACTAAAGAAACCGCAAGAGTAGATAGTATAAGTGATACAAATATAATTATCGATGATTGCCATATAGCTTTTGGGTATGCGCGTTTTGGCATATCTACTTCATCTGCATGCACAGCGGACATTTCAATACCTATTAAGCCAAAAATAATAAAACAAAAAATTGACAAGTGTTTTAAATTGCTAGGCTGAATGCTGAGACTGCTAAAGCTAAGGTCCATGGCGCTAGGGTTGCCATCAATGAACCATTTAAGTCCTATCAGTGTGACAACTAGCATTGGCAATAGTGTGCCTATAGTTGCCCCTATTGTGCTAATGACGCTGGATACTTTTAAGCCGTAGTAGTTGATAAAAGTACACGTCCAAAATAATACTGTAATTGTGAGCCACGTGTATAAGTTATTTTTTTCTAGGCTAGGGTTTATCATTGTTGCAAAATTTGCGGCAACAAAGGTTAATATTGTTGGGTACCATACTACATTGTAAATCCACTGCAGCCATATAGTAATAAAACCATAAAAATCACCAAAAGCTTCTTTTACCCATACATAAATACCCCCTTTATTAGGAAAGGATGTGGCAAGTTCTGCGACCACCAAGGCTGTTGGTATAAAAAAAATAAGGGCTGCTATAGCGTAGTAGCTAATTAGAGATAGTCCAAGTTTAGCACTAAAAGGTATTCCTCTTAGATTATCAATGGCAATCACATTTATCATTACCAGTGATAAAGTTGTTAGTTTTTTATTTTGCAAAACTTATACCTCGCTTGTAAATTGTGCTAAGGCTGCTCCAAGTAGTATGGTTTTATTTTTCTTGATATTATCTTCAAATTTGACATTGTTTTTAAGACACAAAATTATAGTTGAGCCAAAATTAAATCTACCCATTTCCTGGCCTTTATTTAGGATTATCTGTTTTGATTTATAATCCCATGTTTTTGGTCTGCTTTCTTTTATTGCTCCATGCCATACAGTTTCTAAGCCGCTTACTAATTGAGCTCCTACTAGTACTAATGCAAAGGTGCCAAACTGGCTGGAGAAATTGCAAATAAGTCTCTCGTTTAGCGCAAATACATCTTTTACTGTCTCTACAACAGCTGGCTTTACTGGGTATAGTCTTCCTGGGACATAACTCATGCTTTCTAACTTCGCTGTCACTGGCATATGTATTCTATGGTAATCAGTTGGTGCTAAGTAAATAGTAATAAAATTGCCATTTTTATATGCTTTTGCTTGGGCATGATCATTGAGTAGCGCAGCTAGGCTATATTCTATGTTTTTTGCCTGGATTAACTTGTCTATTACTATCGTTCCAAACTCACTAATGGTTCCATCAACAGGGGATGCAAGACTAAAGTTTGCAGGGTCGATAGTGCGCGCATCTTTTTTTAATGGTCGTGTGAAAAAATCATTAAAGCTTTTGTAATCGAAGGCATTTGTTATTTCTGCTTCGGCCATATTAACATCAAAGTTATGGATAAAATAATTTATAAGATAGTTTTTTAAACGTTTTTGCTCACTCTTAGCTAGAGCCCCTGCTAATTTTGTTGTGAAAATTTGCAGTGCTTGCTCGAATGCGGAAAATATTGGGTAAAAAAGTTTCTTCATTGGCTAAATTAATGTTATCTTAAACTAAAATGAAGTTCTGATTTTATATGTTTTAGTCTGGTATGTCTACGGTAATTAGCATGAATAATTTTATAGGGGCAAAGGATGCAAGTTTTTTTAGTTGGTGGGGCAGTTAGAGATAAATACCTGGGTCTTGAAGTTACAGAGCAAGATTGGGTAGTTATTGGAGCAACTCCAGCTGAAATGACAGCTTTAGGTTATAAGCCTGTTGGTAAAGATTTCCCTGTATTTTTACATCCAAAAACTAAAGAAGAATATGCTTTGGCTAGGACCGAGAAAAAGTCAGGTCATGGTTATCAGGGCTTTACTTTTAATTCTGATCCAGGCGTCTCACTAAAAGATGACTTGTTAAGGCGTGATCTTACTATTAATGCAATGGCTGAAGACTCTAGCGGCAAGCTATTTGATCCTTATAGTGGCATGCAGGATCTTGAAAATAAAATTCTGCGGCATGTGTCAGATGCATTTGCCGAAGACCCGGTGCGGTTACTGCGGTTAGCCAGGTTTGCATCTAGATTCCATGATTTTAAAGTGCACCCTGATACGCAAAGTTTGATGGATAAACTAGTAAGTTCTGGCGAAATAAAATATTTAACCCCTGAAAGGGTGTGGCAAGAATTGACTAAGGCCTTTAGTGCGTCTGCAACGTGGCGTTTTTTTGAGGTTTTAGACGAGAGTGGGGCAAATGAAGTTTTGTGGCCGAAGCTGCTACCTAAAAACTCTACTAAAATTTTAAAAGATACAGCAGCTTTCAAATATGATATAAAAATAAGATTTTCAGCGCTATGTTTTGCTCTTGATATTGATACTGTGAAAGAATTTATTCGTATTTACAAAGTACAAAAATCAGTAGCTGACATGGTGTTGTTGGTAGTGAAGTATGGCAGGCAATATCTTGAGTTAAAAGATAATGCTGAGCAGGTATTAGATCTTTTAAATAAGCTTGATGTTTGGCGCCGTCCGGAGCGCCTGACTGATTTTTGTAATGCCTGTGGCCCTAGTGGTAAAAACTCTAATATATGTGCTGATATGTTAATTGGTAGTTATCATGCTACAGAAAACTTATCTACCTCTGATTTGCCGAATATTAAAGAGCTAAAAGGTGCAGATATTGCGGTTGCATTAAAAGCTAGTCGTTTATTGACACTTGGTAAATATTTGGCCTCTAGGCGCTAAACTTTACAAGTTTTCACTTACATGCATTTCATCGCGTTTTAATAACTCTTTTATATTTAATTTGCCAGCAACTAGGTCTTTTGATTGTGGATAATATTCCTCTGTTATGTAGGTCATATAGGCATTACGTGCTTTTGCATCTATCTTTAATGTTTGAGGTGATGCTAACAGCTTTTTTAAGTCTTTTATATCTTCTATTAACAACCATGCATTGTATGAGTATAAGGGTTAATTTCAACCTAAATAAACTCTTTATATTGGTGTGTTTCTTGACTGTTTTGAAGAATTAATCTAAGTTAATTAGAGTAAACATCTTCTTAGGAGATCAAATGGGCGGCATGTCAAGAGGTTATAGATCAGATGGGGCTAAGCGCATACATGACGCATTAATGCGTTATGTAAAGAATTCGGGTGTAGCAAGTACAGTTGAATTTGAAGATGCATTATCTGCAGCAACTGATGCTGAGGTAACAGAGCTGAGTAAAAATCAAGATTCCGTATTACAAGATATATTGCATTTACCGGAGGCCATAATCTCTGAGCAGGATTTAGCTAATAAAGAAGAAATAATTCAATCAAAAACATCTTCGTTACTAAATTGTTTGTGGAATAGAATAAAAGATAATGATCAGTTAGTAGAGTTTCTTTGTACCTCAAAAAACAGCGCAGGCTTTACGCCATTGCATGATGCCCTAACGGGTAATTCAGCTAATTTAAGTTTATATCTAAAACTTTTGAGAGCGTGTGATCCAGAGCTTCAGACACAGGTATTAACTAGCGCAAATGCGGCGGGCTTTACGCCGCTGCATCAGGCTTTGAAAGCCGGTAACCCAGAGAATGTCAGGTTATATCTAGGTCTTCTGACATCATGTGATCCAGAGCTTCAGACACAGGTATTAACTAGCGCAAATGCGGCTGGTTTTACGCCGCTGCATCAGGCTTTAAAGGATGGTAACCCAGAAAATATCAGCTTATATATAGGTCTTCTGACATCATGTAATCCAGAGCTGCAGACCAAGGTATTAACTAGCGCAAATGCGGCTGGATTTACGCCGCTGCATGAGGCTTTAATAGCCGGTAACCCAGATAATGTCAGCTTATATCTAGATCTTCTGAAAGAGTGTGATTCAGAGCTGCAGGCCAAGGTATTAACTAGCGCAAATGAGGCGGGATTTACGCCGCTGCATGAGGCTTTAATAGCCGGTAGCTCAGATAATGTCAGCTTATATCTAGGTCTTCTGAGATCATGTAATCCAGAGCGTCAGGCACAGGTATTAACTAGCGCAAATGCGGCTGGTTTTACGCCTCTACATGAGGCTTTAATAGCCGGTAACCCAGATAATGTCAGGTTATATCTAGGTCTTCTGAGATCATGTAATCCAGAGCTGCAGGCCAAGGTATTAACTAGCGCAAATGCGGCTGGTTTTACGCCGCTGCATCAGGCTTTGAAAGCCGGTAACCCAGATAATGTCAGGTTATATCTAGATCTTCTGAAAGAGTGTGATTCAGAGCTGCAGGCACAGGTATTAACTAGTGCAAATGCGGCTGGTTTT
>JABJPE010000045.1 GCA_018664045.1 Legionellales bacterium | reverse complement strand
TTATTGGTATCTTGCAGGTTGATTACGTCCATTGCTTTTGCAGTATTTTCTAGCAGCGTTTTTATTATCTCTGGGTTGCCACTTACAACAGCTGCTTGAATTATGTTGTTGCGGGCTTTGTCTTCTATTTTAAAGTCTATGTTTGGGTCTGCAGCAAGGGCTTTGACGGCCTCAAGGGCAGCTGCTGGGTTAGGATTATTTGGGTCTTTAGCATTTTCAATAGCCACGTGGAGCGGGGTTTTGTTGTCATTATTGGTATCTTGCAGGTTGATTACGTCCTTTGCTTTTGCAGTATTTTCTAGCAGCGTTTTTATTATCTCTGGGTTGCCACTTGCAACAGCTGCTTGAATTATATTGTTGCCATGTACATCTGCTTTTTTAAAGTCTATGTTTTTGTCTGCAGCAAGGGCTTTGACGACCTCAAGGGCAGCTGTTGCTTTAGCTCTAGTTGGGACATCTTTAGCATTTTTAGCAGCATCAGCAGCATTTTTAATAGCCACGTGGAGCGGGGTTTTGTTATTGCTGTCTTGCAGGTTGATTACGTCCATTGCTTTTGCAGTATTTTCTAGCAGCGTTTTTATTATCTCTGGGTTGCCACTTGCAACAGCTGCTTGAATTATATTGTTGCCATTTTTATCTGCTTTTTTAAAGTCTATCTTTTTGTCTGCAGCGAGTGTTTTAATGATTTTAGCATTATTTTTATATTGGGTCGATATCACTTCTCTTTGTTCATCACTTAGAGTAGTAACATTTAAAACATTTAAAATTACAACAGATTTTTTAATAGCCATATGGAGCGGAGTATAGCCGTCTTGAGGTGTATTCAAACCACCATTAACCTTTAAGCCTTTTTGTATTGCAGCCAAATTAGCTGGATTCTCTTTTTTTACGGCATTTAATATGATGCTTGTATCGTCTACTGTAATATCAGAAGCTATTTGTGTTAGTAGCGCTGGAGGCACATTACCTTGCTTCATCATATCATTTAAAACAGCTGCATTCACAGGGTTGCTAGCTGTTATATTTAAAAGTGGAGTTAAATCTATACCTTCTCTTGTTTCTAAGTGGTCATTTCCGTCATCTTTGCTTGCTATAATAAATGTGTCTTTGCCTAAGAGGTCTAGATATGTCTTAGTATTTTCAGATATTTTGATGGTGTTTTCATATCCAGTATTGTCTCCAAGAGAGTTTCCAAGAGCAGCGCCACGGTTTTTTCCACTTTCTACAGCTATAATATTTGTTTCAATACCTGTTTTTAGATAATAATCAGCCATATGCTTGCTCCTGTATACTTTTCAGTATAGTACATGAGTCTAATCCTGCTGGTTTTTTTGCATAGAAGTAGTTAGAGATTGCTTTATGCTACATTTTTATGTTTTTTCTTGAGGATGGGGTTGGCTTCATTATCTAAAATAGCAATTTGGTTTAGGCTGGGTTTTGTAGCTATTATGTAAGAGTTTAATTCCTGCTCTTTGAAGTCATAGCCGCATTTGCGCGCAGCAATTAATGCCTGGCGTGTGTTTTTTAAATCAGATAAAAATTTGATTAAATCATTATCGCTAATCTTGTCTTGGTGTGATAAGCACTCATAATCTAAAATAGTTGTGATATTGGCTGTAAATACATCATAAAAGTACTCTTTACGCCTTTGTGTTTTTAAAATAACATGAAAATTAAAATATAAAATTCCCATGCAGGCACTAATACCAATAATCGTTTCTGCTAATCTTGCCTTGTCATAATATGAAAACGCATCACCAACTAGTGATAGTGCTAAAAATAAAATAAGTATATTGATAGTGCATATAATATTCTCTCGCATTATTTTGCGCCTGCAAAATTTTTCCTGATATTTGCTGGTAAAGCTGATAAACGGAACTTTTAATCGCCCGTAAGATTTGTAAAATCTTAAAGAAGATTTATATGTGGGAATTAAGCCCAGTTTTTGTAATTTCAGAAAAAAACCCTTGCTGTTTTTGCGTGCATGCAGCTCTTTGTATATTATTTTATCAATGTTCATTTGTTATCTCACTGTAATTAATATTATAATAATTATATTATAGCATGTATACTTTGTTTCTGCTGAAAAATGTGAGTTTCTATGAGTCGTATATTAAAATCTGATAAATTAAATAATGATAGTTTTATTATAAACAAACTTAGTCATGAGGGTAGGGGAATTACCCATAAAAATGATAAAAGTGTCTTTGTACGTGGTGCTCTGCCAGGTGAAGAAGTTACTTTAAATAATATAGCAAAAAAAAATGGTGTTTTAATCGCAAACACAGATCAAGTGCTAACATCTAGCCCAGACAGAATAAACCCAAAATGTGAGCATAGCATCTTGTGTGGTGGCTGCAGCCTTCAACATGTCGATACCCAATATCAGATGAAACACAAGCAGCAAACTGTTGCCGAACAATTAACCAATATAGCTAAAATAGACCTGCCTGAATTTTCTCCAGTGATTAACGGCGATATATGGGGTTATAGGCGCAAAGCTCGTCTTGGAGTTCGATATGTTGCTAAAAAAGAACGTTTTTTAGTGGGGTTCCGTGAATTTAATGGCCGCTTTTTGGCTGATATAAAATCATGCCAAATCTTAGTGCCAAAAGTAGGTTTGGGCTTAGATAAGCTAGCGGATCTAGTTAGCTCACTTAGTATAGGAGCTAAAATTCCACAAATAGAAGTAACCCAAGCAGATAACGCTACAGCACTATTGATACGCCACCTCGAGCCTTTTTCAGATGCAGATATAGCAATCATAAAAGATTTTGGGCTAACTAATGATTATCATATATACCTGCAAGATAAAGGCTATGATTCACTTCGGTTGCTCCACCCACAAAATACAGAAGATGCTAAGCTTTTTTATACAATACCAGAGCATGATTTGACTTTGTTTTTTAAGGTGTATGACTTTATCCAAGTTAATGCAAAAGTAAATCTTAGCCTTATTAATAAAACTATAGAATGGCTTGAGCTTACTGGTTCAGATCATGTGCTAGAGGGATTTTGTGGTATTGGTAATTTTAGCTTGCCTATGGCTAAATACGCCGCCAGTGTAACTGCAATAGAGAATTGTAGCTCGCTATTGGCCGATGCCGATAAAAATGCTAAGTTTAACAATGTTAAAAATGTTAATTTTGTAAAAGATGATCTTTATAATTGTAAAAATACATGTAATTATGCAGACAATACTAAATTTAACAAGCTGTTCCTCGATCCACCTCGTAGTGGAGCCGCGCCATGGTTGCCAATTGCATTGAGCACAAAGCCAAGCATAATAGTATATGTATCATGTCATAGTGCTAGTTTGGCGCGTGACGCAGCATTGTTACAGCAGGCGGGCTATGAGCTAACTAATATAGCCGTCGCAAATATGTTTCCACATACAGCTCATGTTGAAACAATTGCTCAGTTTAAATATAAAGGATGATTTTATGCAACAAATGGAATGGATTCAAGATGCAGCTTACCTAAGCGCCGCAGAAACAGAACTTATAAACGAAGCTATAGTGCTAACTAAAAGTGTAGCTAATCTACCTAAAAATAACGTCGGTGGTGATCTGCAGCAGCAATATTTATTAATGCTAGATGCATTGGTATCTATACGCCCGGATGCGACAATAATAGCCGCTGCAATATTATACCCATATGTAAATTATGCAGATTTAACCATAGAATCTATACGCGATATTATGGGGTCTGAAGTTGCAAAATTAGTCGCTGGTGTCGTTAAAATGGCGGCAATAGGAAATTTTGCTAAATATAAAGACAGTAATAACAGCTCTGCAGATTATGAGCAACTTAGAAAAATGCTGCTTGCTATGATTGAAGATGTACGAATTATAATAATAAAAATTGCCGAGCAAGTAAGTTCCTTTAATCAAGCTAAAGCCGATCTCGAACTTTGTCGGCAATTAGCCGTTGAAACACGTGCTATTTATGCGCCGCTTGCCAATAGGCTGGGTGTTTCTGAGCTAAAATGGCAGTTAGAAGACTTCTCTTTTAGATATTTAGAAGCTGATGAATATAAAAAAATCGCTAAAGGCTTGGCGGTTAAGCGCAAAGAGCGTGAAATATATGCAGCTGAGTTTATGGTGCAGTTGCGTAGCATACTCGAAGACTGCGGTGTTAGTGCTATTTCAATAAAATCTAGGGTAAAGCATATATACAGTATTTATCTTAAAATGCGCCGTAAAAACAAAACCCTAGATGAAATTTATGATCAAATAGCAGTAAGAGTAATAGTTCCTGATGTGGCAAAGTGTTATAGTGCTCTTAGCACGATACATGCTGTTTATAATTCAATTCAGGGTGAGTTTGATGACTATGTGGCGTCCCCCAAAGGTAATGGTTATCAATCAATACATACCGCAGTTTTTGGCCCTGAAGATAAAGTAGTAGAAATTCAAGTTAGAACACAAAATATGCATGAATTTGCTGAATTTGGGGTTGCTGCACATTGGATTTACAAAGAAGGAGCCAGTTCTCTTAATGCCAAATCAAAGTCATCATGGCTGAGTAATCTACTTGCATGGCAGCATGATGTTAAGGAAGATGAGAGTGATGATGCAAAGCTATTTGGTGATGAGGTATTTGCTTTTACGCCACAAGGTGATGTAAAAGGTCTGGCAAAAGGGTCAACTGTTTTAGATTTTGCTTATGCTATTCATACTCAGGTTGGACATCGCTGTCGTGGCGCAAAAATAAACGATAAAATGGTTCAATTAACAATAAAAATAAAAAATGGTGATGTTGTTGAAGTTTTAACCAGTAAAAACGGTAGTCCAAGTAGAGATTGGCTTGATCCTAATAATAACTATCTCTTTACGAGTCGTTCACGCGGAAAAGTGCAACAGTGGTTTAGGGCAAATGATTTTGAGCGTCATGTTCACGATGGGCATCAGATAATAGAGCGCGAGCTAAAAAAAGAACCTCTTTTTAAAAAAATAGGCCTTAATAAATTAATTGCAGAAACTCCATATAGCTCTGGTGAACAATTGTGCGCAGCTGTTGCCAGAGGTGAGTATACAACTAACGCCTTGGCACGTATCCTGCATAATTTTGAGGGTGAGGCTAATGAAGAGCTTAGCCTAGAAGAGATTAATACTGTTGCTAAGGGTAGGCGAGAATCAAAAGATTTTCTATCAGGAAATACCCTAAGTAAAATATCACTTTGCTGTAAACCAGCTCCTGGTGATAATGTTATTGGCTATGTGACTGTTGGTCGTGGGGTTAGTGTGCATAGAAAAGATTGTGCTAATATTGCTTCTTTATCAAAAGAAGGTTTGCAGCGTTTGATTGAAGTGGACTGGGCGGAAGGTTCTAATGGTAATTTTCCCGTGGATCTTCTTATTACTGCAAATGAATCTTCTGTGGCGGTAAGAGATGTAAATTATTGTCTTAGTATTAATAAAATAACATTACTAAATTTGCAGTGTTTTCGGGTAGGTAATGAGGTTGGTCTTAAAATGCGACTTACTATAGAAGTGCAAAATACAGCAGAAACAGACCAAATAATGCAAAAACTGAGTGCTCTTCCAGAGATCTTTAGTGTTGACAAGGTAAAATAAGTTTTTTTATGCTGTTTTAAAGATGGATTGCGACGTCACTACCGCCCTTGCTACGCTGCGGTTGGCATACGCTCCTCGCAATGACGGAAGTGGGCCAGTTATTATTTGTGTTAATTTAATTTGGTTCCCCAGCTTTTCACCTCTGTTACTTCGACGAGCCTAGCAATCATAGCTCGCCAACCCCGTCATTGCGAGGAGCGCAGCGACGTCGCAATCCAGCCATCCTTCGTCATAACGCCATGCCTTGCAATCATAGCTCGCCAACCCCGTCATTGCGAGAACCTAAGTACCCAACCTGTCATTGCGAGGAGCGCAGCGACGAGGTGGGGCAGTTATTATTTAAGACGGCAATCACGCTGTCAGTTTGCTCAAAACGTGTCAGTGTTGTTGATGCTGTTTTAAAGATGGATTGCGACGTCACTACCGCCCTTGCTACGCTGCGGTTGGCATACGCTCCTCGCAATGACGGAAGTGGGGCAGTTTCTTTTTTATGTTAATTTAATTTGGTTCCCCAGCTTTTCACCCCTGTTACTTCGCCATGCCTAGCAATCATAGCTCGCCAACCCCGTCATTGCGAGGAGCGCAGCGACGTCGCAATCCAACCATCCTTCGTCATAACGCCATGCCTTGCAATCATAGCTCGCAATGACGGCAGTGGGGCAGTTTCTTTTTTATAATACTTGCTGCTACGCTGATAAGTTGAAATATCCACACGTAACTAGTGCTGATAAACTAAAATAAATCAAGAAAGCTGGGTTTGTAAGATATTACAAGCATATAGCACTAATTTTATTTAGTGCTAAGGTATGGCGTCCCCAAGGGGATTCGAACCCCTGTTGCCGCCGTGAAAGGGCAGTGTCCTAGGCCTCTAGACGATGGGGACTTGCTACTGGAGCTAGGCGGGATTGAACCGCCGACCTCTTGCATGCCATGCAAGCGCTCTCCCAGCTGAGCTATAGCCCCGCCAAGATCAAACTATATTATTTTG
>JABJPE010000044.1 GCA_018664045.1 Legionellales bacterium | reverse complement strand
CGTTACAAATAAAATTACTGCTGACAAGACTACTCTCGTCTGTTAATTTATACGTTTTACTTGGGTGTGTTATATTTGGCAATTTATCACCTTTATTTAGTATTACACCTAATATTTTAGCTTATTATGCAGCAATAACGGGGCATTAGCCGTAAACGAGTAATTTGGGCGCCAATTAACCGCAGATAAGGCCTGATATTAAAGAAATAGTAATGAATTCTTATTTAAATTAAGGCTTGAGCGAACCGTTTTTACTTTCCAAGTTAGGGTGATCAGAATTACCGGAGCTATTCTCAGGTATAAAACCCAACCTAGTGTTATTAAGTTGCTCTTGGCCAGGGCCTTTTGGGAATTTATTGATCGACCCTGATTTTAGGGACGATGAATGTCCTTCAGAAGACACACTTAAGCCCTCGCCACCAAGAGCAGACTTAGCTTTACTTTCTTTATATTGATACTCAAAACTTTTGTCCGCTGAAACTATTGAAGTAATAGCGCATATAGCTGGCACAATCACTGCTAACAAGGCTAAAGCTGGTGGGAAAATTACAACTAGAGGGATAGCTATCATAGCCGCAGCAGATGTCAAAGAAATAGTGTAACTAGCAAATTTTTTGACTTTATTTGAGCTAACCTCATTATTCAGATTTTTGTATGTTTCTAATGTCTTAATTTTTTCGTCGACCTTATCTTTTAATTCTAAGTTTTTTCCCTTAGCCAAGGTATTAGAGACCTTACCTAAAGATTCAGATAAGACATTAATAGAAGCCATATCTTGTTTAAATTCTATCTTTGCCATTAAAGGTTCAATTTTATATTCAAGTAACTCTTCTATTTGCCTTTTAATCTGGTCGTTGGCGTCACCTAACAGCAGAAGGTTGTCGGGCCTATGCTCATCCCAGACATTGCAGATTAACTCTATTGTTTTTGCTATATGAGCCACATCTGAATAACAAGGCTTGTCAGACACAAAATCTAAACCAACAGCTTTTTTGCCTTCTTTTTTAATACCAAATTCTTTATTGACGAAATCTAATCTATCATCAATTTGAAAATATGTTTCTCTTTTAATTTCATCTTGAAATGCCATTTGAATCTTTCCTTTAGGAGACATTCTTAGGTGATTTTCTCTAGTCAAGTTTTCATTAAGAAAAAATAGCGGCAACACTACACCATTTTCATCCTTCATAAATTTAAACTCAATAAATTTATCTTTTTGTTTATTTTCTTTTAATTTTGCAGCTTCTTCTTTTGAAATAAACTTAGGCTCTTCTATCTTTAATGCCTCTGCTGGCTCTGCTTCCACCAATGCTACTGCTACCGGCACTTCTTCTCCTTCCGCCGAGGTGGGGGCCTCCTCCAATACCTTTACTTGCGGTGTGAGCTCAGATGCATCTACTTCCTTTGCCCCTATTACTGCCATATCTTCTTTTTTAAAATATAAACTAAACTCTCCTGATTCTCTTTTCTCGTCTAATCCCTCTTTTAAACTTTTGCCGTAATCCTTTACTGCAGAGCAGTTCTCAGTTATATATTGTGTGAGGCCATCGATTGTTCCTACCCCTTCTAATTCATTTAATAGTTTAGTCATTTTTTTAAAGTTTTCTTCTAAAAGTGTTTCGTTACCGTTTGTAATGTCAGCGCTAAAACCATTAAATCCATCTAATGACGAAGCTTTTGGTTGGTTATCCACTTTTGTTTTGATAACATCTAAATCAAGCCACCTAAAAGTAACATCAGTTTTATCTGTAAAAGTATAAATTGGCTTTTCGTCTGGAGGAGGGTCGGTTAAATCATAATCCTTAATCTCACCATTTTCACCTAATAAGATCCCAGGAGTATCACCAAAAATCTTCAACTTACTAATTACTTCTTTTCTTAAAGTAGTAAAAGTAAAGCTTTCATCAGAACCTGTTGAAAAAGAATAAATAAACTCTTCATGTGGTTCATGACACATATATGTTTCATCATTATAATTTATATGTGTTTGCGTGAAAGACGCGGTATAGGTCTGCTCCTGCGCTTTCTCAGCAGCACTGACAAGACCAGAGTCTGGAATAACTTGTTCAAACACTCCTTTTAGTTTTTTACAAGAATTTTCTTGCTCCTCGGCAGTATGTCTAGTAGGGATAGCATTAATATCATTTACAACTAAACCATCTCGTGAGTGATTAAATCTTAAATACCGTTCTGTGTCTCTGTAGATATCTCCTGTAAAAAAGTTACTAGTATAACTAGCAAGGTTGCTGCGCCCAAGAGTCTTATTATCCATTAATTTATACGTTTTATATGGCACTTTATCACCTTTATTTAGTATTACACCTTATATTTTAGCTTATTATGCAGCAATAACGGCCGCGTGAGTGTAAAAGAGTTATTAAAGACGTTTTTTAGCGTAAGGAAGGTCTGGATTTAAAATAAAAAGTAATAAACGCTTATCTAAAGTAAGGGCTGAGGCCCACAAGTAGCAGCAACTTGTTTAGAATAGTGATAATTATGCCAGCTATAAAATCTCCGCAACCAAGAAGAAACTTAAGCCAAGTTTAATACTTACTTGGCTTAGATTAAAAGGCAAATTAGATAAACACCCTACTCTATAGAGAAAATTATTCACTAATGATAGGTCGATGTTTTTGCAATAAGTGTCAGCTTTAATATTTCACTAGTTAACAACCAATCATTGTAAATCAAGCAAACAACACCCCGGGCGATAAAATGCATTTTTTACTTTTTAATGGGGCTAAAAGTGGTTATAATGCGTTTGCCTTAGTTAGAGAAAACAAATGAATATTAAAATTATGCAAGATCCTAAGTTTATTATCATAAGTATTTTGACATTAATGATCGCAGTAATATCTATAATAAAATTCCATACCATACTTGCTGGTATTATATGCATAGGTCTAGCCCTAATCACAATTAAAATTTGCTACGATTCTATAACATCCTCACAAACAAACACTGAAGTTGATGATATAGAAAAACCCCAAAATGATAGCACTTTACAAGAAAGACAAAAAACCTCTGAATTACATATAGCAAGCGGAGTTGAAAAATTTAATCATAGTGGTGTAAAAGATACTAGCATAAGAAATTATGCATTAAATAACAAAGATTCAGAATCTGATTCAGACTCCGTCACCGGAACCGAGCATATAAAGAACCTTGATGATGAATTTTCAAAAGTAGAAGCAGTAGCAGCAAAAAAAGCTCAAATATCTAATCTGCCTGAATTAACCATAAACAGCCTGTCTAAACCAACAGCTACCCCAGCGCAGGATGGCAAATAAACCAAAGACTCTAAAAACTCTTCATCAAGAGCTATCTGTGGCAAGCCTTGCTCTGCTCTAGCGTTATTATCCAGAATAAAACGTTGACGCTGCTCAGGTGCATTTGTTAGCTCTGAAAAGCCATTTGCGATCTCGATCCCAGATAAAAACAGCTCAAAGCGTTCAGCAACACTTGGATCTTTATTTGATAGCCTTGCTAATGATGCTTGACTAGCTGGGTAATCATAAACAAAAAGTGCTGGCACATATTTTAACTGTGGCTGAATTACCAGCGTCATAAGTGCATCTAGATAATCATTTTTGCTGCGCAAATCTAACTCAGATTTTGTATTTTTGCGCAAAATACTATCTAACTCTGTTATAGTTGCTGACTTTATATCTAAACCAATATAATTATAAAATAATTCGCTATAAGTTAACTTAGATAATTTTAAATCAGGCCAAAACAATTTAAGTAAATCATGTAATTCCTGCATTAAATCTTGATAATCATAATCGATCTGATACCACTCTAGCATTGTAAATTCAGCCTTATGAAGAGGACTTGGCTCGTCGTCTCTAAATGCCTGGCATATTTGATAGATGCTACCACTTCCAGCGGCTAATAAACGCTTCATTGCAAATTCTGGCGATGTTTGTAGGTACGCCTGCATATCAGAAGAAGAAGCCGTAAGTTTACATGCAATACTGCTTATATAAGGGTCGGTAACTGTAGTGTTAGCTAAAAGCGGAGTTGTAACCTCCGTCACAGATCTATCTTGAAAAAAAGTTCTAATTCTAGCTATAAACTCAGCTTGTTGCCGTAGCTGCTCAACATTAGTATGCAGAGTCTTCAAGACATTTTCCATAATTTAACAGTTTAAACTCTAGACATATATTCGCCGGTGCGAGTATCTATTTTTAAGACATCTCCTGTTCCAACAAACAAAGGAACTTTAATTTCAGTACCTGTCTCTAATGTTGCATTTTTGCTACCACCTGTAACAGTATCACCTTTAATACCTGGCTCACATTCGGTTACTTTTAGCTCAACAAATTTAGGTGGCATTATAGTTATTGCGTTATCATTCCATAATGTAACTACACAAATATCTTGCTCTTTTATCCATTTTTTAGTCTCCGCTACCAAATCAACGTTAACTGCTATTTGCTCAAAATTTGTTTGGTTCATAAAATGATATTCCGTGCCATCGTTATATAAGTAAGACATATCTGTCTCCATAACATCTGCAGCCTCAACACTTTCACCAGATTTAAAAGTTTTCTCTAAAATTCTTCCTGTTAAAAGGTTTCTAAGTTTAACCCTATTAAAAGCTTGCCCCTTACCTGGCTTCACTATTTCATTTTCAGTAATACTATAGGGATCTCCTTCTAAAATTAATTTAAGACCCGATCTGAATTCGTTAGTTGAGTATGATGCCATTTTCCTTTACCCTCTTCTTTAGTTTTGCTACCCTTGAAAATTAGTTTTAATTTCTGGAAATAAATTTACAACGTTATGATAGCGCAAAAACCACCACAAAAGCAAAAAGAACAATGGCAAGTAGATTTAGCAACGTCTTTTTCCTCGCTGCCTGCATTTCTAGATTACTGCGAAATTAATTATGATGACCTGTCACAGGAATACTTAGCCAGCAAAGATTTCCGTTTTTTTGTAACTAAAAGCTGGGCAAGCAGAATAGTTAAAGGCAAAGTTAATGACCCTATACTACTCCAAGTTCTACCACAGCCGAATGAGTTAATACAAAAACCAGGCTATAGTCTAGATCCACTATCAGAGCAGCAGCAATCGCCAATAGCAGGATTAATTCACAAATACCATGGCAGGGTTTTATTAACCCTAACTGGGCAATGCGCCATCTACTGCAGATATTGCTTTAGACGCAACTTCCCATACCAGGAAAATCAGTTCAATAGGGCTAACTGGGAAAACATTATATCGTACTTAAAGGAAAATACAGATATCTATGAAGTTATCTTAAGTGGTGGTGACCCGTTAATTATGGGCGATAATATCCTCACAAAAATTGTTAGTGACCTTGCAGCAATACCACACATAAAATATCTCCGAATCCATAGCAGAATCCCAGTCGCACTCCCAAGCAGGATTACAACTAGCTTAATAAAAATACTAAAGATGACAAGGTTACTACCTACTATAGTTATTCACTCAAATCATCCTCAAGAGTTAAATAACGAAGTATGTGAAAAATTAAGATCGATAAAAAACGCAAATATAAATTTATTAAACCAAACTGTAATGCTTAAAAACATAAACGATAATGGCAAAATATTAGCAGAGCTAAGCCATAAGCTATATCAGGCAGGAGCTATGCCCTACTATATCCATCGCCTAGATAAAGTAGCAGGTAGCAGCCACTTTTATTTAACACCACACCAGGAAAATAAAATAATTACAGAGTTACTGTCATTATTACCTGGCTATTTAGTGCCTAAATTTGTTGAAGAGAACCCAAATGCTAAGGCAAAAACACCTATACCAATAAAATTTTAGCTTTTACGCCTAAGCTATCATCCTTCTTCTCTTGATCACCAATACTAAGACCAGCTTTAAACAAACCAGAAGAAACAGCTAATAGTGATGAACAAATCAAGTCACTAGAGACACCTGGAAATTGTTTTTTATACTCAATGGCTATATCTTTAACACTGCTCAACTTATTACCTAACAATAATTTTTCAATCTTAACAATAAAATCTGCATCGACTGCAGATACCCTAGGAACATAATATACAACAGTTTTCCTAATAAATTCTTTTAGCAAGTCAAAAATAAAAAAACCGCCCACAGAATTCATATATGCTTCAAGCAGCGGAAGTTTAGGAACTATGGCCGCGAAAGTTTTATAAATATCATTTAAAAGCTCGTCTGAAACAAAGCTAGACTCTAATTCTAGACCTAGATGCCTAAGATATAAAAAACTTGTTAAATCACTGACATTAATATCAGCACTCTTATCTTTTGGCTCAATATATATAGACTCATGGTATTTACAAGCTGACTCTAAAACAAGAATAGCTAATTTATTATTATCTCTACCAACATAATAATGGTAAACATCCAGTAGTAGAGTAGGTACAGTTTTTTTAAGAGCAATATGCCTATCTTTAACGCTTACATATATATCAAGAAATTCAGTAAAATCTTCTGCTGATTCTTTTCTATTTAATAAATTAATAAAATCATTTTTTAAAAGAAGTATTTTATATAATGCATCTTTTCCCATTAATTGCCGGATATCTTTATGTAATAGAATTTTTTCAAAGTTAAGGGATAAAAATGATGCTTTATACCGCTGCAAATACTTTGTTAATAAACTTTTTGTTTGGGCAGATACCGAAATAACTCCGTGTTCTACCGTATTTAACTTTATAGCTAGCGATTCGGCTATATCAAGCCTTCCAAAAAGAATTAACTCTAAAAGGTTATCAATATTTAAAATACCAGGGACAAGCATTGCTTCGATAACAACGTCAGGGGCTAAATCCATGACATGAGTGGCAAATAAATCCAGTACTTTTTTGCCAAAAGCAAATGTAGAGTCTCTTGTCGCAATTGCTATAATTAAAGGCAAAAGTTTTGGCTCATCGTTTAAAATCCTAGGCGCTAAAGGCGGATTCACAACTTTGAATACAGTTAGGCGAGATTTAAGTAATAAAATAGCAGCCACATCATCTGCACCACATAATTTTAAAATAACTGTCGCAATGTCTGGTTTTTTCCTAATCATACGAGTAAAGTCAGAATCACTTAAATATACTATATTTTTCATTAAAACATCATATATTAAATCCGCATCAGCTTTAATATCACTAGCTGTTGCAACTTGCTGTTTTAAAGTTAAAACCCTAAAAACAAAATCCGTATTATTTTTTATAAATCCAGTTAAATCTGACTCAGATACTGCGGATAAAAGAGTGATTATATTTGGGAAAACACTTTTAATGAATGCATTGCCCCTTAAAACTAAAGTTAACATATGTGATATTATAGCTGGCCTTTGTGCAATTATTTCCCTAAAGCAATCGTCATCTATTGCTTTAAAAAAACTGTGGTACTCGGTGAAATAGTCTTCGATAAGGCGCTCGCCTTTAAGTTTGCAAATTGCATCTATAACATCTTTTATTTTTTTATTATGTAACTTAGATAAATCTTGGCCATAACATATGATATAAAGCAGCGCTTCTATTATTTCTAATAACAGCATTCGTATATAATCATTAGAATCATCTTCAAAAGACTCACCTTTGGAGGCCATGCAACTTTTCATAGCTTCAACTATATTTGGAACTTTATTGCCTTTCATATAACCTACTAATAAAATCTAAAAAAAAATTATTCAATAATACATTTTAATATTAAAAAGAATTGATTTAGAATAATACAATGAAAAAAGTAATCACTGCAACAATTGTGTTTTTTGTTATTGTTATAGGACAATACTTTATGCCAATCAAAAAAGAATCGATCTATGTCTATAACGATAGCGGCGTAAGTGAAGAATCATTAACACATACTATTAGCTTTTTTAAAAAGAACTATGCAAAAAACTACAATATTACAGCAATAAATGCAGCACAAATAAAAATCACAAACTGGTATGATGATGCAGCTTTATTTGTGATGCCAGGTGGCGCTGACATACCATACGCAAGAAAACTTAATGGCCAAGGCAATAAAATAATAAAAGATTACGTAAATAATGGGGGCTCATACCTTGGAATATGTGCCGGTTCTTATTATGCCAGCGCCAAAATTGAATTTGATAAAGATGGCCCCCTAGAGGTAATAGGCACTAGAGAAATAGACTTTTTCCCAGGAATAGCAAAAGGACCCGTATTGGCTCCGTTTAAGTATAAAAGCAATAGCGGCACAAGAGCGGCTAATATTGTTTATAATAATAATGATGTTTCCGTCTTTTATAATGGTGGGCCATACTTTATTTTACCTGAAAAAACACAAAACATAGAAACTCTTGCATATTATAACTATGAACAAAAGTCACTCCCAGCCATTGTAAAAGTTAAATATGGCCAAGGATTAGTGATTTTATCTGGCGTTCATTTCGAATACGATACTTACAAATTAGATAAAAACGATGTTTACCTAAAAAAAATTATTCCCATTTTATCAAAAAACAAGAATGAAACAGAAAAATTAGCCATATCTCTAATAAAACATCTAGGAATATAAAAAAATTACATAGCAATCTAATTATGATATATTTAAAACTGTTCGCGAAAAATATATAAATAAGGAAGATATCTCAATGGAAATTTTAATATTCGGTGGAGCTGGATTTATTGGCTCATCCTTAACAAAAAAATTATTAGCAAAAGGTCATAGTATTTGTTTGATTTGTCGTGACATGAGCAAAGCTGAAAAAAACATAGGAAAGCATCCAAACTTAAGCTTAAGAAGCATAAATATTTTAAATGAAGCTCAATTAAAAACCACAATAAAAGAATATGATTGCATAATAAACCTCATTGGCAGGCTATATGAAACCAAACCAGGTGAATTTGAAAAATATCATTATGATTTTGTGAAAAAATTAATAAAATCCATGCAAAATGAACAACATTTAATTCATATATCTGCTTTAGGAGTTGAAGATTCACGAAATTCATCACTATATGCAAAAACAAAATATAATGCAGAACAAGCTATAATAAAAAACACAGAAAAATATAACATAATAAAGCCAAGTATTGTTTTTGGCAGGCAGGATAATTTTTTCAATATGTTCGCTAAAATGTCATCTTTTTCACCAATCATACCACTTATAGGTGGCGGCAAAACAAAATTTAGCCCTGTTTATGTTCAGGATTTAGTCGATGCCATTTGTGTCCTAATCGAACAAAAAAATCTGAATAAGGTTTATGCCGCTTGTGGCCCAGACACGGAAACTTTCAAACATTTAATGCAATATATATTAAAAATATTAGGCAGAAAGCGCTTATTAATAGCAATACCATACAGCATTGCAAGACTCCAAGCACAAGCTATGAATGTTGTTAATATATATATTTTAACAACAGACCAGGTGGAACTACTAAAACATGACAATATAAATAATAATAATTTAGCAAATATTAACGATCTAATTAAAAAGTTAACTAGCTATAAAGACATTGTGCCATCATACTTAAAAAGGAAATAAAGGAACATAAAAAACAACCACTTAACACCACCTTAAGAAAAGTACAAATAAAAATGATATATTTACAAGAATATAAGTAAATAGAAAACCACATGTCAGCACCTAAAAACATATGCATATTCAGCCTAGATACATTAGGTGTAGCTAACTTTGATGATTTTTTATTAATAAAGACTAATGGTACCTATTTCTTTTTAAGAAAAACAAAGCTAAATAATAACTTTTTTACTCAAAGTAAATGTCCAATAAGCAGGCATGAACATGATTTTTTAATCATTAACCTTGAGCTTATCCCAATACATTTAAGAAACTCATTGTTATTTGCAGAACATAAAATTGATTTTGATGCTTTTTTACATAGGCTAGTTAAACCACCCTCTTATGCTAATATTACTGAGCATAGTAAAATTCATCACGCTGCACATACAGGAAACATGTCACTGCTACAAGAAATTATAGCACAGGAGGAAGATATAGATGCCTTAGACAGCAATGGCTATTCTCCTTTAGATTTAGCTCTAGCAACTAGCAATTTCAGCGCAGCTAAAATGCTGATTGATAATGGAGCCAAGCATCGCCAGTCAAAATCTTTTCCTTTACTTAGCATGGCAAGATTTAATTTTTTAAAAAGTAACGATGATGATCTAGCACAAGAGATTAAATACTTTCCACAACAAACTTTTGTTTATTTATCATTAGAAATAAGAAGTTTTTCCAATTATGATTATGCTTTATTTCTAGAAGCAGTTATTGTCTCTGCTAATAAAACTCTATTAAAAGAATATATAAAGCAAATAAAGCATTTTAAAATAAATGTTCATAATTTGATATATTTTTCGGTAATACATAATTTTTATAACTCATTAAAATTTATTCTATGCACAAACACCATCGATTTAAATAAAAAACGCAAAAAAATAAAGCATCAAACGCTATTACATATAGCTTGTAAATATGGATATATTGAAACCACTAAGATATTATTAAAGCATAATCATGAACTAGAATGTCATGATTACAACTTATCGACCCCCCTGCATCTTGCATGTCAAAGTGAGAATATAGACCTTGTTTTATTTTTAATAAAAGCAGGGGCAAATATTAATGCTAAATCATCTAACAATTTTACCCCTCTACATTTTGCCATATGTGAAAACAATTTTGATTTGGTTGAAATTTTAATTAGAAATGGCGCTAACATTCATGCTAAGACTAAAAACAACTTATCAGCCATATATCTATCTGTTAATAGGTTTCATTACAACTCTTATCAACAAACATTAATAGCATCTTCTTTATTATCTAAAGGGTGTATATCAGACAGTGATGCAATAGCACTTGCTTTTAATAGAAAGGAAACTACAGCGCTATCAATTATGATGAAGCATGGCAGCATAACAAGTGAAACAATAGATTCTGAAAGTTTAATTTTTGAAGCAATAAATAATGATATGCTTACTATTTTAGAACTTTTACTTAAAAAAACAAAAAATATAAATAGAGTGTTCATGTCAGAAAATAAAACCGCACTTCAAATAGCTTTGTATAAAAATAATTTTAGCATGGTTGATTTATTAATACGTAATGGAGCTACAATTTCTAGCACAGAAAAAAGCTTAATTCAAAGATTATATGAGATAAATACTAATGGCTGGACAACACTCCATACTGACGCTTTGTATAACAGGCCATTTAATGTGAGGGTAATAAGTAATAAAAACATAAACCCAAATTATTGTGCCACAAAAGAAGGAACAACCCCTCTCCATATAGCATCTGCCACCAACAATAATAGTTTCATAGTGACCATAAAAAAGTTCATGAGACCTTTATTACCTTTTTGGGGGAATAAACAGCTAAAAACAAATGGCAAAGAAAACAAAGACAACATGATAAAATCTACAGCCTATAAAGCATACTAAAATTATTCTCTTTAATAAAACACTGTCAGACCACTCAAAACATACTAGTCTTGTTAATGCTATTTACACGTCGCTAGCTACCTACGCTAACGCTGCGGGAACTATACGTTCCTCGCAATGACTAGGTGGGGGCAAGTTAACATGCACATTAATAATTCTGATTACAATTTATCACCTAAACCACAACACATGCATAATGCAAATATATATCAACAATATAATAAATATAACAGAGGCTATATTTTCCTGAAATAGAAAGTCAACATATAACTGCAACCCCCCCGTCATTGCGAGGAGCGCAGCGACGTCGCAATCCAGCCATCCCCGTTATTTCGACGAACCTAGCGACCCAACTCATCATTGCGTGAACTGCGGAAGTGAAGTTGTCACCCAAGAACGTCATTGCGAGGAGCGCAGCGACGTCGCAATCCATCTGTTGTTCTAGCTGTCCTGAAAGTCCATTTACTGCTCCCGATCAAAGTATAGTGATGAGAGCAGGAGGATTAAATTATTCTAAACTATAAACACAGGGCTCAAAACTTTAGGCGTAAAAAGTATGCTAAAAAAGCTCATTAAGGTGATAACCCCGAGAGAGAACAAACTTCAAGCTATAATAAACAGTACTAAATAGATAGTTAGAGGCTGTGTTTATGACTAAATTATATGTACCCCAAGCTCAAATTGCCACAATATTACAAGATGGTGCTGTAGAGTTTAATGCCGATTCATCTTAT
>JABJPE010000004.1 GCA_018664045.1 Legionellales bacterium | reverse complement strand
CTCAATTATATTAGTCCTAATTATAGCTGTTGGTAGCATAGCTAATGCGACACTCATCATACCATTAGTCCTAGCGCTAACAATCATTACCTGGATGACCTCTGCCAACGGAATGTCAGCCCATGTTGAAGCCAACACTGCAAAACCGGTACAAGCTAATACCTTTATTATTAAAGGAAAAGATGATGATGCTAGCAATAGCGGAGCTCTCAGCCATGACCCCGCACCTAACGACAGCTTTTTATCAAGTATTAGTATTTATTTAGGCTTTAGAACTCAGGTAAAAGCTTAATGAAAATATTATTAGCATCAAATAACAAAGGCAAAATAGCAGAATTTGCTAAATTCTTTGCAAAAATTGGAATTGAACTAGTACCGCAAAGCACACTTAACATTGCAGAAGCTGTAGAAGACGGCATTGGTTTTGTCGATAATGCACTAATAAAAGCAAGGCATGCTGCCAAACACACAGACCTGCCTGTGCTGGCTGATGATTCAGGGTTGATAGTCGATGTCCTGCAAGGAGAGCCTGGGGTTATCTCCGCAAGGTACGCTGGCCCTAGCTGCAACTTTGAGGATAACATCAATAAAGTTATCACAAACCTTAAACAACGCGGACTGGAAAAATCAACGGCAAGATTTTACTGCTCTTTAGTTCTATTAAATACCGGGCCCAATGACCCAACCCCATTAATATGCAACGGTATCTGGGAAGGCAGCGTAGTCACACACAAATCAGGTAGCGGTGGTTTTGGCTATGACCCTATTTTCATTGATAATGCAACCGGAAGATCAGCAGCAGAAATGTTTGAAGAAAAACAGCTATGCAGCCATCGAGCGCTCGCTCTGCAAAAGCTAATTTCTACGCTCAAACAAAACATGGATAAATAGCTGTAAAACGTTGTATAAACACTAAAAATAAATAAAAACTCAATTTAAAACTTGATTACTCTCTCTGCATTTGTTACACTTCTGGCAGTAATTAAGTTTAACAGTAAATCATTGTTAAACAGACAGATTTTTTAGACAAAATTTAATTTGTTATATTTTTAACAACGTAAGTCAAAAAACTTAAAATTAACTAGGTTTATTGAAACACTACAAAAATCAGGAAATCATTATGAGCAATAGCGAACAAGCGACACCAGCAGAGTTTAGCAAACTAAGAGCTTTCTTTTGGCCCGTCCATAATTATGAGCTAAAAAAAATAACCCCCATGTTACTTATGTTTTTTTTCATATCATTTAACTATAGCTTGCTTAGAAACTTAAAAGATGCACTTGTAATTAATGCTGCTGGCTCACCTGGAGCACAAATAATTCCTTATTTGAAATTTTGGGGCGTGATTCCTTGCGCAATCCTGTTTATGGTTTTGTTTTCAAAACTAAGTAATACCGTCAGCAAAAAAAATCTGTTTTACTGCTCTCTTATTCCTTTTGCTATTTTCTTTGCGCTATTTGGCTTCGTTTTGTATCCAATGAAAGGGGTGCTACACCCACTTCATTTGCACCTAGCTTTTGTGCCAGAAGGGCTACAAGCTACGATTAGGATTTGGACATACTCACTATTTTATATTTTTGCTGAATTATGGGGTTCTGTTGCACTATCTTTACTATTCTGGGGCTTTGCTAATGACACCACTAAACTAGACGAGTCAAAGCGTTTCTACCCTCTGTTTGGACTGGGCGCCAATGTTGCACTAATTTTCTCTGGTAAAGCATCGCATTACTTTGCGCAACTTTCTGAACAAGCCATGCTGCAGAGCATCATGTCTATTGCGCTAGCTGTAATAGCATGTGTAGTTGCTATCTACTGGTGGATTAACAAGTACGTCCTAACAGACCCAAGATTTTATGACCCTAGTAAAATCAAAAAGAAGAAGAAAAAGACAAAAATGAAACTTACTGACAGTTTTAAGCTTTTATTTCACTCTAAGTACCTTATGTATATTGCGGTATTAGTAGTTGTATATGGCGTTTCTATTAACTTACTAGAAGTAACATGGAAAGACCAGGTTAGAACATTATATCCTAACACAAATGAATACTTGTCATTTATGGGAACATACAGCACATTCCTAGCTTGGACAACCATGCTTATGATGCTGTTTTTTACAAATAACATTATTCGTACATTTGGTTGGGGCGTTGCTGCTGCGGTGACACCAATAATAATGCTAATAACTGGAGCAGGTTTCTTCGGGATATTAATAGCAAAAGACAATCTAACAGGTTTATTTGCCCTAATGGGAACAACGCCTCTGATGGCTGCTGTTTTCTTTGGAACATGTCAAAATGTCATTAGTAAGGCAGCTAAATACTCCTTATTTGATCCAACCAAAGAAATGACTTACATTCCTCTAGATGATGAGTCAAAGGTGAAGGGTAAGGCTGCAATTGATATAGTAGGCGCAAGGCTTGGTAAGGCTGGTAGCTCAGTCATTCAGCAAGGCTTATTTATGTTAGCTCCTTTGTCAGTGATGACGCCATACATAGGCGTGCTAGTTGCTATCTTTGTAGCGATATGGCTGATTGCAATTGTGAAGCTAAATAAAGAGTTCGCAGCTAGAACAAACACAGAAATAACGTATAAAGATGAAGAAGCTGATAGTGAAAGCGCGACTAATAGTGCAGAAGCTATAATTAACCCTGAGTTAAAAACTACAACTTAAGCTATTTTCACTATTGATTACTTAAAAACCCTGGCTTGCCGGGGTTTTTTATTGGCATGCATGCTACCGAATAATTTATTTGATCCTAGCGACTTATTAAGAAAACATCTGGAAATCTCACTTGAGTCAAAAAAACACACTTAAGACTAGACATCTTAGCGTTTTTAATATAAATTTTAATACCAGTGCCGGTATAGCTCAGTTGGTAGAGCAGTTGATTTGTAATCATCAGGTCGCGAGTTCGACTCTTGCTGCCGGCACCATCTCAATAACATCAGCAGGCGCACAATGCCGTTTTATCACAGCCCACCACCTATCTGTATTTAAAAAATATTAACATAGGCAACAGACATCCCTCTTTTCTACACAAATAAAACCCTGTAATAATTACTATAGAGGTGAAAATAAACGCCGGCACAACATTAAACCACCCAAAAAAAGAGCAATAAGGGCTAATAAAGCTGTTTTAAAGCGCCAAATACTCATTATAGGATAAATACACTTATTTAACGCTTCTATAGCTTATTGACTCATATTATTATATGGATGTAAAAAGGATGCTCTTTGGTCAGGGAACAATAAATGTCAGCTCCGTCATTGCAAGGGGCCAGGATTGCTAGGGCTGGCGCAATAAGCGGGATGGCTGGATTGCGACGTCGCTGCGCTCCTCGCAATGACGGGGTGTGGGAGCAGGATTACTAGGGCCAGTGCAATAAGCGGGATGGCTGGATTGCGACGTCGCATACGCTCCTCGCAATGACGGAGTGTGGGAGCAAGATTACTAGCGATGAAGCAATAACTGGGATGGCTGGATTGCGACGTCGCATGCGCTCCTCGCAATGACGGGGTGAAAAACCCAGAAACACCTGCCG
>JABJPE010000043.1 GCA_018664045.1 Legionellales bacterium | reverse complement strand
CTCTTCTTTTGTAGACCTATCTACTCCCTGAGCAATATCAGCAGACTGCTTACCAATTGCAGTCACTACCGCACAAGTGCTTGCATCAAACCCTTCTATACCGCCGCAATAACCGATTTTTTCGACAACACGTCTAACTAATGACTCAACATCTATATATGTATTTGTAGTCATTTCACCTGCAACAATAACCATCCCTGTTTTTACTAAGGTCTCACAGGCAACCCTGCTATTTTTATCATCAGTTAATGCAGCATCAACAATAGCATCTGATATTTGATCAGCGACTTTATCTGGATGGCCTTCAGATACAGCTTCTGATGTGAATAAAAACGTCTTTGACATTGCAGCCCCTCTGGTATTTGCGATATAAAGGTATATAGTAAAATAACAGCGTATAAAAAACAACAAAGCTAGTTAATATATTTTCATTAAAATAACTGTTGCTATTAAATAATAGTATTAGCTAACCACGGCTCTTTGAATATAAAAGCAAATGACTATAGGCTAGGGAGATATAATATTAGGCGCCACTGCATTGGATAGAATTTTCCCCAGCTCTTCAAACTGTTTCTCACGCGCATCTGATAAATTTTGAATAGAGCTCAAATCCCTGTCTGGCAAGGCTTTCCATGTATATGTAGAATCCTTTGCCTTAGAAATCCCACCTCCGCGGCACGGACAACGACCTGCATAAGACTCAGTGCTTGAGGAATCCCAACTTGAGGCGCCGAGCCAACCTAGTCTCTGATTACCCCCCTCCCATTCTTCTTGGACTCCATCAGTAGGAAACCAGTAGGCAGGCTTGAACTCCAGGTTATAATGCCAAGCATCATTATAGTACATGTCCACCTTAAAATCCTTCCCTCTGACGCCTTCACTAAAGTCAGGGTAGGAGGCAAATGACCTATCTGTGCGGCAATACTCCTGGACAACGTGCATGGGCAGTAAGCGCTGCTCATCTCCAACTTCATTGCCCCAATGCTGATCGTGCTCTTCATAACTTTTTTCATTAAAGCTACACACATAATCTTGGATAGTTTTTATAAGAGGAGAAAAATCGAATTTATGGCCATGACTCGTACCATGCTTCACAATGCAGTCATATTGCTCGCTAGCCTCTGCTATATCCATATAAGGCAGCATCATTTCCCACATATACCAATCCCGCGCCCATAGCGCATACTGAAAAGCAGTTATATCATCAAAAACCCTGCCAGCGGGATCTGTAACCGAACCTTTTTTGAGCAAAAGATCCTGATTTGTTTTAATCATCTCTTCTGCCAAAGATTCTTCGCCATTCATTACTAAGTATATTAGGCTATCTACCGAATTATATTCTTTAGGATGAATTGATTGGTGTGCACTAATTAAATTACCAGCTACTTCTTCACTATCAATTTCTACATCACCTAGATCATGATGCAGCGGAGATATAACATTAACAACTCCAGCAGACGCATCTGCATAAACCAACTCTGGGGTTATTGAAGATGATCTGATCTCTTGATTTGCACTGGCATCAATGGCAAATATATTTTTTTTAAATATCTCACCTGTTTTTATACGCTTAGCACTTACTTCAATGTAATCAATCTCTGAATTTTTTCTTTTTTTTGATATATTAACGGGATTTCCTTGGTCCAAAACTTTACTCCTTAGATGTTATAACTTTCATAAAAATATGCTTTAGACAATACCTGACACGCAACATTTTTACAACATGTATTCTTATATTATAAATTTATCTATATTTAATATCCATAGCATTAACAGTTTAAGATAGTATTTTAATGATGCAATTTACTAACTTTTTAGTACACAGGACAAACCCGGTATTGTTATTAAATTTTAAGTGCGATACTCTGTATTTCTGAGGAAAAATTAGGAGACACCATGAGCGCCGCACAAGATGCTATAAAAAAAATTATTGAAAAAATACCTGCAGATGTAGATTTTATAAAGCAAGATTTTGAAAAACATGTTAAAAATATCTTGGAAGATTTACTGAATAAAATGGAATTAGTTAGCCAAGAGGAATTCCAAACGCAAAAAAAAGTCCTGGCTAAAACCAGGGCTAAATTAGAACAGCTAGAACAACAAGTAGCTACATTAGAACAACAATAGAAATATTATGACATATGCCAAATTATACAGCCGATCTAGCTGTAGCGGCAATCCTGCGCCTGTCACAATAGAAGTGCACCTATCTCCAGGGCTGCCTAAATTCAGTATAGTAGGACTAGCAGAAACTGCAACTAAAGAAAGTAAAGATAGAGTTAGAAGCGCAATTATAAGTAGCAACCTACAGTTCCCTAACAAAAGAATAACAATAAATCTTGCCCCCGCAGACCTACCAAAGCGCGGTAGTCATTATGATCTGGCAATAGCCATAGGTATTTTAATCGCTTCAGCACAACTGTCATGCAACAACCTAGAGATGTATGAATTTTTTGGTGAGCTCGGACTGCAGGGTGAAATAAAGACAATTCCAGTGGGTCTCGCACTAGCTCAAGCAGCCAATAAATCAGGTAGAACACCAGTTTCAGCTACTGAAAACTGTTATAAAATAAGTAGAATACTACAACTAGAATCAATTCCGGTAATTAACCTTGGTGATATTTGTGCCCATTTATCAGGAACTAAAAAAATTGAGTATATAAAAGCAAGTACAGCCAGATTTGATAGAGACAACCATCAACATATATCTATTGAGAGCATAATTGATCAGAATCAAGCCAAAATAGCAGCTGCATTAGCTGCAGCTGGCGGTCACAGCGCTCTTCTTACTGGTCCTCCTGGAGTCGGCAAGTCAATGCTAGCTAAAACTATGCCAGGATTAATGCCAACACTAACCAAGCAAGAAATAATTGAGCTTGCAATCTTACAAGAGCTCGACAACCAATCAAGTTATAACTATGGCTCTAGGCCTTTTAGAAGCCCACACCACACCATATCAAGTGCAGCGTTAGTAGGGGGTGGCAATCCACCTGAACCTGGAGAAATAACATATGCTCATAATGGAATTTTATTTTTAGATGAGTTAGCTGAATTTTCCAGAGCAACCATAAACTGTCTTAGACAGCCACTGGAGGATGGCTATGTAAACATCTCAAGAAGCAGCTATAAAACAAGGTTTCCGGCCAGCTTTCAACTTATCGCCACAACCAACCCTTGCCCATGTGGCTACCATAAAATAGCAGGAAGTAATTGCAAATGCAGTGAAAATGCAATCCAAAGCTATAACGCAAAATTAAGCGGGCCTATACTAGATAGAATAGATTTATTTGTTAAAATGCACAAAATTGACACAAAAAAACTGATAAGAACGAATCCAGAGAAAACTAAAACTGTTTTTACAAAGCAAGATATTGATCAGGCCTATAAAAAGCAAATAGCAAGACAGGGAGTACAAAACGCAAAAATTTCTTCTAGTAATATAAATAAATATTGTAATTTTTCAACATCTACTGAAAACTTTCTATATGAGATAACAAATAATATCCAAATATCAGCACGCAGCTACCATAGAATACTAAAAGTAGCTCGCACAATAGCTGACCTACACAATAGCGACATCATTGAGAAAGAACATATAACAGAAGCCCTAACCTTTAGGCCTTAGTGAATGCTGTTTACGCAAGTGGCAAAAGTAACGCGTTATTTTTAATGCCGTTCTTGCAGAAACCTCTCTACCAGCCAGAGCCCTATAAATTGTCTGTTTTGACAAGCCAGAATTTTTAGCAAACATCGGTATTGACACTTTATCTTTAAATACAACATATTCAGATACAAGCTGTATCGTATTCTTTTCCATATGGCACCATTTTTAATTTTATACTGTATATTTATATATTAATAAAAAATCTTAAAAAAACTTCTAATGTAATTATAAGCATGTTATGTTATCAACTATAAGATAGCTATTTTAAAAACCGCTACCTTTAGCGTAAAAGCGTAGGCAAAGCATACTATGTGCGCAACGAGCTTCATAGAGGCTAGGGATTATATATTTGTAAGAAATAACTCACAAGGTGGTGCAAAACATGAATCATTCCCCAGAACAAAAACTACTAAGGGCTGCAAGACTAAAAAAAATGCGTAAAATTACCCATTATTCAAGAAAAGCTTTTTCTGAAAAATACAACATGTCCCAAGGAACACTACAAAACTGGGAAACTGCTAGATTTGGTGGACTTACTGAAAAAGGAGCCCATACAATGATACACGCACTAAGCTCTGAAGGCATATTTTGCTCTTTTGAGTGGCTGATGTATGGAGTAGGAAATAGTCCAGCAATAACTGACACATCAACAAAAAAATCAATACCAGTAAAAAACCTAAATAGCGCCCCTGAAGAAGAACTTATCAAGGCACAGCTAAAACTGTTTCAAAGTTTAAATCAAGATGCAGTTAATTTTTCAGTTATAGATGACTCCATGAGTCCATTATATAAAGAAGGTGTGTTGCTTGCGGGCATAAAAAGAACCGGAAAGTCAATTGAGAAACTTGTAAATAAGACCTGTATTATTGAAACATATGACAAGAAAAAAATGTTACGGTATATAAAGAAAGGTAGTAAACCAAACACCTACAATATTTCATGCTTAAATAAAGACACAAATATTCCGGAGCCTTTTATATACAATGCTGCATTAATAAGCGCAGCTCCAGTAACATGGGTTCGCAGCTCAGATAAATAAAAAAGGCCAAGCAAAACCTGACCTTTTTTAAATCTAAATATTAGCAGAAGAAATTATTACTATCAGTTATAAACCAAATGTAATTATCTGGCCCAACTAGTGTTGCGCAACAGCTTCCATTATCTTTTCTGAAAGGAGACTTAACTGGAATAGCTCCTAACTGAATAGCCATATCCCACGTGGCAGAAACATCATCACATAACAGTGTAGTTGTCATAGATGGTGAATGCCCACTTGTTTGCGGACTAACTGCTGCGTAACCAAAATATTCAGAAACACAAGTCTCTGCGACCAAGTAAAAAGTAAAGTTTTTATACTGCATTACTGCAGCAGAACTTGTTTTTTTAATAGTCTCCCACCCAAAAGCTTTCGCATAGAAAGCAGAGGAATCCTCTACTGACTTTACAACCAAATTTGTATGGCTATTATAGAGCTCGGTAGCTCTATTGATATCCAGTGATTTTGGTGATGCATTGGCTGCCTCTGAAAAATTTGGGCTAGCAGGTAGCGTGGCGCTAGTTGTAGAAGTTTGGACAGGTGTGTCTATACGATTTGTATTTAATAGGCCTGCAGCATTCCCTTGTCTATTTGTACACTTAACTTGAGATGGACTTAAGTTAGATGGTTTTCTTACATTTAGACTGCTTCTGGTAACCGTCCTGATTACTGTAGCACGAGATTGAGTAGGCGTAGTAGTTTCTGTTCTAGCAAAGCTAGTATTTGAGTTTGTCATCATGAACCTCCATATTACGATGATTAACAATATTGTTATAATATAACAACTTGCACACCCAAGTCAAGCTTTTTCTTTCTTTATCAACATGATACAAACAGAGGCCCTGCATCCTGTTGATTTTAAAGTATTTATTTTTTACAGGATTTACAAGGAGTTACTCTTTTTCCCGCAAAAAAATGTTATCCTAATTAAAACAACTACATCATTACAGGTATATTTATATAAAAAAATAAACTATAATTCTTACTTTATTTTGGTAGAAAACATTGAACTCTCTGATAAAAAACATAATTTTACTGACATTAACCGCATATGCCAACTGCAATAGCTCAGACTTGCAAACTGATATAAAAAAATTAAGCAGTGCCAATACAAGTATATATATTTATGATTTAAAAAACAAAATAGACATAGTAAAAAACAATACAGATACCCTCTTCATACCAGCGAGCATCCAAAAGCTTGCAACAGCATATGCTGCACTAACTATACTAGGAGAAAACTTTAAATTCACTACAGATGTTAGCTACCAAGGACAAATACACAAGAGAACGTTAAATGGGAACCTGTGGTTTAATTTTTCTGGAGACCCCACGTTAACAAGTTATGATTTAAAATCTATGCTTCAAAAAATTAAAAAAGACAAGATAGACAACATAGACGGAAATATATACATAAATAATAAAGACTTTGACAACCAAAATTATGGCCCTGGCTGGATGTGGGATGAACTAGATGATTGCTATGCTGCGCCAATTGCAACAACAATAATAGATGGAAACTGTGCAGTTGCACATATATGGCCAAATACTAAAGACAACTACCAAGCACACTTTAAACTTGATGATAAGCTTGATCAACCTGTATACCATAATATATACACGAACAGTGACCCCAAACAAAAATGCAGCCTTACGTTTAAACGAAATAATCCAAATTATTACTTTCTTACTGGCTGCATAAATAAAAATTCTGCAAATCAAAGCATCAAAATAGCAGCACATGACCCCAGCTCTAACACAATAATAAAGATAAAAAAGATACTAAAAGAAGTTCAAATAGGTCTTAATGGAAATGTAGTTTTTAATCAAACGAAAAGTAATGATAAGAAGAACCTTGCTAAACATAAGTCACAAAATCTAGAAAAAATAGTAACAACAATGTTAAAAGAGTCCGATAATTTAATCGCAGAAAGTCTATTTAAAAAAACAGGGCAAATGACTTTTAACGAGCCTGGATCATGGCAAAATGGGCATGATGCAATAAGCTATATTCTAACGAAAGAAAGATTGCCATTTAGCAACAGCCAGCTACAAGATGGCTCGGGATTATCTAGGTATAATTTAATGTCTGCTAAACAAATAATATATCTTTTAAAGCAAATAAATAACAGTAAAAAACATAGGGAAACTATTACAAAAGGGCTTCCACTAGCAGGCATAGACGGGACATTAGCCTGGGTTAACAGCCCAGCACTTATAGGACAAGTACATGCAAAAACGGGTAGCATGACCGGCGTTTATAATATGGCTGGGTTTTTCTCAACACTAACTAGCGACTATGCCTTTGTCATCCTGATTAATGGCACGCCACAAAAAAATAAAAGTTACCGCAAAGCTGCTGAAAAAACTCTAAACACAGCCATATTAAGTCTATAATTTATTTTTTATGATCAACTAAAACTATTGCCGCATACCTGAAATCGCCACTGGGAAAACTTACATTATTCGAGCTTATATATGAGCTATATTTGTTTTCACCTATTTTCAAACTAAAAACACCATCATTTTTAGAATTACAAATAATATTAAAATATGATCCAAAGAAGTATTCATCAGTACCACTATAGAGCCCACCGTCATCTACAATTACACTTTCAGATGAATGCGAAGATATATGCTTAGGCTCTTCTTTAATGAACACACCAACAGAGGCAAAAGATGATTTTTCATCTAAATCACAGCTAGACTCATTAATTATAGTAAAAACCTGAGCACATACAGACTTATATATAAATAGCAATATTACACAAATTTTCTTCATTTTATACACCTAAAAATTAACATAATTAGGCCAATAGTAAATTTTATATAAAAAGAAGTCAACAATATATATTAAGCCTTGTCATCTTTATTTATTTTTTTAATAACCGACATCAAGCTTGCTGCCGTACCACCTATATCAGCAAGGTTGGCAGGTATAATTAAAGTATTACCTTCTTTAGCAATATTGCCAAATTGATTTATATATTTCTCAGCAACACGCAGATTCACAGCCTCAAGACCATCTTTCTCACCAATAGATCTCGCTACAGCCTCAATACCCTCTGCAGTAGCATTTGCAACAGTAGCTATTTCAAAAGCCTTTCCTTCTGCATGTTTTATTAATTCTTGTTTTTCTCCTTCAGCTCTATTTATTTTTGCCTGCTTATCACCTTCAGATTCAGCTATTAAAGCTCGCTTTTCTCGCTCAGCCCTCATTTGTTTTTCCATAGCATCTTTTATACTTTTTGGCGGCACAATATTTTTAACTTCATAACGAGTAACTTTAACGCCCCAAGGCTCAGAAGCACCATCTACGGCAGCAACAATTGCTTTATTTATTAAGTCACGCTCCTCAAATGTTTTATCCAGGTCCATTTTACCAATCACACTTCGCATAGTTGTTTGTGCTATTTGAGATGTTGCATATTGATAGTTATTTATACCATATGATGCTGCCTTAGGATCAACTACCTGTGAATAAAGAATGCCATCGACCTCTACTGCTATATTATCTTTTGTGATACATACCTGAGATGAAACTTCCATTGCCTGTTCTTTTAAACAGTGCTTATATGAAAGCTTATCAATAAATGGCAATAATATATGGAAACCTGCAGAAAGAGTAGTGTAATAACGCCCCAGCCTTTCAACAATATATGCCTCTCTTTGTGGCACTATTATGATAGTCTTTACAAATATTGTTACAGTTAAAGCAACAAAAAATAAAAATAAAAAATCCATGATACATACTCCCTTATCTACATAATTAAGACGATATTTCGGTCACTTTGAGAACCAAATTATCCCTACCTACAACTTCAACTGCCGCACCCTTAGCAATAGGACCATCAGCTGCTGCCTGCCAATTTGTGCCATTCATATCCACCAAACCATATTTAGGTGGGTTTATTGCTTCAACCACAGCGCCATGCCTCCCCAATACATCTTCAATATTATCGGAAACAACCTCTTTGTTACGCCTGCCATTAATCCAGACACGCATACTGTTTCTCATAAGCAATAACAAAACAATCGAAATACTCAAAAAAATGATAATTTGAGCTTCAAAGCTAAGCGGAACCACATATAGCAGCATCCCAGTGATAAAAGCTCCAAAACCAAAAAACAACATAAATATGCCTAAAGTTAAAGCTTCAACTATCAACAAAGACATGGCCAAAATAAGCCAAAAAATGCTTGCATCCATATAACTCTCCTTATCTATACATATACCTTAACAGTAACAAAAAAATATTCAAATGACATTATTAAAACAAAAGGCTACGCACCAGCATAGCCTTTTATCGCAGACAAGTCTAACTCAGGATCTACATTTAATAATAAATCACATATTTCATTTTGTATTTCTAACATACCAGTCTCGGTACTTGACTCAAAACGCAAGGTAAGAGATGGAGTTGTGTTTGAAGCTCTAACCAACCCCCAACCATGTGAGAATGTCACTCTTAAACCATCTATTTTATTAATCGAAGCATTCGTAAATTTAGCCTCACTTAATAACCTTTCCATAAAAATGAATTTTTTACTATCCTCTATAGGAATTAAAATTTCTGGAGTATTTTTGCCCTCAGGGAAATCAAGAAAAATTTCATCTATAGATTTTTCACTCGCGGATAAAATCTGTAACAACCTAGCTCCAGAATAAATTCCATCATCAAATCCATACCAGTTTTCACGAAAGAAAATATGACCACTCATTTCTCCAGCAAGCGCAGCCTCTTCCTCAATCATTTTTGCCTTTAAAACTGAGTGGCCCGTACGCCACAAAATAGGCTTGCCACCGAACTTTGCAACAACATCACTTAAAAAACTACTGCATTTGACATCAAATACAATTTTTGCCCCTGGATCACGACTAAGTAAATCCTTACTATAGAGCATCATCAATCTATCTGGCCAAATAATCTTACCAGTGTTAGTTACAACCCCCAATCTATCCGCATCACCATCAAATGCAAGACCAATATCAGCATCATGCAATTTCACAGCGGCAATTAAATCAGTTAAATTTTCAGCAACACTTGGATTCGGGTGGTGGTTTGGGAAATTGCCATCAACATCACAGTATAAATTTACCAGGTCACAACCTAGGTCTGTAAAAACATCTGGCGCTATATTACCAGCAACACCGTTACCACAATCAATTACAACTTTTAGTGGTTTTTTTAAATTAACTCTGCTTTTTATTTCAGTTCTGTAAGGCGATAAAATATCAAAGTCACTTAACTTTCCAACTCTATCAAAGGAAAATTTGTTCTTGGTTATGGTGTCATATAAATCTAATATCTCTGCCTCTGTTAAACTTTTGCCAGCAACTACCATTTTTAAACCATTATAATTTTTAGGATTATGGCTGCCTGTCAACATTAACCCAGACCCGACATCAAGGTGGTGAGTAGCAAAATAAAGTGCGGGAGATGGGACTTCACCAACATAAACGACATCACAACCACTATCTAACAACCCCATAATAAGGGCATCACACAGCTTAGGACTTGAAATGCGACCATCACGACCCACTGCCACACTCAAATTCCCAGTTTTTTTTATTTTTGAAGCTAATGCCAAAGCAACTGTATACAAAATATTTTCATCTATACCATCATCAACTATACCTCTAATATCATATGCTCGAAAAACACCACGCTTTGGGGATGGATTTATTTTATATTTACTCACCAGATATCTCCTCTAAAACTTTATCAGTACCAGTGCTACCAAAGCCACCAGACCCTCTTGCAGAGCTTTTAAAATCGGATACAATCTCCATTTCACTTTGATACACTCTAGTAAAAACTAACTGAGCGAAACGCTCTCCCACTTTTATGGTGTACGGACTATCCCCCCTATTCCAACAAGAAACCTTTAGCTCACCCTGATAGTCTGAATCTATAAGCCCTATAGTATTGCCAAGTATAATACCATGCTTGTGGCCTAGGCCCGATCGAGGCAATATCATTGCCGCATAATCAGGGTCGCCAATATAAATAGCAATGCCAGTCCCAATCATTACAGTTTTTCCTGGAGCAATAGACACGTCACTATCACAACATGCCCTTAAATCTATGCCTGCAGAACCTGATGTTGCATACCTTGGCAAATCAATACTATCACCTATTTTTTTATTTAGAATTTTAATCTGAACTCTCATAAAACACTTCCTTTTTCTAATAAAACACACTGGGGAACACCCAAAAGGTCTTCCTGTATACTTTTCCAGTAATTTTGATCTTTCTTTACAATGCTATACTTACTTGCCAAATACATAAATTTGGCTCTCTGCATTTTTCTTCTGTCATCGTTTTTCAAACCCTTTCCTTGCTCACCTAAAATCTTAAGAGGGTTATGCACTTCTACACATATTTTTTCAGAACTAACATACCATTTCAAATCTTCATCAACAACAGTAACCAAAGTATCTATTGGGGTGTTTTTATATAGCTTAACTATATCTTCTGGGTACAAGCTAATACAACCAGCAGTACTTCGCTGACCGACACCTTCGGGCTCATTTGTACCATGGATCAAATATGAAGGTGAAGATAAGCGCATAGCTCTACTACCAAGTGGGTTATCTAATCCAGGCGCCACAACTTTTGGCAAAGTTATGCCTTGCTTAGAATTTTTTTCCCAAACTGAATTAGGAACATACCAAGTAGGATTTTTGCGCTTACCTATAATGGTCATCGCACCCATAGGAGTATCCCAACCAATCTCACCAACACCAACTGGGTAAGTTGTAATTTCCTTAAGGCCTTTTTTATAATGATACATCCTCTTTTCAGGCAAATTAACAACAATGCCTTTATGAGGCCTAGCAAGAACCATATGTTTACTAGGTATAACTAAAACATCTCCAGAAACCATTGTAGCTAAATTTAAATTGGGATTTGCGTCGATGACCTCATCATAACCAACGTTATACCTTCTTGAAATAGCTGAAATAGTCTCGCCTATTTCAACCTGCCCTGATTTCAACAGGCCAATTATTTTATTTGATTCAGCACCAGTTATATCTACTTGTACAGCAAAAGCGACTGATATTAAACTGTGTAGATATAGTAAAATATATTTTTTCATGCCTGATCACTACTCACAAAACAAACAACAGCACCAAATAAAATTATTAACCAAGAAAAATACAACCATAACATAAAAATTGGTAAAACAGATAAAGCACCATATAGAACGGTATAACTAGTAAAATAAGAAAAATAGAATATGAACATTTTTTTAAAAACACCAAATAAAGTAGCAGCTACAACACCTCCATAAAAAGAAGACTTAATAGACACATAACAACTAGGTATTACCTTATAAAGCAATGAAAAAACACATACAGCAACAGGAAAAGCTAAAAAATTGGAGAAAAACCCTCCTGTCAAATTAAAATAAGATGATATAAATGGCAAATAATATTCTAGTAGAATAATAGAACCAAAAAGGTAGGGAAGTAATATAAGTAAAAAACTATGTACTAATGTGCTAACCAAACCATGTCTTTTTTTACCAACTCTCCATACCATATCAAAAGAAGTTTCTATTTCTAGGAAAAGCAATAGACTAGATATAAACAAAAACAAAAAACCCAAATGAGACAAGTCACTAGCTTGCCTAATAAAAGTGCGCATGTAATTACTAACTTCATCTACATTTATAACTGATAAATGCGCCAATAAAAAATCCTCTAATTTCCTGCCAACTAAATCAGCACCTAGTAAAAAGTCTATCAATGTTACACTAAGGACCAATAGTGGAACCAATGAAAACATACTTGTGAAAGATAAAATTGCAGCCCTGCCCATGCAATCAACATTACGAGTATGTCCACAACAAAATAAAAAATTTCTATACAATTTAATGAAAGCGCTCAACATTACATATATTCCCTAATAAATACTTTTGAAGTATAAATTATATTCGAACATTATTGAATATAAAACAACGATAAGATAATATTATATTTTTCTAAGGTCAACGGAGAAAATTTGTGGCAGAAAAATATATTCTTGTTTTGTACTACAGCAAAACTAGCAACACCTGTAAAATGGCAAAGAAAATTTGTCACGGGGTAGACAGCATCGAAGGCATTGAAGCTCGCCTGCGCACTGTACCAGAATTAAAATTAGCAACTGACACTGAGTCTACTCCTAAAATTCCAAATGCAGGAGCTCCATATGCAACCATTGAAGACTTAGAAAATTGTAGCGGACTTATCCTAGGAAGCCCAACCAGATTTGGAAACATGGCCTCACCTTTAAAACACTTCATTGATCAAACCGCCTCAACTTGGCTTAATGGCAAACTAATAGGGAAGCCAGCAGGGTGCTTCACCTCAACCGGCAGCCTACATGGCGGCATGGAGAGCACCATCCTTAGCATGATGCTTCCTCTATTCCACCACGGCATGATTTTATCAGGAATCCCTTACTCCGAAGCCTCTCTGGGAAGCACCAAATCAGGGGGAACACCATATGGGCCATCTCATCTGGCAGGGAACGATAGTGGCAGAGAACTAGACACTGATGAGAAAAATATTTGCATAGCTATGGGAAAAAGAATAGCAGAATTATCCTTAAAAATTAATGTTTAATAAATTCCAGGAGATTTTTCTAAATCTGAATAGTCTGAAATATAAGTATCTGTTTCTGAATTGTATAAAGATTCATCCTCTTCTTTCAACATGTCCATGTAACTTGAGACTCTGGTATCAGAACATTTATGAGCTGCTACGACAGACTGAGCAAAGTTAAGCCCCCCACCATTGGCATCATGAAACACCCCTACTGAATTACCCCCCTTAGAACCCAAGTCAAATAAAACCTCATAAATTGAATAAACACTAAAAACAGCAAATACTAACGTCGAAAAAACAGCTAAAGAAAACATATGCCCAGATAAAATGCCAATGTAGATACTGGCTGCAACTAAGGCTACGTAAAAAACAAGGGCAATAGCTTTGTATTTCTGCGCAAAACCATAAAGATCATAATTAAAACCGCTAACAACTCTTCTGAACAAAACATTATGACCAATTCCCGATGCCTTTAAAAAGCTTAATATCTCTAAATCAATTTTCTTAGCTATTACAGAAAGCTCTTCTTCGCTACATCCAAGATGAATATCATAATAGCCAGTTTTCTTAAAAAACATATTTTTATGGCCTGCCAATACTGCACGCCTTAAATTTGACAATATCTGAAAATTAACCTGCAAATCATGAAGCTGCTCATTAGAAAGCTCTTCAACATTAAGACCAAAACTCTCTTCTTTAAGCAGAAGTGAATTTAGCTTATTTAAAAATATCTCCGAATCTTCTTTCACGAAAAAATCATTTAAAACCTTAATTTCATCTTCACTAGAGACGCCCACACATAATAAAGATGATATTTCAGTACAAACACTATCAACATTAACATTTGAAATATTACTATTGTAAATTTTTATAATCCCTGCAAAAACTTCAGAAATTCTGTAATCGCTAGGACCATCCTTTATAAAGTCGGATACCTCTGATATAAAATTTTTAATCAAAATAAGCCCTCCTCACTATTATAAATACTAAACCTTGACCATGTTTAAGCCACGCAACGAATCCTCGCCTCCTAGCTCAGAAGAACTAAAACATTTACTTCCCAAGGCAGGTCTATTTATATCTGACTTGTTGACCGGCACAACATCAGCTTTGTCAACACGCAGTGCGTCAGACTTGCTTAGTGAAAAAAACAAAGAGTTATTTACTGTGCTAGTAGAGCCATTATTAGTGCCTAAAATATTTGTATCTAGCAAAACCTCATACACCTTAGGACTGGTTGGTAGAATACAATTGTTTTTATACATTTCTAAAAACACTGCTGAATAACTAAAGATTAATGCTAAATTTAAAAACAAGTTAACAGGATAAATAAATGCCAAAACAAATGAAGATATAGCTAAAACAAAAAACAAGACACACACTCTTCTGATCCACAAATCACGAGATGATACACCCTTACTACATGCAGAAAATGCGCTTTTCATTCTGTTGAAAACGCTTTTACCAGAACCACTAGCCGCTAGCGCCTTATTCATCATTTTCATGCTGACACCAAGAGGCACACCATCAGTAGATTTCCCAGAAAAAAGGTCATTCAAATCACTGCTACCAGGCGCGATATAATCAATAGCTTTTTTTCCATGAGAATCTACTGCCTCAGGATCGAACCCATTTTCTAGTAACAACTTAACAACACTATAGCTTTGTTTTTTTGCCGCAGCATGTAAGTTTTCTACAGACATAGAATCCTTACCCAGAATATCGATAAAATAATTAAGAACCTCTGTACTTTCACTCTCTATAGCCAATGAAACAGGAAGAGAATGCTTGCCAGAACCACCCTTCACTTTATCTCTTTTCAAAATTTCCTTCATAATAAGCTTTACTGAAAATAGACTATCTAAACGAACAGCTTCTTGCAGGGGTGTCAAACCTTTCGTGTTTTTTTGCTTAAGATTAACTCCTTTTTCGAGCAAGGCTCTAAGGGCTCGATTCTGACCCTTGGAAATCACATCAAAAACAGCACTATGATCATTTATGATCACATCATCACCACGACCTTTAATAGCTGAAATCGCAATTGATTCTGAGACACCAAAGTCATTAGCTCTTTGTAATGAAGAAAAAGTATGTTCAAGAACACCACTTTCTTTATGCCAGAGAACATTGCCATCGAAAAGCATATACTCACAAATTATTTTTGACTTCATTTCAATTGGCAAATTAATAAATGCCCTACTATACATAAGTGGCTGCACCGCTAATTCAACATCATTAAGAGGCTTCGTGCTATAATATGAGTACCTATCAATTGCAATCAAAGACCGAAGATTAAAATTATTATAATAGTGTACAAAACCTGATCCGAAGAACGTAGCATGGTGCTGCAAGTTTTCGTATGAAGCATCCCACGAAACCTCTCTTTTCCACTCATCTAGTGACAGAACACCATAGCCTGGCCTCCTATCAATGTACCTAACACTTGAAGCGAACTGCTTCATAGATTTTAAAAGCGTCATCAATACATAATATTGCTCATTATCACCACTTTGCTGATAATGAGCCATTTTATCTGAAATCTCATACAAACGACTTAAAAATGAAGGCGAATTAAAGTAGTCAGAAGCCTGCTTTAAATAAGCCTTATCTTCAGAATTTTTATGTAACTTATCCAAAGCCATATACAGTTCATACATTGAGTCTTCCATAAAACCAGGGTTTTTAGATGCTAAAGCAAAAGAAGCTAACTCTGACTTACTTATTTTTTCTGGTAACTTTATCTCATTACCATGAAGAAAACTTAAAAACATATCTTTTTCGCTATGCTGTATGTCAATTATCGAATCTCTAGCACTAGACTTTAAAAACCTTATTTGTGTAAATGTTAATAAAGGCAGGATTGCTTTCTCCATTTTGACATGTTCTTTTTCCTCATCAGACCATCTTAAGGTTACAGCTCTTTCATTAATTCCAAATTTAGAATGAAAAGATGACTCAGAAACACTATGCACCAGCCAATCATAAGTAGAGCCAATTTTACTGACCAAACTTAAGCTCCTTTCTTCAAGATCATTAAGAACTTCCGCATATTCTTCTTTTGGTTTTCTAAATGCCATGAAGTGCTTAGCAAAGATACTGTTTAATTCTAAATTTGCATTCGCATCTAGTTTTTTAGATTGAATATAATCTTTGAAAGACGCATCGCTCTTAGGCTGAGACGAACTTAATGGAGCAATACTTCTTGATAATGGTGTAAACACATCCCTAAGAGCCTGCATAGAGTAGTGCATGTCTTCATTTATTATTTTACTGGTATCACTAGAGCCACCAGTATCGCCGCTTTCCAATAATGATTTCATCGCAGAATCATAACTGCCACCAAAAAACACGGCACAGGCACCCAAGCTATCAGAAGAAAGATCCTTGTTGTTTTCTCTAAGCCATAAAGCAGCCTGGCTAAGAATGTTTTTATTAATTTCTGCTTTTTGAATATCGCCGTTAGAACGGTACATTAAATTTGCATTATCAGTAAATTTACATGATGATTTGACCTGCTTTAAAAACAAGTGCGTATCAATATTTGCAACACCAGAAACATAATTTAGATTGTTAGATGTTTTATTCCAAAAGCCATCGGCTAGAGAATGCACCCTATCCATCGTATATATTATTCGCAAAATTTGTACATACATCATTGATGCACGATAATACCGCAGATTAAGATCGCCACTACTATCGAGCAGGACTGATCGTAAGTTATTATTTAAAAATAATAGCTGGCCTTCTGCAGCAGATGCTACTCCATGTAATTGCGATGTATATTTATTGTACTCATCACTAGCACATGCTTGCATACCTTTCATTGGTTCCCTCCAAAAATTATGGCATACTTAAAGTACTGTAACGACACAGAAAAGTTTATAAAACTTATTGGATATTAATAACTTAATTTTTCATAATAAAATTTAAGACTCCGCTGTGCGTTTCATGTCCCATCCTTGGAACTGAGTAGTTAAACCACTCCCACACTCAAATAGTAACAGGTGACTGAACACATGTCAACAATTAATTTATGCCAATTAAATAGACATGGCTGTTTTTATATTAGAGAACGACACCTTCTTCTTTGTCTCAAATGTAATTGACGCTATCTTTTCGATTAGATCCAGCAGCATTGCCAAATCCCTATTATAGTTATGAATAATGTACTCGAAATGCTTATCTTCCAAGTCAAACCCCATGGATAAAGCCTTGTTTTTCATCACCTTTATCTTTCCATTGTCATTCAAGTCATACAGGTGAAAACTAACCCCCGAACCAAGCCTGGTTCTAAGGTCTGGCAAAACAAAACCAATATCTTTTGGCAGAAACTCGCCTGAAATAACTAACGGCGTCTTTGCCTCAATGGCCCTATTGTAAAGATTAAACACGGACTCTTCCCAGGCATAATTACCAGCAATACTCTCAATGTTATCAAGGCAAACAACACCAAGACCAGCAAGACCCGATAAAACATCAGGAGACCATGCATGAATATTTCTCATGTCTAAATACATAGCGTTATTACCTTTAGACAACGCTAAGCGACAGCTAGAATCCAAAAGATGAGTTTTTCCTACCGAAACACCTCCATGCAAATAAACAAAGCTGGGCTCACAACATATTATATCCTTTATTTGCTGACAAATTTGCTCGGAACCTTCACCCAAAAAAGAGTCAAAATCATGCTTTTTACCGCAGCACAGGTCTAAGGTTAACTGTCTTGCAGCCATTTATACCACTACTTCCCTAGCCATTTACAAGCAATTTCAGCCTCATCATAAGCAGCAGGGTCTGATATAATTCCAATTGACTTACTCTTATTAAAGTAATCAACTACAGCATCACTCCCGCCTTTTGCCGCAACAACCAAGAAAACTTTCTTGCTAGAGACTGACTCAACATGAAAACTAGACACAACTGGGCACTTGTTTAAAAACCCAACTAGGTCCTGGTACGCCTCAAGAGAATCTATATCATCCACAGACATTACCGAAGAAACCTCCATAGACTTATCTTGAAAAAATGAGTTTCTTGCCACCATTCCATCAACAACATGATATACAGCCTCACCAACAGCCATTTTTGTGTCTTTTTCAGAATTGGTCCAAACATATTCAGCGTCACCTGAAACAAGCTTCCAATATGTTTCATCAGAACCAGAAGCCCTTTTACCTAATAATATTTGCTCTACTCCATATTTAGAAGAAATAGACCGTATTTTTTCCAACAAGTCTTGAGAAGAAAAATCCAAATCCAGCAAAGCATTATATTGCAAATCCTGCAGAGGGAATAAAACCTGTATACCTCTTGATTTAGCAATATCTGAGAAAAACCTACCCTCCTCATCCTGATCAGTTAAAAAAGAACTCTTACCATCTTTGTCTTTAACAAACCAAATTATGGTTTGAGGCCTAGCAGTATCCCAAATAGCTTGACCTGTGTTCTGCAATATACTGTTTACACTTGGTATGTCAAAACTCACTTTTAGCACAAGCTCATCATTATGGATACTACCTGTACCCACATAAGTCATGTTTTCATAAGAAAACTGCTGCACAGCAAGATGATCGCCATCAGTGATTTTAGCAACATCATCCAGGGTGTTTACAGAGGCATTACCACTAACCTTAATAAGAACCCTTCGCAGAGCCTCCTTTACTCCAAGCTTCCACTGCGAACTGGACCTATCCTTAACTATAACATCCGCAGTGTACATACTTAAATCATCTGTTTTTTGTATGCCTGCGAGACTAAATGCAGCAAAAAAAATAGAAACAAACACAATAATAATTTTTCTAAACATAGTTATCTTTACCTTTTTTATTAGGAAATACTTAAACATGATAATAAATATTTAAACAATAATCCACATTGGGCGCATAAATTAAGACTTTTACTTTAAATTCAAAATAAAAGCTTCATTATCATTGACTTCAATCACAGTCTAGGATAATTTATATAATTAATAAATTACTTTCGTTAACCCAAGACCTACACACACAGGTGAATATTATGGTAAAATCTGAGCTCCTAAGTTCTGTCGCAGAACAATTTCCAGCAATGACTCCAAAAGAAACAGAAAAAGTTGTTGGCCAAATAATAGAAATTATGATAGAGGCCCTTGCAAGCGGCAATAGGATAGAAGTCAGAGGATTTGGCAGTATAACATTGCGTCACCGCAAAGCTAGAACAAACGCAAGAAATCCAAAAAATGGACAAATAGTTGCAACCTTAGAAAAATACAGGCCTCACTTCAAACCAGGCCTAGAGCTAAGGAAAAAAGCAAACAACAGCCTTATCAAAAGTGAAATAAAAAGAACTAGCGAGCATATGACTGCTGCGACACAAATAGAAGAAGAAGAGTTCGCTTAGAAGAAATAAAACAATAAAAAACCTACTTATATATAGCAGGTTTTTTATTTAGTATACTTTTACTACTACAACTAAAAACCACTCCCAGCACTTGTACCTGCCGACGAAGACGACGTCATGAAGGCGTTTTCAGTATTACTAACAACTGGATTAATTTGTGATGATGCAAAACCTGAAGCACTGCTGGAAACTGCATTTTCAGTCATTTCACAGGAAACTAAAACAGACAGACAAACTATAGATACAAATACTTTAACTTTTCTCATAATAAACTCCTTGTAGAGACATACGCATTAATTATGCCCGCAGCATATAAAACATGCAACTTCAACGATTGAATAATTAAATAATTTAGCTACAATATTAATTACAACACTATCTTTAAAGAGGAAACCATGCTAATTATATTATCCCCCGCTAAAAAACAAATGCTCACAGCTACAAAAGAAAATATAGCAACATCTAAAATAAACTTTCTAAAAGAAACACAAACATTAGTGGGGTTACTAAAAAAATACAAAACTCAAGATCTACAACAACTGATGTCAATAAGTGCCGCATTAGCAAAATTAAATAGCGATAGGTTTTTAGAATACGATCTAAATTTTAATAACCCAAGCAAAGCAGCTCCTGCAGTCACAACGTTTCAAGGGGACGCATACAAAACCCTTAATGCAGCTGATTTTACAAATGACGATGCGATATTTTGCCAAAACAATATGACGATAATATCAGGACTATATGGTGCTTTAAACCCATACGATATGATCCAAGAGTATCGCTTAGAGATGAAAACAAATCTATCCAACCCAAATGGAAGCGAGCTATATATCTTTTGGGGAAATAAAATTGCCAATTTTATAAATAACAAATTAAAGTCACATGATAATAAAACCATAATAAACTTAGCATCAGTAGAATACAGCAAAGCCATAGACAAAAAAGAGCTAAAACATCCAATAATAAACATAGAATTCAAAGAAAAGCATAATGGGGAGTACAAAACCATTGGTATTTATGCAAAAAAAGCACGCGGCCTAATGGCCCGTTTTATCATAAAAAACCGAATAACGATACCTTTTGAAATAACAAAGTTCAATGAAAATAGCTATATATATAGCAAAAATTTATCAGAAGAAAATAAGTTTGTTTTTGTAAGAGGGCAAAATGATTAAGGCTATAATCTCAAATATTTTAAGTAACAAAGAAACGAGTCTGACCCAAGCACAACCAGCATTGTTATCACTATTTATTTTAACTCTTGGCAATGGGCTTTTAAATACATTAACGACAGTAAGGCTTGAAGCTTTAGGCGTAGACCATACAACAATAGGGGTAATTTCATCGGTGTTTTATGCAGGAATAGTACTCGGAGCTTTTCTAACAGAGCCATACCTCATAAAAATTGGTTACATTAAAGCATATTCATCTATAACTTCACTACTGGCAATAACATCTATCATTCAAGGACTGCATTTTAGTTTAATTTCATGGGCAGTAATTAGATTCATATCGGGTTGTTGTATCGCAGGGATTTTCATTATAATTGAAAGCCACCTAGTAAACTTAAGCAAAGAAAATAACAGAGGAAAAATTTTATCAATTTATATGGTATCTCTCTATTTATCACAAGCACTAGGGCAGCAACTCTTAAAAATAGACGTAGCGCAGCAAACTGATTTATTCGCAATATCAAGTTTTTTCACAGTTATATCTATAATTCCAATATCCATAACCACAACTATGGACCATAAAATAAAAAACAAACCCAAACTAAATACAATTAATATCTTTAATTATTCAGCACTTGGGACAATAACATGCTTAATTGGAGGCGCTTTACAAGGGTCTGTTAACCTTATTTTCCCAGCCTTTTTACATGACATTAATTACACTTTAAGTGAAATCGCCAACATTATGTTTGTAACAATACTTGGTGGAATGGTATTACAATACCCTATTGGATATTCACTAGATAGATTACCCAAAAAAAATATAATACTAATAGTTGCCTTCTTAACATTGGCTAATAGCTATGCACTTAGTTACTTTGTTTTTTCTACATATAAAAATATTTTTATGCTTCTATCTTTTTTACTAGGAGGACTAAGTTTCAGCATTTATACCATTGGGATAAGCATCGCGACCGAAAATCTAAATAAAGAAAATTCCACTTCAATTGTAAAAGGAATGCTTTTAAGCTATAGCATTGGTGCTACTGTTGGGCCCCTTACGGCACCGTACTTTAATTTTATATTTGGCAAATCAGGGTTGCTTGCTTTCTTTTGCACTATATCCGCAATACTAGCTATAACTTCTAGATACTTAATGGCGCAACAACCCAGCCATAATCACAAAGTATTCCATTACGAGTAGACTAGCTTAATAGCAATTAGGCCGCAATAATACACTATAATAAAGAAGTAATTTTATTGCATTTCCTGTGGGTCAACATCTAAATTCCACCTAATTTTACTGCTATATTTCATCGATTCGATCTCAGATAGCAATTGTCTTAAAAACTGATGTAATGCCATCCTGCTAATACCATGTAAAAGCAAGTTAGCCCGGTATTTGCCAGATTTTTTTGGCAAAACTGCTGCCATGGGTCCTAAAACCGTAATTCCAGGTGAAATATATTCGCTAGATCTTTCTCTAACTTGTGCCAAAAAATCGACAGGCATCCTGGAATCCAAAGCCTCTGCATTTAGCAATGCCAAGGATGCATATGGTGGCAATGATGCTTGCGCGCGCTCTGCCAAAGCCAAAGCAACATACTTGCTATAGCCCTCATGCAATGCGCACTGTAAAAATCTATTGTCAGGGAGGTGGGTTTGAATCATCACCTCACCCTTAATGTCCTCCCTGCCAGACCTACCTGAGACTTGAACTACAGTCTGCATTAATTTTTCTGTAGCTCTAAAATCACTACTATATAAAGCACCATCTGCGTCAATAACAGCAACTAAAGTTAATTTAGGCAAATGATGTCCTTTTGCGAGCATCTGAGTGCCGACTAAAATTTGGCTTTTACCCTCGTACGCATCTTCCAGCACTACCTCAAGGGGGTTGTTGGCAGATATAACGTCTCGATCAACACGAGTTATCTGTACCTCTGGGAACAACTCTCTAAGGCCTGACTCCAGCTTTTCAGTACCAACACCAACATCAATTAAAGTGTCAGAATTACACTTACCACATTGACTTGGGGCCCTTCTTTGTGAGCCACACCTGTGACAACTAATGATGTTTTTGTCTTTGTAATAAGTATAATTGCTATCGCATCTGCCACACTCCGAAGACCAACCACAATTATGGCAAAATAATACAGGAGAAAAACCTCTTCTATTTAAAAATAATAAAACCTGGCATTCATCTTTTATATGCCGATCTATCGCTTTTATAAGCTTTTCTGATAAACCATATTTTAATTTTTTTCCTCGCATATCAATCAAAGATATATCTGGCAGATTTGCGCCACCAGCTCTATTCTTTAACTTCAGGCATTTATACCTACCTAAAGCAACATTGTTATAACTCTCTAAAGCAGGTGTTGCACTACCTAAAACAACCTTTATATCTAACATTTTAGCTCTAACAACAGCTATATCTCTTGCTGAATAACGAAAACCTGACTGCTGCTTAAAAGACAAGTCATGCTCTTCATCAACTACAATCATTTTTAAATTTGGCATAGGAGTAAAAACAGCAGATCTAGTTCCAATTACTAAACGAGCCTCACCTGTATAAGCCTGCACCCATGCTGACAATCTCTCTATTTCGGTCAAACGAGAATGTAGCACCGCTATTTTAAGATCAAATTTATTTTGAAAGCGCCTTAATGTTTGCGGCGTTAAACCAATTTCTGGCAATAAAACTAACGCCTGCCCTCCTGCCGCTATAGTTGTAGCTATTGCTTCAAGATAGACCTGTGTTTTACCGCTACCAGTTATGCCTTCTAATAAAAAAGTAGAATAACCATCTGATTCTAAAATATTCTCAACAGCCACTTTTTGCTCTACGTTAAGGTCAACCTTGCTTGGTATAATTTTGGAAGATAAATCACAACAAGCAATGCTTGAAATAGGAATGATAATCTTTGCAGCGACCAAAGCAGACACCGTTTTATCACGAAACCCTAAACTTAAAATATCCCAATAACTTATGCCTTTTTTATGTTGATCAAAAACCTCATATAATTCTTGTTGTTTTTTTGATAGACCTTTACAAATAGCGTCTTTATTTAGGCCGTAATAGCTTCTGTCTAATTTACCCTTACTATCTGCCTGCCTGAGCAAGCTTGGCATAAATGTAGTGGCAACGACGCCTATTGGCTCATGATAATATGAACTAGCCCACATCAAGCAATCAATATCTTTTTCTGATAAAATAGGAGAGATGTCCATACAGTCTATAATTTCTTTTAGTTTTGCGCTTTGTAAATTTGATTGGCTATCATTATCAACTACAAGACCAACTAATTTTCTTCTACCAAAAGGAACTAGTACGCGGCTACCAATACTCGGGATATCAGCACCGGGAAGGTAATCAAACAGCCCATTCACATGAACTGGAATTGCAACTTTTATAGTCCTCAAATAACTTCCCTAAAAATAAATATAAAGCTTCCATATATTAGCAAAAAATAATTAAAAAACACATAAAAAATAAGACATTTTTTTGATTTATGCTATACTTAAATCAAGGGTTGGTGCTGACCTGTCCTACACATGGCAAGACATAATTAGAATAATTAATGCCTACCAAGTAAAACATTTTCTCATGGACCGGTCAGTAACAGCCCCCTTTTTTTTTACTTTTCCAAAAAAAATAACTATGATATAGATACTGTCTCTGTATAGGAAATACATATGCTGCCAAGAAAGGTGCAACAAAAACTATCATTTATGCTCATGATGCTAGTAATTAGTGCATGTAAAGAGTCGTTATGGAACAATCCCCACCAAGAAAACACAAGTAAAAATATAATATTTAGCTCCTTCTCAGCCGCCCCAAAAACATTAGACCCAGCGCAAGCATATAGCTCCGATAGCTATTCATTTATTTGCCAAATATATGAACCACCATTGCAGTACCACTACCTTAAAAGGCCTTATGAACTAATGCCACTAGCTGCAAAGGAAATGCCAAAAATCACATATTTAGATAATCAAGGCAAACAAATATCACGCAACGACTCCAAAAATATTGCCTACACAGTTTATGACATATATATAAAACCAAAACAATTTTTTCAACCACACCCTGCTTTTGCCGTAAATGAAAAGGGAAGTTTTCTTTATCATAAATTAACAAAAGCAGAAGTAACTAGGTATGGAAGCTTAGAAAGCTTCACAAAAACTGGTGCGCGCGAAGTTAAAGCAGCTGATTTTGTGTATGAAATAAAGCGCCTGGCTAGCCCCGAGTTAAATTCCCCTATTTTAAGCATGATGCAAGAACACATTACAGGCTTGACTGAGTATACAAATCAATTAGCAGAAAGTTCAAAACAGCATGGCAAAATAAATTTGAATGAATTTGATATTAGTGGGGTAAAAACAATAGATGATTATCACTACAGCATTACTATAAAAGGCCAATATCCACAGTTTATTTATTGGCTTGCTATGCCATTCTTTGCGCCTCTTCCATGGGAAGCTGATAAGTTTTACTCGCAAGATGGCATGAAAAATAAAAATATAACTCTAGCATGGCACCCTGTTGGATCCGGCCCATTTATGCTCAGTAAAAATGACCCAAATAGTTTAATGGTATTAAGCAAAAACCCGAATTTCCATGGTGAAAAATATCCAAGCGATATAGAATATAATGAGGAAAACAAAAAATTCTTAAAACTTGCTGGCAAGGATTTACCCTTAGTCGATGCTTACAATTTTAATCTTGAGAAAGAAAACACCCCATATTGGTATAAATTTTTACAAGGTTATTATGATAGTTCAACTATAAGCTCTGATAACTTTGATCAATCAATTCAAATATCACCACAAGGTGAAATGGAGCTAACAGATCAAATAAAACAACAAGAAATAAAGCTAGAAACAAGCATCGATCCTAGCATTTTTTACCTTGGATTTAATATGAATGATCCAATAGTAGGAGGCAGTACTAAACAAAATAGGTTGCTGCGACAAGCAATTTCAATTGCAATTGATTATGAGGAATTTATAAATATATTTCTAAATGGCAGGGGCATTATAGCCCAAAGCAACATACCTCCTGGAATTTTTGGCGCAGAACAAAGCAACGCAAAATTCAATAGTTATGTCTATAATAACAATAATGGGGTTATAACAAGGAAACCTATAACTGAAGCCAAATCTTACCTTGCTCAAGCAGGTTATCCGCATGGAATTGACCAAAAAACCGGCAAACATTTAGTTCTTTATTTAGACAGTGGCGGCTCGGGACCGAACTCTAAATCTCAAACAAACTGGTATCGAAAGCAACTTAAAAAGATAGGCATTGATTTATATGTCCGCAATACCAGCTGGAATAGATTTCAAGAAAAACTAAGAAATGGCTCAACTCAAATATTTACTCTTGGCTGGAGTGCTGATTATCCAGACCCAGAAAATTTTCTTTTTCTACTCTATGGCCCAAATAGCAAATTAAAATCAGAAGGCGAGAATGTGAGTAATTTTCATAATGAAGAGTATGATCTCTTATTCGAAAAAATGAAAAACCTGCCAAACAATAATGAGCGGGGTGCAATAATAAATAAGATGATAGCCATTTTACAAGAACAAAGCCCATGGGTATGGGGCTTTTTCCATAAAACTTTTATATTAGGACACACTTGGAACGGCCCGAATAAAATAAACCCTATTGCGAACAATAGTGCAAAATATAAATCTGTAGATGCTAAGTTTCGCTATCG
>JABJPE010000042.1 GCA_018664045.1 Legionellales bacterium | reverse complement strand
TAAATCTGCAAAAGCAAAGGACGTAATCAACCTGCAAGGCAAAGACAACAAAACCCCGCTCCACGTGGCTATTGATGCTGCTAAAGACCCAAATAATCCTAACCCAGCAGCTGCCCTTGCGGTCGTCAAAGCCCTTGCTGCAGACAAAAACATAGACTTTAAAAAAGCAGATAAAAATGGTAACAGCCCAATTCATGCAGCTGTTGCAAGTGGCAACCCAGGCATACTAAAAATAATACTAGACCCTAGCAATCAAAACCTAACAAAAGTACCAAACTCATTAGTAGGAAGGCCTTATGCTTACCTGCCAATCAACCAGCCAGGCAAAGACAACAAGACCCCGCTCCATCTGGCTATTGATGAAGCTGCTAAAGCTGCTGTTGAAGTTGCTAAAGCTCATGAAAATGACCCTGATAGAGATGAGAAAAAACAAAAAGCAACAGCTGCCCTTGAGGTCGTCGAAGCCCTTGCTGCTGACCCAAATATAGATTTTAAAAAAGCAGATGTACATGGCAACAATATAATTCAAGCAGCTGTTGCAAGTGGCAACCCAGACATACTAAAAACAATACTAAACCCTGATAATCGAAACCTAACAAAACCACCAAACTCATTCGGAGGAAGGCCTTATGCTTACCTGCCAATCAACCAGAAAAACAGCGCTGGTAAAACCCCGCTCCACGTGGCTATTGATGCTGCTAAAGACCCAAATAATCCTAACCCAGCAGCTGCCCTTGAGGTCGTCAAAGCCCTTGCTGCAGACAAAAACATAGATTTTAAAAAAGAAGATGGCAATGGCAACAATATAATTCAAGCAGCTGTTGCAAGTGGCAACCCAGAGATAATAAAAACGCTGCTAGAAAATACTGCAAAAGCAATGGACGTAATCAACCTGCAAGATACCAATAATGACAACAAAACCCCGCTCCACGTGGCTATTGAAAATGCTGCTAAAGCTGCTAAAGATGCTAAAGACAGCCCTGCTAGCATTGAGAAAGAACAAACAGCAAAAAACATGCTTAAGATGGTCGAAATCCTCGCTAATGATAAAAACATAGATTTTAATAGGGAAGAAATAGATCCAAATAAAAAAGGGAAAGGGCTAGAGACTAACCATAATATAATCTTTGCTGCAGTTAAAGCTGGCAACCCAGACATACTAAAAAAAATACTACACTCTGATAATCCAAACCTAAAAAAACCATCAAACTCATATATAAAAAGGCCTTACCTGCCAATAAATCAGCAAAGCGCCACTGGCAACACCCCGCTCCATCGGGCTATTGATGCTGCTAAAGCTGCTAATGCTGCTAAAGATGCTAAAGATGCCCCAACTATAGCTAAAGCAGCAGCTGCCCTTGAGGTCGTCAAAGCCCTTGCTGCTGACCCAAATATAGACTTTACAATAAAAAATAATTCTGGCAACAGCCCAATTCAAAGAGCAATTGCATCTAATAACATCGACATAGTAAAAATAATAGCAGATAAATTAACAACAGATACTGATAAATACAAAAGTAATTTTTACAAACCAATAAACCAGCAAGACGAAACAAAAAATACCATGCTACACGTGGCTATTAATGCTGCTAAAGACCCAAATAATCCTAAAGCAGCAGAAGCCCTTGCGGTCGTCAAAGCTCTTGCTGCTGACCCAAATATAGATTTTAAAAAAGAAGATGGCAATGGCAACAATATAATTCAAGCAGCAATTGCATCTAATAACATCGGCATAGTAAAAATAATAGCAGATAAATTAACAACAGATACTGATAAATACAAAAGTAATTTTTACAATCCAATAAACCAGCAAGACGAAACAAAAAATACCATGCTACACGTGGCTATTAATGCTGCTAAAGACCCAAATAATCCTAAAGCAGCAGAAGCCCTTGAGGTCGTCAAAGCTCTTGCTGCTGACCCAAATATAGACTTTAAAAAAGTAGATAAACATGGCAACAATATAATTAAAGCAGCTGTTGCAAGTGGCAACCCAGACATACTAAAAATAATACTAAACCCTAATAATCGAAACCTAACAAAACCACCAAACTCATTAAGAGGAAGGACTTATAATTACCTGCCAATCAACCAGAAAAACAACGATAACGAAACTGCGCTCCACGTGGCTATTAACGTTGATAATCATGGCATGATAAAAACTCTACTTGATGCAGATGCAAATCCAAATATCAAGTTTGCACAGAAAGGTATTCAAAATACCGACAATCATAAAAATGATAGGCCACTGCATGTATTGATAAGAAAATTGCGTAGCAATCAATTAGCCGATCCAGTAAATACTACAGCAAAAGATGCATTAGAAGCTACTTTCTTCAACATTGCTAATCGCAAAAACACAGGGTTAGACAAAACAAATAGTGATGGCTTAACCCCAATAAACCTAGCAGCAGATATAGTTAACAATCAAAGAGTCTGGAAGGGCCCCACCCCACAGATAAATGATCCTGACCAATTGAAAGAATTAAAAAATGATGCGCAAAAAAAAGCAAACGAACTATTTGACACTATTATAGGAAAGTTAAAGGGTCTTGATGTTAACAAAAAGGATAACAAAGGTGAGGGCCCACTACATAAAATATTCCATAAAGAAGGTATAAATTCTCTAATAGCTTTGGGTGCAGATGTAGATTTAAAGAATAAAGAGAATAAAACACCTTTAGATAAAGCAGTTGATGAAAAATACTTAGAAGGCTCGATAACTTTAATAAATAACGGCGCTAGCATATCTACAGCTGCAAAAGAATATTTAGCAGATATATCCTATGATGATAGGAAAAGCATTGGGTATGATTCTTATTTAAGGGCGGCCGCTAAATCTACTGGCATTTACCTAGATGCAAAAGCGCCAATCACTCATGCGCAGCGCCATGAAATCACTGAAAAGCTTGATGCTGAAATCAATGAAAATCCGGAAGGTCCCTATACTGTAGGAGAGGGATTACTAAAGAAATACGAACCTAGTGAGCAAATAAAAGAGCATACAAGCTACAAAACATCCTCAACAGGGTTTATATCAATTGAACAGCATATAAATGAGGCAAAACTAGAACGGATTATTAAGCCAGACTTTAAACTAATCAACTCTGCCTCTCAGGAAATAACATACATTGCAAGAATGATAAAAACTGGCATGGCTGAAGTAGACCCAGCTGAGCACCGTGGAAAGCTCTATGAACAACGCAAAGACAGTGGCGATGGAAAGGCTTTTTATTCTGATACTGCCAAGCCTGATGTGCATAGCAGGTACCTTGAGCTATCGGATTTTATTAGAGATAAAAAAATAACTACAGAAGACGTTGCCGACGCTGCGGCTAAATTTAAAAGCGACGGGAAAGATGATAGTTATGAGTTTGCAGCAACCAACCTTTATTTATTAGAAATAATAAAAGGATATGAAAATAACGCTAACGATCCTAATACTAAAAATAAAATGTTAGATCATTTAAAAACTCTAGCAGAAATAGATGGCAGAGATAACATTCTAAAGTTAGTAAAAGGCGTAGAAAGTCGTTTTTCCTCAACAACTTTCGCAAGTCTTAAAGAGGCCTTAGGAAAAGAGTCTGGCGAAAATATAGAAAAAGCAATTACAGAGCTAAACGATGGCATTGACACAGAAGTAGTTAGAGAGATTACATACGTTATAGATAGCATGCCTAAAACTGGCATAAGTCAATACAAAGGGACACCAAAGAAACCATCTGAAAAACTCCAAGGCATAACAAACACTCATGATAAAACGCCAGAAAACCTAGGCAAATTAATTAAAGCAACCAAGCATTTTGAAGGTTTAGTAGATAAACATGGTTTATCTGCAAAAGATCTTATTACAGCGGGATATAAAGATAAAGATGGCAAAGGCGATGTAACCGCCCATGAACAGCTTAAAAATTTCACCACCCTTGATGATGATGGCTTTACTAATATAAAAGATGCATTTACAGGAGAAGCGATATCTTTATCACTTAAGGAAGGCAATATTGACAAGGCAATTAGAGTTGTAGGCACTAGTGAGGCTTACGCAGATACAAAAACAACTTTAGATACAATAAAAACACTACAAGACACTTTTCCTGATGCATGCAATGGAGCTATTGGAAAATTAAAAGAAGACCCACTCGATTCTAAAAAAGAAGTGAAGGCAGCATTAACTGGCGCGTTAAGACAAGATTTAGACAATAAATTACTTGTAATAGCAACTACTCATGAAACACTAACAGATAAAGCTAGCGCAGCTGTGGACGCAGGCTTTGAAGAGTTTGAAAGCTTTAATAAGGTACTGGGAGTTATTGACAAATTTGATGGTACGCAAGCGGATGCTTTACTAGGAAATTTTAATGCCACACTCAAAGAATCATTAGTAGTTGACAGTAAAGAGATTCCAGCGAAATTTAATCAAGCTAGAAATCAGTATATTAAATCGCAATTAGCAGAATATGTAAAAGCACCTAGTGATCCAAACCATTTAGGTAAAGCAATAGCTGCCGCCGAAGTTAGTGATAATAGCTTAGGTATAGAGGCACTACCAAATCTAGCTGCGGCTTTAACTAAGCTGGGTGTTAATATTGAGGTGGTAGCTATCCATAAAAATGATCCAACATACAACAGCTCTGATTTGTCTTTTACAGGCAGTGCTAATTTCATTAGTACTGCATTGAATGGGGATGACCTATCTGCCCAACAAATAGCCCAAGCAGAGGCGCATATTGATCATCATGCATTTAATATACGTTTAGCTCCGCAACAGCAACAAAATGAAGAGCTTAAGCAGAAAATGGAAGTTGGCCTAAATCAATCCAATAAAAAAATAGATGACTTAAGTCATAAATTTGTACGCGCAACAGAAGAACTAGCTAGCAATACCACAAAAATATCAGACTTGACTACTGCACAAGGTGCAATGGCAACAATAATAATTGATCTCAAAGGTGCTCTAGAAAAGAACACCAAAGAGTTCACCGAACTAAAGACACAACAAAGTCAATTAGAACTACTTGCTACGACTACGCAGACTGGATTAACTACTCTAAAACAAGAAGTACATCAGATAACAACCAAACTAAAGGAGCATGTTGAGACGCAAATAAAAAATATCGAAAATCAAATAAAAAAAGAAAGTAAAAGTGCGAAACAAAGCACAAAAGCTCTGATATCTAATTCAGAAAAGGAGCTAAAACTGGCAATGACCTCTTCCAAGGAAGAGATATTACAGCAATACCAAGGCCTTAATAATAAAATAGTAACTTTAGAGACAGCATCAAAAAGCCAGAACACCAACCAGGAGAAATTACAAAAACAAATAACAGCTTTAACAACAAATATAGATAGTTGTATGACGGTAATAACAGCCGCAAACCAAGGCATAGAAACCAAGGTAGATCAAATAAGTGAACGAATAACAAAACTTGAAAAAAGCGTTGCCGATGCCAACAGCAGTATAGATGAGCAAAAAAGAAATATAACCGCAGCATTACGTGGCATTGATGGCAATACAGAAGCAATAAATAATCTAGCAGAAAGAATCAATGGCATTAATCTTTCAGTAGCACAAGAAGGGGTAATTATACAAGCTTTAGGGGCAGAAATAGGCAAGTTAGATGCAACTTTAGCCGCAACTAGTGTTGCTCAGAATGATGTTATTACAAGATTAACAGGTCAAGTAGCTGAGCTTGAAACTAAACTTGATGCAATGGCGTCCAAACAAGATGCAACCCCAGATGCCATAGAAGCATTAAAAACTGAAGTACTAGCAAAACTCGGCGAACTAAAAACTGAAATTGATAAAATAAAAACAGAACAACAACAAGAACAACCACAACAACACGTGGCAGCACCTCCTCCCATTAATCCAGACACAGACGCCACGCAGAACGATGTGGAAAATGACCAAGAAGAAAATAATGAATCGGGAGTTATTGCACAGGCGTTGGCTATATTAGATGCAGTAACATCAAATCTTACTGAGACAGCATTAGATCTTGTTGGTAAGGCATCAAATGTTATTGATGTTGTTGTTACAGGATTCGTTGGAATGGTCTCCGAAGAAACAAGACCCAATGATACAAAAGATACAAAACAACCAGCTCCAACAAGTGAGGCATTAACCCTCATAACCGGTGGATTAGAACCAAAAAATAATAATGGATTAGTAATGCTGAGTGCCGATCATGAAGCACTACAACGTTATGCTAGCTCAGCTGCGGCGGCGGGCTCTAAGGAGGCTGCAACATTTAATAAGCTCTTAAGTAGCATTGTACCTTTTGCTAAAGAAACTAAAACAGACCCGAATTATTTACTGCCTTATTTTAATGCCGCACTCAAGGCATCATTAGATCCTAACAGCGAAAATATTGCAAATACATTTAACAGTGATAGACAGGCTTATATGAAACATCTAATAAATGCATATATAAAATCCCCTAGTGAAGAAATTTTCAAGGCCATAGAAATTGCCGCCAACATTAGAAATTATGACTTAGGTATAAAACGACTAGTAATACAAGAAAACTTTAAACAGGGACTAGATGGACGTGCTTTAACAGGAGGTATATTAAAAGACCCTGTTGTTAAGACAATAGAAAACGGCCAGCCACCAAATGCGCAAGCAGACCAG
>JABJPE010000041.1 GCA_018664045.1 Legionellales bacterium | reverse complement strand
TCTTGTTTAACTTCTTGTTTAACTTCTTGTTTAACTTCTTGTTTAACTTCTTGTTTAACTTCTTGTTTAACTTCTTGTTTAACGTCTTGTTTAAAGAAAATTTCACGAGAATTAGTAGGATCGACAGCATCTTTTCCATGATTAATTTCAGTCACGCCAGCATAAAACAACACATCCTGATTTAAATATACATATGCCAATACCAAACCAACTATAAAAACTAAAACATATACTCCACTTGAAGCTAATATACTCCCAAAAATAAAAGCATAGGCAGCTATAATACCCAACATAAAGACATTATTATCACCGTTGTCTACATCATCTTTTTTGGCAATTTCCTGTAAAGAGGACAGGCTTGTATATGCATCACCTTGATTTGCTTCTGCTTGTATTCGAGCAATAAGGTTTTCCTGATTAGAATTAGAATGCCAAACAAATTCACTAAATTCTTTACCCTCAGCTATAGCATCAAGATGCGACCTTAAGTTCATAATAGTATGATAACCACAAGAAAAACCATCAGACTGTTGCGGTTTATTGGCATGCATATCAGAAACATTAAAACTTGCGACACCTATATAACGACACATAGCCTCATGCACCATCTCCTTAAGCTTAGCATCAAAGCCAACATTACTTAAATCACTTACAGGAAAACGACCTTCCTCTACTAAGTGTTTTTCTCGGAGAAATATTATTAAATTATTATATAAACGATAATTATCCTTCACCAAAAGTTTTTTATAATTGTCTACAAATTTCTTTAAAAGCTCAAAAGAAAGAGGATTATTAAAGATAGAAACCTGGGTAAATTGCTCTAATAGTTTTTTAACACCCTCATTCTCATTATCTGCTAAATATGAAGTAAGCTTAGGAATAAGTTTATCATAAATGCAAGAGACTGCATCTTCCAGAGCTTTTGTTTTTTTAGCTTCAGTAGTTTCTTTATTACCCAATAATTCGAACTCTTTATTTAAAGATTTTAAATCATCACGAACTAGGTATTTAAAAAAACCCAAGTAAGATTTATATACCGCCGGAGTTATACTTACTAACTTTTCAAATGTTGACAAAAAAGAATCGGCAAAATATAAATTTTCTCTATGCAAAGTAAAACCCACCCAGTGCAAAGCCCCATTAGCATAGTCTGATTCTTTTGAACAATTACCCACACAAACAGCAACACTTATTATAGGATCATTTCCTTGTAGTTTCTCTATAACCTCATTAACAGCCTCCAGAGTATTATCTCCAAGCTCTGGATAAAATGTTTGCAACTTATTTATTACGTTTATAATCTGCTCTACATCATCATAAAAGTTTTCTGGGAAAACTTGACCTGTCTTAGCAACAAGTTCCCTAAGCGCCCCCCTATTAGGACTAGCAATTATGTCCTGGCGTTTGGCATCATCGGGAACATCTTCTCTAAAGCGCTTAAAGACACTACTATTGTACTTAAGCTCATTAAGTAAATTAAAAAAATCAAGTAGTTGCCAAGGAGTCTCAGCCTGATAAACTACAAAGCTTAAATTATTTAGCTTGTCACTATCTTTATGCAATAAAATGGCATGAACTTGTTCAGGTTCAAGGCGACTAGTCTTATCTTCAATCTTTTTTAGACTTGGCATGAGATCTTCCCATCTTGATTTGCATTTTTATACTCTAACAACCATAGCTGGTCAGAAAATATTATTTCTAAAATATCGTTATCAGTTATCTTTTTTTTAGATTCACCAGACACTATCACACACCTCAAAATCATTGTAAAACAAGCTGTTCAACTAAAAGAACATCCAGCACAAAAAGTACTGCAATAACAGCATAACAAAGAAACCTTAAGGTTTCCTTAAGAAGTAAATAAAAGTATACTTATATGTCTATACTTTTCTTATAACCTCCTGAAAACAACTGCTGTCAGACCACCATGAAAACCATGCAAGCAAACCATGATTAGCATTTTTTGTAAGAATATCAGCATCTGCAATACGTAACTGCCGAATAAAAGGAAAAACTAAAATATCTATATATGATGGCGCACTACCACATAAAAAATCATACTGCTGCAGCTCTGAGCTTAATATATTTAAAAAAGATATGATCTCATTTGTATGAAGATCCATATCAACATCAGCATACCTATCTGGGTATTTAAATCTATTTAAGTGAAATATAAATTCTTTATTTAACTTCGTATAAATTGGCTCTGCAATAAACTTTCTTTCCTCTGTCATAAGCAAAAATTTATCTGGATAATTATTAGCTAATGCCCATTGCACTATGTCATAACTTTCATCTATTATTGTTCCATCCTGAAGCTGCAATACCGGAACTGTTCCTTTAGGAGATAACAATAACATAGCTGCTGGTTTGTTTTTTAAATCAACCTCTATCGCGTCATACTCAATATCACACAACAACAAAGCTAACCTAGCTCTTATTGCATATGGACAGCGCCTAAAAGTATATAAAACAGGCGGGCGCATAACTTAAGCCACTTCTTGTTGTTCGCCTAAATGAGATCTACCGTCTTGTTTAGCTAAACTAATCTGCTTTTGCCGCTCCGCAAAACGCTGCTTCTGCTCAAAACTAGTGCTTTTAGCACAATAGAGACAGCTGACCCCCTTTACATAAGTTGGCAAAAGTTTCTCAGCCTCTGTAATAGGATAGCGACAACCATAGCATTGATCATAACTTCCTAACTCTAAGCCATGTCGCACCGCAACCCGCTCGTCAAACACAAAACACTCACCTTGCCACAAGCTCTCTGCTTTTGGCATTTCTTCCAGATATTTTAAAATACCACCTTTTAAATGATAAACCTTTTCAAAACCTTGCTGCAACATATAAGCAGAAGCTTTTTCACAACGAATGCCTCCAGTGCAAAACATTGCAACTTTCTTATATTTTTGCGGGCTTAAATTGTCTGCAACATATTTTGGAAATTGCCTAAAAGTAGATGTTTTTGGATCGACAGCACCCTTAAAAGTTCCAATAGCATATTCATAATCATTTCTGGTATCTAATAATAATACTTCTGGATCTTGAATTATTGCATTCCAATCTTGAGGTGATACGTACTCACCAACGCATGCGCTAGGATCAACGCCAGGAACACCTAAAGTAACTATTTCTTGCTTTAACTTTATCTTCATCCGTAAAAACGGATTGCCATAAGCAAAAGACTCCTTATACTCTATCTTGCTGAGATCACATTCTGCTTTTAAAGCTTCTATAACAGTATCAATCGCCTCACGTGAGCCTGCAATAGTGCCATTTATGCCTTCATTTGCTAAAAGCAAAGTACCTTTTAAATCTGTTTTTTCACAAACTGCAAGTAGGTTTTTTCTGAGATTATGTGTTTTATCAAGCCTAACGAAACAGTATAGAGCCGCTACCACCAATTTATTTTGCACGTACGCGCTCCATTTAGTTAATTAAATCATAATTATATCAGTATAAAACAAGACTGCAACTCCTAAGCTCCCTATAGCATGCAAAAAACCACATAAACAAAACAAGCTCAGTGATATGTAAACATTGTTTTTTTTATTTATCAGAGTGACCATTTATGCTATATTGAGCTTCTTGTGTTATAAAATGAGAAAATAAATGGCAGCAAAGAATCTAGACCAAATAGTAGCATTATGTAAAAGACGCGGCTTTATATTTCAAGCTAGCAGCCTCTATGGCGGGCTGCAAGGCGTATATGACTATGGCCCGATGGGCGTTGAGTTAAAGCGTAATCTTATTGACAGCTGGTGGCAAGAGATGGTCTATGCCAGAGATGATGTGGAAGGCCTCGATAGCGCAATTTTAACCCACCAAAAAACCCTACAACACTCAGGTCATGAAGATACATTCAGCGACCCTATGATCGATTGCAAAGACTGTAAGGCACGCTGGCGCGCAGATCACTTAACTGACAACAGCTGCCCTGGCTGCAAATCGACAAACCTTACCGAACCTCGTGAGTTTAACCTGATGCTACGCACCCAACTTGGACCTCTGGTTGATAACAACTCACTCACATATCTCCGCCCAGAAACAGCGCAAGGCATCTTTAGCAATTTTAAAAACATCACAGATAGTAGCTCACCTAAACTACCTTTTGGTATTGCACAAGTTGGTAAAGCCTTTCGCAATGAAATCACCCCAAAAAACTTCATTTTCAGAGTGCGTGAATTTGAACAAATGGAATTAGAGTTTTTTGTAAAACCAGGTGAAGATGAAGCCTGGCACGCATATTGGATTGAAGCGCGCCATAAGTGGTGGCAACAACAAGGCCTTAAGGCTGAAAACCTAATATTAGAGCCACAAAAAGATGCGGACCTATCACACTACTCTAAAGCGACCGTAGATATCCTCTACAAATTCCCGCATGGAGCTGAAGAGATAGAAGGAATTGCAAATAGAACTGACTATGATCTTGGCTCTCACACTAAAGCGCAGCAAGACTTAAATATTAGCGCCACAGTAAAGCCCAACAAAGACAGCACAGGCAAGCTAGCTCAACAAGACCTAGCTAGCAAAGAATGGTTTGTGCCATTTGTAATTGAACCGAGCGCTGGAGTAGATCGTGGAGTGCTGGCCATTCTCTCCGAAGCATATCACGAAGAAACCCTAGAAAATGGTCAGACCCGTACTGTACTAAAACTAGCAAAACATTTAGCACCAGTTAAAGCAGCGGTGATACCACTTGCAAAAAACAAACCAGAACTATATGAATTTGCACAGAACTTAAGCCGCAAACTAAAACAAGCAAAACAAGGCCGTATTATTTTTGAAAATACTGGCAATATCGGTAAAGCATATAGGCGCCATGATGAAATTGGCACCCCATTCTGTATTACTGTAGATTTTGACACCATCGGTGCCGCCGATACCAACCCAGAAAACTTAAATACTGTAACCATTAGAAATAGAGACTCGCTCGAGCAACAACGCGTAGCAGTAGATGATGTTTTAAATTATATTAACCAAAAATAGCTATAAATATGCATATAACTGCTATAGCCTATGAGCTGTTGCCTGCAAAGCAGTAACATCATCAGCTATTGGCGTACCGTCAACACTACTACCAGCTGGAACATTGCCAACAACGGCACTAGCCATAACAGGAGCCAAATCATCTGCGCCTATAGTAGCTCTAACTGCAGCAGTTTCAACTTGATGTTGCCCACTTATATCAAAGCTTCTACCTGTCCTAACACACATCCATTCATTAGCATTAAACCCCTTACTGTAGGGTATGAATCCAACACCCTCTTCATAAACGTAGTTTTGGGAGATCAATTCAAAGCCTCGATTAAAGCACTCGCCAGCAATAATATAATACGAACACGTACCAAGCATGGCGGGGCTTATTATTTTAGCCGCCTTCAGCTCTGCTGCTGTCAACAATCTACCCGGGTGAATCTGACTGCCTTCTATAGTTAATTTCCACCCAGACCCAGTATCATCACCAATAACATTTCTATAGCCTGCAGATAATAAACTGCCATCATTTAAAATAATATAACTATCACCACAGTCAAATTGATATCTATCTGTGACAAATATTTTCGCCACGCCACCTGCATTTGATATTTTAGCTGTTATTTCTTCACTAAAATCTAAATCAACCCAGCCAGTTTGCGCGCCTTTAGCTATCTGCTCAACTTGCCATGCGGTTAAACCTAAAACCTTAGTTAAACTTTCAACTTTTACTGAATCAGCACTTGCAGCCAAACCAACAAAGCCAAGAATATAATTTTTCCATGAATTTTCTGGCGCAATAAAATCCCTGCAAAAATCAGCGTTTATTTGCACGCTTCCTTCGTAAAGACGCATGGTCATATCCCAAGCATTACTAAAATCTAATTTCATATTAAAGCTTGCTGTACCAGATTCCATTTTTTCTATTTTATCTAAATGCTGCATTAAGCCAGTATCAGTTAAAGAAAAAAAAGATTTTGCGCGAATATTATAAGTAATATAATAAGCGTTAGAATCATAATTAATTTTTATATAGAGACTGTCGCCATTTTCACCTTCAACACAAGAAAAAAATAATCTTGTACAAGATTACGCTCAATAGCACCGCCTAATAAATAACTGAACTTAGCAAGAGAAATTGATTGCCAACTTCCAACGAAGTCACACATATTGAAATGCACATTTTTATGTGAGTCTATAATTACGGGCCTATCACCACTGAACCCACCTATAATTGTTTTAAGTTTACAACCATTAGTTGTATTAGCTGGAACTGAAGTAGTCTCTAATTCCAAATTACCAGCACGTACAATATACAGCCCTAAAACACCATCTTTTACTGCTAACAAACGCATACGATTTTGCCCTACTCCTGGACAAAAAACTCCATGAATAGAATCTATATCAGAAAATAAACCCCGAACATTTGTATCACCACCGATCATACCATTACCATCTCTTAAAAATTATAATTGAATAAATACATCAAAAAAGTATAACATACAAAACTTAAGGAAATATTAACACAATAAAAAAACAATACTTACATGCAGTTATACGTTTAAATCTAAAGATATTTTCGTCTAAAACAAAAGGCAATAATGCAATATAATCGGCGTAGAAACACAAACTATTACGGCCCTTTAGGTCCACGACTTTTCTTTTCAGGAGTAGGAGCAGGAGCCACACTTGCACTTTTAATGGACGCCTGTGCTGCTTCAGCTACCTTCGTCTTGCCCAACACTCTAGTAGATTGTATAGGCTTAGCACCATGACTATCACCAAGATTTCTTGATATGTCAGACCCACCTTTATTACCTATACCTACAGCCTTCCCCAAAAATTTTATGGATTTATTTATGAAATCTTTAAAACGACTAAAATATGTAGTCTTAGCGGCAGGCTTAGTTTTTATATGATGACTGACAGGGCCAGTATGCCGATTTGTATTACTAACCTGAGCTCCTTTAGGTTCTTGCGAAGAAGAAATGGATTTCTTATCACCTCCAGTAGAGGCTGTAAAAACATCAGGTTGTGTTTTTATGTTCTTTACATCATTAAAAGCGTCTTTAAATCTATTATTTACACCTTCAAAACCACTTACTAATCCTTTTCCTGAAGTGATTTTCGGAAAGTTTGTTTCTGCAAACTTTAACACATCTTTTATCTTAGCGGCAGGCTTAGCGCCATCTTTTGTCTTACCGCCATCTTTTTGATCATCATATGCTTGCCGCACTTCCTTAAAACCATCATCGCCAAGCTTAATTCGTAAATATTTCAATTTAAGCGCATGGTCTAAAGGCTTCATTACCTTCTTAGCGACAGGACTTTCTCCTCCATAATTATCTTTTATCACTTGTATGAATTTAATATAAAAATCTTTTTTTGGATCATCAGGAGGATGCTGTTTATGCCAAGTATGAATAGGAGCTCCAGCAGCTGTAGCAGCCAGACCAGTTGCCCAACTAGCACCGGCCTGCTCTGCAGCATACCCCCTAACAGTCGGACCGTTGTCATCTGATGTATTTTTTCCATCTAATATATCTTTAGCCATACGAGCTAAATAACCATCCATTGCTACTACATCAGAACCTGCTGGCTTATCTTCACCTTGAAAAAAATGATCTTCAAAGCCTTGATCTTTCTTAGGAAGATCTTTCTTAGGAAGATCTTCTTGATTTGCAGATACAGGAGGATTAATATCATTGGTTTCTTGTTTTTTTACATCCGATTCATCAAGTGCTTTAGTGTCAACAACCGGACTAGCACTGGCTGGATTGACTTGTGCACCCCTAACTCTTTTTTTAAGAGCTTTGTATATTTTTTTATATATCGACTTCTGTTTGTATATATTTTTTTCATCTTTATTCACTGCCATTATCACACCCGATTACTTATATCACTAATTATAGTAAACATATGAGAAATAACCGGAAAACACAGCCAAAGAGCTAATTTAGCGCCAAATTATGCATTTTTATACGTGGGTAAGAGCTTTATTAATAATGAAATGCTGTATAGGGGGTGAATTAGAAAAAATTTATGTCAATAAGAGGCTGCTTTCATCAAGGTAGAAACGCCATAATTTATGCTTTGCTTTGCTAATACCAACTCTAGTTGTAGTGTTAATGTTTGTGGCACTAAAACCAACATCATAGGCAAACAATTTATCGTTGTTGAATGTATCAAGGCCATTATAGTTTTTATCAATACCTAAAGCCTTAGTCACTTTGCCGGGTCCATAAATAAAATTGTTATCTTTATAGACACCACGAATTAACACAGCCCCAGCTGTATGCATTGGAGATGTGACAAAATTCAAGCAATAATGCATACCATATATTAAATATACATACGCAAAACCAGGCTCGCCATACATTAAAGCAGAACGGGGGGTATGCTTATACGCATGCGATGCCGCATCATCTGCGCCACCATAAGCTTCAACTTCAGTTATTAACGCGGAGCCTTCTGGCGTTACAAGTTGCTTGCCCAATAGCTGCTGCGCGACTACAGTCGCCTCACTCATAAAAAAATCACGCTCCAAAGGCTGCATATAATCCTCACCTTAAAACAAACACCAATAAAACTATAAATATATTTATCAGTTATTTTTAACCCATTTTATTTTTTTTGCAAACACTTGCGAATAAAATATTTTTTCGCTAAACTTAGCAAATCATGGCAGTGGCCCTCTCGTGGTAGTGCACTGAAAACTCCGTCAGACCCGGAAGGGAGCAGCGGTATTGGTGTTACTAGGCACAAGATAAGGCTACTGCCACTTATTTGCAAGCAACTAGGTTATATATGTCACAACAAGTATTGGCTCGTAAATTCAGGCCACATAAATTTGAAGATCTTGTTGGACAAGAACATATAGTAGCAGCTTTAAATAATTCTCTCAAAAATAAAAGGCTACATCATGCCTACTTATTTACCGGCACAAGAGGAGTTGGCAAAACTACCTTAGCCAGAATAATTGCAAAAGCAATGAGCTGCGAAAAAGACATAACACCAACCCCATGCGAAACTTGCAGCAACTGCAAACAAATTAACTCTGGATGTTTTATTGATCTATTTGAAATAGATGCCGCATCACATACTAAAGTCGACGAAACAAAAGAAATAATTACAAGAGCAATGTACCCACCTAGTCAAGGCAGGTTTAGAATATTTATAATCGATGAAGTCCATATGCTATCAAAGCACAGC
>JABJPE010000040.1 GCA_018664045.1 Legionellales bacterium | reverse complement strand
GCGAAGCAAGTTTCTGATGCGACTGGTTTAACCAAAGCTGCCACTGTCAGCGCTTCCGTTTTAACCAAAGTTGCCTCTGCCAGCATTTCCGTGGCGAGTGGAGCAAAAGATTTAGGGACTTCCGCAGCGAGTGCTACGGTTACTGCAGCTAAGCAAGTTTCCGATGCGACTGGTTTAACCAAAGCGGCCACTGTCAGCGCTTCCGTTTTAACCAAAGTTGCCTCTGCCAGCATTTCCGTGGCGAAGTCAACAGTAGCAGGCGTGTCTTCCGTGGCGAGTGGTACGGTTAATGCAGCGAAAGTAGTTGCTGAAAAAAGTGGTTTAAATTTCTTGGTGAAGAAAACAAAAGATGGAGGCTCTTACGTAGCAAAGACCTATGAAAAAACCGCAGAAAACTATATTCCTGGGGTGGCCGAAGCTAAAGATGCGGCGAAGCCTTTGATTGACAAAATTGATCAACAAATTGCTAAGAATAATGAGGAATTTACAGAAGGCAGAACTAAACCAGTAACGCCGACTACAGAGACAAATAAAGCTCCTGGAGTAGATCAAACTGACAACCCTTATGATAAAGAAGTAAAAGATAAAAAAGGTAGTGATGGCGGCGGGTCTAGCGATGATAGAACTACAGATGACACTGATACTGGTAGCGATACTAAATCTAGAAAAGATAAGACAGGTAATACAGATAATTTAGATGCTGAAATAGCTGCTGGAAAAGCTGCTGAAAATGAAGCCGCTAAAAAAGCTGGCTCTAAAAAAGATGATCCTAAAAAAGATACTGATAAAAAACAAACAGGAAAAAAGGATGATAATGAATAACTGGAGGTTGACCAATGCATATCTCTAAGAGGGTATTACACTATATTAGATATATGCTATATGTATTGCCTAGTTATATTTTTGCAACTACTTATGATAATGTTGCCGATGGCATGGGTTATTTTGACCCAGCTACAAGCCCTGTTCAAGATGACTTGTCATTGACATTACTAGGCAAAATTTTTGGTAGTTTTTCTGGGATGCTGCCTTCTACCGGCTATAGCGTATTAGCTCCATTACTGGAGCAATTTAACCAGGGAATATTTTTCGTTGCAGTTGGTATGGTGTCATACGTCACATTTCTATCTACAATTAAAACAGCTGAAGAGGGCAAGCCGATGGGGGAGCGGACACCAATTTTTTGGCAGCTATTACGCCCAGTGCTTGGTACAACCTTCTTGGTGCCAGCAGTATCTGGTTATTCATATTTGCAATCATTTATGATGTGGGCAGTTGTAGCTGGAGTTAGTTTTGCTAATCAAATTTGGTATACTGCAGTTACTACATTCAATACTTATGGTTTTAATACTTCTCTTGGAGCTGGAGCTAGCGTACCAGCGATTGATACTAATTCAACTGCAGCTCTAACCCAATTAATGTTTGAGTCTGAGTTGTGTTTTTTGGCAGCTCAAAACCAATATGACCAAAACCAAGATGATATAGCATCAGCAAGTGCAAGCAGTGGTAGTAGTAGTACCGGCGTTACTGCATCCCCACCAACATCAAACTTCTCTAGCTCTGGTAACACCTTAACTTATGCTAATACTGGTTCATATAAATGTGGTAGCTATAATTTTACTAAAATGCTCGATAAAGGGAGTGTTGATGATAGTGATGGTTCAATTCAAGCTGGGGTTACATCAATTGCTCAAAGTTTATATGGCTATTCAAAATCACTAGCATCAGCTGAAAATAGCACAATGCAAAATTTAACAGACCCTAATTGGACTACTAATACTACAATTTGCCAAACCAGCCCTTATTCCAGTACTAGTAATCTACCTTTTCATTGTGATTTAGGGGAAATGGCTGCTTCTAATGCGGCAACACTTCAGTATTCCCTAGAACAGTTACAAAAAAACACTGGCGTACCTACTACTGCTAACACAAATGAAGCAAGTTATGATGGGGGTTGGTTAATGGCTGCAGCAGCTTATTATACGCTTGTGTCTGGTGGTAACCAAAGCTCCACTTATAATTACATCTCTCTAGATCCAAAGTTATCTTTTTTATCTTCCAGCGGTATTAGCTTAACTGAACCTCCTGTTTTATGTTATTTAAATTCCGATAACATAGCAGCTACTCTGGTGACTGAAACTACTACCACTAGCAATTGCAATATTATATTGCCACAGAGCTATTTACAGTATTCAGTGGTCAATAGCGATTCCTCTACCACTATACATTCTACAAACTGGTTAACTTCAGATATAACTGCGACGACTCCATCAAATGTTCCCCAGTCTATGAAACTATATTTTCAATCAGTTGCAGATACATCTACTACTACAACCCAATATTCATCTGATTTTAATTATGCTAATTCTTACCAGGCACAGAAATGCACTCAAAAGCCTTGGTATGATAAGCTTGGGAATTTTATCAGTGATCCTATTAGCGATAATAAATCGGAGAATGAGAGTTGCAAAACTATGACATCATTTACATCACCAGGAACAGTAAATGCAAATGATTTGCCTGCCGTATTATCAGCTCAAATTTATGGGGCTGCAATAAATGTATTTGGTGGTCAAAGTGTGAGTTCATCTTTTCAAGATAACATTAAAAATTTGTCTACTCAGACAAAATCAGGGATAAATATTCCAGCTGCTGGAACTACAGATAGTGTTACTTTAGGTGACTCAGGAGTTGCATCATATGGTTATGATCAGATACCAATGGCAACTGATGCTGGTGATGCAGCTTCTGAAATTATGAGTCAAGTATTTAGTTCTTGGGATACCGGTGATAGTGGCAGCGCGTTTTATGATATATATAATAATTACATTGCCTCTATTTTAATCCTATGGCAAGAAAGCTTTCTTAATTCTGACGCTGCCGAGCCAATATCTGCAGTCCGTAATTTTGGCTTACAAGCAGTTACACTATCTACTGAGTTTTTTGCAGCCATGGCCCAAAAAATATATCTTACTCAAATTGGTATAATGGTAAAATATGTAGGTTATTACATATTTTTTAGCTTAATTGCAGGTGTTGCTAGTTTTGCCCAAGGCCTTATATTTATGATAGCTAAGATTGTTTATTGGTCATTATTATGGTTTTTTGGCTTAGGAGCAGTATTGTACCCTGTTATTTATTCAGCAGCTGCTATACCCCAAATGGCTATAGAACCAGTTTTTCAAGCATTAGCTCAAATTGCATTAATGTATATGCAAATTGAGCTACAGGGTACATTTTTATGGGTCCCTGTATTATTGTCGACAGCTGTACCAATTACTACATTAGCAATGCTTTTAGCTTTTTATGCACCAATGGTGCCTTTTATAATATGGTGCCTATCCGCTATAAACTGGATGATTGGAGTTATCGAATCAATGGTAGCAGCACCGGTTGTCGCACTTGGTATTACATCACCTCAAGGCCATGATTTTCTTGGTAAAGCTGAGCTTTGTATGATGTTGATTTTCGCTATATTTATTCGGCCTGCTGCAATGTTATTTGGTTTTATATTTGCAGTTTGCGTAGCATATTTTGGTTTTTCAATTTTTAACTATATGATGTTTTATACTATGCAAATTTATTTAAGCTCAGTAATTCTCAGTGCTGGTGGTAAGGGCGCAGCAGTTATTATGGGTTTTTTATTATTAATGTATTGTTACGTAGTTTTAACATTTATAAACCAGGTATTCAGTATGATTTATGTTATTCCAAATAAAATAATGCGCTGGATAGGAGTTCCTGTAGATGAACCAGATGAAGAGCAATGGTTAGAAGAAATAAAAGGTGGAGCGACCGATGCTATGGGATCAATAGCTGGATCAGGATCAGAAATGGCTGGAGGCTTAGCTGATGGTGAACTTGCACAAAGTGGTGCAGGTAGTGCTCAAAGAGGCGCTAAGAATATGAGTGGAAAGTAAATTGAGTGTAAACGACAAAATTAAATCTTATTTTTAGAGTGTAAAAAAGTAATTTTCATTATTTTATTAGAGCTACTCTTGTTCGTACTCGGTGCCCCTAGCTAATGTTTTAAAAATATCTGCACTAATTATTTTAGCATCATATTTTGCTTTAGCATCGCTAATCATTGTTTGTCCATGAGATTTAAGAACTTCACGTGTTTTTTCTGTGATTCTGGTGTGATCAACCTCTAGCAGCATATCACGAACTGTGTCATTAAATACCAGGTACTCTCGTAAAGCAACTCGTTTTTTATCAACTGTTGGCACTAGCTTTTGCCAGATTATAAGACGTACAGTTTCAATTAAATCGATAGTTTTTCCTGCTCTTTCTTCTTTTGGAAATGTGCCAACTAGGCGCCTTATTGTTTCCGCAACTCCATTTGTATGCATAGTTGTATACACTGGGTGACCTGTTAAAGCTGCCTCTAGTACCGAGCTTATCGTTTCTTGATCCCGCGCTTCACCCACTAAAATTAACCGTGGTTTTCTCCTGAGGGCATTTCTAACACCTGCTGCAAAGCTTGGTATATGCAAAGGTATTTCTGATTGACTTACTACAGCTGTGGTCTTTTCTATATCATCATACACAAACTCTATGGGAGACTCGTACGTTAGTATTTTTCTATTTGATTTTGGCTCGGCTGCAATATCACTTATAATAGATGCAAGCAGTGTGCTTTTACCAGAACCTGTAGCACCTGTTATATAAATAACTCCTTGCTCGGGTGCGATATATTTTTTAATATTATCTGGCAAGTCCATAGTACTTAATGACGGTGGTGTGCTAGGGATAGTTCTTAATGTTATTTGGATCCCATCATGGCCTGATACTAAGCATCCTGTCCCATTTACTCTGAAACGATACCTATCGAGCCTATTTGGCTTAAACTCATAGTTAGTATCTATATCATTTCCACTAAGTATTTGGGTTGTACCGTTAGGCCCATAAATAGAGTTTAGTAAAGAGCCTACTTCTGAGTTGTTCAACTTTCTTTTGGTAATCCTGCATAATCTACCATATATTTCAGCAAATATATGTTCATTAGTTTGTATTGTAATGTCTGAAGTGTTTATGCGGCAGCAGTGTTCAAGTATTATGTCTACATCATTTGGCGTTATGCGCCTCGGTTCATTAGGGAGTAGATAATCATTTAATTGAGCATGAATTTCTGGGTCTTCTACATTTTTTTCTAAATTATCAGCTCTATTGTTATCAATAGAATCGGTTAACTCATTAGTGTCATTATTATCAGAATCCATTCTATTCTCATGTTTAGTTTGATACTAAAACTGGCTTCCAATTTTTAGAGAAGTTAGTTTTAAGTTCAGATGGCTTTGTAATCCTTACAATTTGATCATTAAGCCTCATTTTTGCTGAATTACCCGTTATTCCTAAGTTAGCCTTAGACACAAATGGCGCTGATATCATGTTTTGAGAATATAGTTTCTTGTAAAGTGACATGCCATTATAGTCTCTGGTTAATCTAGAAAGTGAATTCATGAAAATATAGTCACCTTGGTCTTTGCCTTCTTCCCAGCCTTTTTTTACACTTTTATCCCATAACAAATTTTCTTCGTCTGTTTTTGGTAGTACAGTATTATCAGGTTCTTCAGGATACTTGTATATAGACATATTTATATAATTACGCCAAGAGGGGGTAGTGGTTATAAACCTAGCTGGCATTATTATTTCAATAACGCTATCACTTAATCGAATGACATTAGGATTGCTAAGGTTCATGCTATTATCACTTTTCTGCAGAATTGGAGGCAATACGTTATGATCCATAACTAGACCTTTGAAGTTATATACTTCATTTAACATTTTATCTTGTTTTTCGATGTTTTTGCTTATTACTGATGCTCTCCATGCTAGTGCATACTGAGCTCCGTATGTGAAAGCTGCCTCTGAGATAGCTGACGCTCTTATTTTGTTCAGACCCGTTGCTTCTGTGGGGTCATCGCTGCTACAGCTTGTAAATATAAGTGTAGTTAGTACCGGCAAAACTCGTAAAATTTTCATGCAATATCCCTCTAGCACTGATTAGATTTCGAGATAACGTAATTCAATAACGTCTTCTTTAGCAATATATGATATCTGTGCTTTGCCAGATGCTTGGTAAGTTATATTACGCAAGATGTCTGCCAAAGGTACGTTTTTCATGTTTAGGTCAACTATAACAGGTATGGAAGGGCTTTTACCTAAAACTCTGTACTTATGTTTCCCTGCTTTTGAAATTTTTCTCACTATCGGGTCGATAGGGCCGTTCCACTCAATTGATGAAATTTCGTTCATGCCAGTAACCTTGTTAAAGTTACTTTCTTTGTTGAACTTGGAGTCTGGTGTTGAAGCTATTTCAAGCTGAGCTAGTTTATTTAAAGAATTACTTACTGAAGCAGCAGATTCAGCAAGCTGTGCATTAACGTCAATTTGCTCTTGTAGCTGTTTGCTGCCTATGCTGGCAAGTAAATTAGTATAAACTATTTCTGGCTCTTCATCACTATCATCTGAAAACATTGAACAGTTTGATAATAAAACTGATCCAAGTAAATAAACAAGCCATTTGCTAGATTTCATAATCATTCATCCTGAAAGTTAAGTATAAGATCAATACGTTTATAAAACCTCAATGAAGACTGTATGTCAAGTTTGATTCTCTTGTTTTTTCCTTACCTTTTATTTTATATAGATTTATTTTTTTATTTTTTTACTTGAAAGTTAGTTGTGTTTTTAGTTACCTTAATATAGTAGAGATTAAAAAGGAGTATTTACTATGAAGGGACCCCCTCCTGGAGCAAGTTGGCGAGATTCAGCTAGATCAGCGAAATTATGGATATTCGATGCGAGCGCATGCTTTCCTTTACTGATTTTGGCTTTCCATATAACAATGAAGACATTTATCTTTGCAGTAGTTGCCATGCTTTTTTTTGCGGGTTTAAATAAATATGGCTTTAGTATACCCATATTTTTAAGATGGATTAGAAGTACTATTGCTGGTCCTAGAAAAGTTGCTGTACCTTGGTGGTTTAAATGAATGATAAAGAGTTCAATAAGTACTTGGTAAAGGTGTTTAAGGGAGATGACGTTAAATATACGCTTAAAAGTCGTGAGCTTGGTCTGGAAGAAATATTCTCCACAACAGGATTGATGCCTGCTATTGCAAAACGCGCTGATCAGCTTTGTTCTCTTTGTTTGGGCTATGGCATTGGTGCCAGTTACGTAGAGAAAGAAGCTTCTATGTTAGGCACAGAAGTTGCTTTTGATGACAGCACCCCTGTTGCGGTAAGGCTCCTTATGATCTACGATGTAATGCAAGAGTTGGGCCGTGGCATGAGCCGTGATAAAAAAATAAGTCTTGACGAGTTGTTATATGACTAAAAAATGTGCTATACTTAATCTTATCTTAAGGTTTCTATGCTATAATGAAGTATAGATTCTTAAAAAAGGGGGTTACAATGGCTAGTCCAGTTACAGAAGCAAAACAAGTTTTAAACAGCGCAAAAGCTGCTGCCGCTAATGTTGTTGCTGCTTTTGGAAAGGGGGGTTCTGTTCTTACAGCGATCACAGCTGCTGATAAAGCCATTGCTGCTATTGACTCGAATCACAATCAGTCTCGCCCTGGGTTTGTAGCAACCGATGGTGCGCCGATTCAAACTGGACATTCCAAGCCCTCCCCATAGTAATATTCTGCTCAGCATTCTTTCAAATAAACATTTACTCATAAAATAGGTTGGTGTAGAATAATTTTTTAATTATTTATATTTGGGATACTTGTGTCAGAGAGTGTATTTGTAAAACAGCGGCGCCAAATTATTGAGAATTTAGACGTTCTTATTGAAAATAAGGATTGGGAGAGTTCGTTGGCGCTTAAAGTCATACAGGGCAGGATTGTAACTTATAGAGATTCTTTGGCTCAAGAGATAGAAGAGCATGAAGTGGCTAGCGCTGATATGTGCAGCGTCACGAGTACTCTCAAAAGAAAGCTTGCAGATGATGAGGCGGCAATTTTCATATGCTTATATAAAAACTTTGGTGCTGACATTAGTCTGTGGGAGCGGTCTTTGACTGCTTTTTCTGGAAATGTTTTAGGGCGGCCTATTTACGCTGATGAAAAAGAGGCTCAAAAATTTATATCTGGAAAAGTTAATAGGGAGCCAGAAGGTTTTATAGAAATTTGGGTCAAAAAAGACATGATTATACATATGCCGGCAGAAAAAACATTGCATGACATATACGGTAGTGAGCTCCTGTCACTCAAGCAGGGGGCTTTAATTCAGGATAAAATCATGTTTTTTACTAGCGGGACTGGGGATAAATATTCATTTGTTAATAACAAGTTGGTCCCTCTAGAAGAAAAACAATAGTAAAAATATTGCGTTAACAAAAACATGTTAAATTTAGGTTGCCCACACGCCACTAAGGTTGATATAATTTAATCGTGTCAAAATAAAGGATGTAATGTATGAAGGGAGGCGGTCAGCAGCAGCAAAACGGACAAGGAATGGATGCATTATATATCGCGGCATTTTTTGTGATTTTTGGCGCAATAGTATGGTGGAGATATAAAGCTCAAGTAGTGTCTGCCCTTTTTAGCATAAGGCTGGCTGAAATAAGTATTATTGAAATTTTCTTAGATGCAGCTTCTGATATCTCTGCTTGGTTGCACTTACCGCAGCCCGATGTGGCAAATCTAGAACGCTGGACTACCTATATGGAAAAAGCAGACCCAGCTACAGTTCCTGCTACAACACTTTTGACTATAAGTGATAGTGTTTGTTCGTATTTGTCTATACCAGTTTTTTTACTGAGCGTTTTGCTAGGATCATCATTATTTTTCTACCACTCTTCTACTATGTATAATAATGTATATAACATGAAGAAATTACGCGCCCTTCAAAACAGCGTTTATCCTCAGTACTCGCCTGTCCTGAATAAAAACCTTATTGATACTGGGTTGGACGAAGGCCATTGGAGAATGTCTGAGCAGCCAATGCCGTTTTGTAAAAAACATAAGTTGCTCGAAGAGTATAATAAAGATGGCAAAATATGTGCTAGAGTTATAAGAGAGGCCGCCGCCGAGCAATTTTGTTTGCAAATGGGCCCAATTTGGGATTCTAGGATTGATACGCAGCCACCTTACGTCCAGGCCTTGTTTGCAGCTTTTGCAGCAAAAGCTGAGCGTGATACTGCATCAAGTAGAAAATTACTTGACCAAATATCTAAATCATCATTGAGTACTAAACTTGACTTTACAGGGTCTAGAGAGTTGTTGCGCAAGCATATTTCATCTAAAGTTGTGGGTCGCGCTGCGGGTCCTCATGCATATGTCATAACAATGATGGCGTCAATGCTTGAGATAGCTCGGTTAGATGGTGTTATGGCAACGGCTGAGTTTCTATGGCTAAAAGCAGTTGATAGAAGACTATGGTATATGCTTAATTCTGTTGGTAGAAAGACTGCATTTCCAGAGATAGCAGGGCCTTTTGCGCACTGGGGGGTTGAAAAAAGACTTCGTCGCCCACTTAAGGTTCCAGTAGTTGAAACTGCAGTTAATGCTATGGAAGATGCAATTTCACAGATTATATACGAGCCTGATGAAGATTAAGGATAAATAAGATATGGCATATGCACAAAGAGGTCTAAATAGCTCGCAAGAGCAGAAAATGAGCGCTGTGCTCCGTGATACTCGGAGTTTTAGTGATCGTATAGCCAGTATTTTAAAAAATCCTGTTCAAATTGCCACAGGTTTATCTATGCTTGGGTCAATTGGTTTGTTTTTCCCCGTTGTTTCAGATTTAACGTTTATTATATGTATAATCGTTTTTATTATGTCAGCTGTACAAAAGTGTACATTACCATACAGAATGCCTATGCGTTCAAATGCAAATGACTATAACGATTTAATTCCAGGAACAAATAAACCGAAGAAAGCTGAGGGGATATACTTTTTTGGTAATGAGAAAAAAACAAATTCTGAAATATGGTTTTCAAATGAGGATATGAGAACCCATGTGTTGATTTTTGGTTCAACTGGATCTGGTAAAACAGAAACTCTTGTTTCGCTGTCGTATAATGCCTTGTTACAATCTAGTGGTTTTATATATGTAGATGGTAAGGGTGATAACTCCCTCTATGCCAAGGTGTTTGGCATGGTAAAGTATATGGGTCGAGAAGACGATCTTCTCCTTATCAACTTTATGACTGGTGCTAAAGACATTGTTGGTCCACAGGCAAGCCGCCTATCAAATACATTGAATCCCTTTGCCGATGGTTCTTCTGGTATGTTGTCTAACTTGGTTGTGAGCATGATGGATTCAGGTTCATCATCCGGTGACAGTGATATGTGGAAAGGTAGAGCAATAGCGTTTGTTGAGGCGCTACTGAAGGTTTTAACTGCAATGCGTGATGCAGGTCATATTCTGCTTGATGCTAATACTATAAGAAATTATTTTGGTCTAGATAGGCTAGAAGCTATGGTTACAGATAGCGCTTTTATTCGTGATGGGCAATATCCTATAGATATGAGTTTCTTGCCTGATACGGTTATGGAGCCTATGCGCAACTATGTTCATAACTTGCCTGGCTATAATAAGGAAAAGAAAGGTAAACAAGTCTCTCAGGTGTTTGAGCAGCATGGATTTATAACTATGCAGTTGGTAAGGGTTTTCTCTTCTTTGGCTGATACTTATGGACATATTATAAGAACTAATCTAGCTGAGGTGGATTTAAGAGACGTAGTTTTAAATAGAAGAATAATGGTTGTATTACTCCCGGCTCTAGAAAAATCTCCAGATGAATTAGCGAACCTTGGGAAAATTATTATTGCGACTATGAAAGCTATGATGGCTTCTGGCTTGGGTGAATCTGTTGAGGGCGATTATAGAGACTTAATCGATAGAAAGCCTACCAATGCAGCAACCCCATTTTTATGTGTGCTTGATGAGTATGGTTATTATGCGGTCAAAGGTTTTGCGGTTGTGCCAGCTCAAGCTAGGTCACTAGGGTTCTCTGTTATTTTTGCTGGGCAAGATTTACCTGCTTTTCAAAAGGCTTCGAAAGAAGAGGCGGCATCCATTGGTGCTAACACGAATATAAAAATATGTATGAAGCTAGAGGATCCCACTGAAACATGGGACTTTTTCAACAAGAGTGCTGGAGAGTCATTAGTGACCCAGGTTGAGAGTTTTCAAGCTAACGCAGGTAGTATCTCAAATGCTTACCAAGATACTAAAGGTGCTCGAGTTGAAAAGAGGTCTAGAATTGATTTGCAAGATTTAAAAGAACAAGGTGTTGGTGAGGGGCATATGTTCTTCAGGTCAACAATAACAAGGTTTAGATCTTTTTATGCTTCTCCTAAAGGCTCAAAAGCAATGAGGCTTAACCAATTTTTGAAAATAGAGCTGCCAAGAGATAATAAATTATTTACAATTGTAAAAGGCATCGAAGATTTTGAGCTCTTATCAAAAAATACCACTTCAGAAAAGTTGCAGTCATCTATTTCACCTGGAATAAATAAAATAGTTTCCTTGCTAGACTCAGCTACTGAAAAAACTCCAATTGACAAAGGTTTAAATGTTTTTATTAAGTATTTTAACATGCAAGAGTCGGGTGAAATAGAAAATGAAAAGTCTTCTAAAGACTCATCATCTGGTTCTAGTGGCATTAGCATATTTAACAGGTTGACTATTCCTGATTACTTAGAAGGAAAAATAATAAAAGAACGGTTCAAGGGGGAGGCTTTGTTATCACGCAAGTCACTGGAGTCATCACTTAATTATTTATTTCGTTTAATGTCACTAGATGATTCAGAATCTTCTACGCTTACTGATGATATAATCAAGGATATAGCAAATAATACCTTGTATAGCTCTGACTCAGTGGGTTCTCCCCCTGATATTAACGTCGTTATAGAAAATATTAAGTCTTTTAACCAAGAAATACCGCTTAGTTCATCGGATTAAATAGAGAGGAATATGTTATGGGTACAAATAAATTTTTTAAAATAAGTAGATTTAAAAATATATTTATTAGCTGTGTCACAATGGTGCTGGCATGTTGTTTGCTTAGTAGCTGTATAAGAGTCGCAAGTAAAGTAGTTGGAGCCATTCAAGGTTCTGATGGCGGTTTGGTCAGCGATAAAGACACAAATTCTGCTGCTATTGGCTCAGCAATTGAGAGTAAAATTTATACAAGCCATATTGGTGATACAGTTGTACTTAAACTTTCATCTAACCTGCTTTTCATAGAGAACACTGCTAATAACAGGTCAGGATATTACTCTAACATGCAGGATTTAGCAAAATATATTGCTAAATTTGAGCACAGCTATATACATGTAACTGTTGATTTTCAGGATGAGACTAAAAACAGCTATGCGCTGCAAGTTGCTGGGAATCAAGCAAAAAATATTGTTTCTAACCTTTCACAATTTTTATCATCAAGTTTTTCCACTAGTACTGGCGGTGTTGTACTTAAGTCAGAAATGTTTAATAAGGAGTACAACACAGTTGGTAATTATATAGAAATAACTCTAAGTTAACCGATAGGAATATAGATGAAGGACGTCAATTGTTTTAAAGATCTAAAATATTATATTACTATGTTTAGGCGCTCAGTATTTATTCTTTGTATTATGGCTACTATATGTGTTTTTCTTGTTTTTTTTCTTTTATATGCATATGCGGCACAACCTGACCGCAAGTTCTATGCTTCAGCATCGATGTATAAAGTTACTGAAATTTATCCTACTGAGAATTAAGTATGATTTTACTTAATATATGCAAGTGCTCATGTATTTTTTATAAAGCTATAGACTCTATATCCTTGATTAAATATAAAAAGGCGAAAAAAATAATTTTATTGTTGTCTAGCTATGGCACAATCTATTATAGTATACATATGGATTTATTCTCAGGAGAGTAATTGTGGTAGAAAAAGCTGTTGAGCTTCTACATCAAAGAAATAATTTTTACAGAGATAATTACAGGCGAGTCCTTTTTGTACTGTTGCTACTAGTTATAACTAATGTTATTTTAGCGCTAGGTGCAGTCCACGTTATAAAAAATCCTCCAGTACCAAAATATTTTGCAACTAGCGATGAAGGGCGTTTAACTCCGATGCACCCTCTGTCGGCACCAGTTATGTCGACTACATCACTAACTGAATGGGCAGCTAGAGCAGCGACAGGTGCCTATACGTTTGATTTTGTGAATTACAGAAAGTCATTGCAAGAATCATCCACTTACTTTACTGCGTCTGGTTGGAGATCATTTGAAAACGCATTGGTCAGTTCAAATAACTTAAAACTAGTATTAACAAAGAAGCTCGTAACTACTGCGGTTGCGCAGGGTGCTCCCGTTGTTTTAAAAAGAGGCGTTCTTAATGGCGCGTATTCGTGGCAAGTTCAGCTTCCAATTTTAGTAACATATCAAAGCGCTAGCATGAATGTTAGGCAGCCAATGTTAGTTACCATGTTAATAAGAAGAGTTGATGTGTCTAACAACCCATCAGGTATTGCTATCGCTCAGTATATAGCTAGTTCACAATCATCAAAAACAGGTGGTTAAAGTATAATCAGTAACTAAGGATGTATTTAGATGAAATTTTACAACATGAAGATTAGAGCGATCAAACAGATATGTTTGTGCCTAACTCTGATGCCATACGTTATATATGCTTCTAGTGGGACGCAACAGACAGTAAATCAGCTTAACAGCAAGGTAAATACTGCTTTAGCTGGTTCTCCTGCAGCATCAGTAGATTCAGTCAGAAGTGAGGCTTTTGCTTCAGTGCCGGACACTTTGATGCCACTATCACCAAATGAAATAAAAGATGTTAGGCGTATTTTTAATAGAACTCAACAAGCTGGTGCTTTTACAGGTGATGTGCCAGCAAAGCCTGTTAGCTCAACAATAATGGTGGATATATCACCTGGTGCTTCACCTCCTGTGGTTAGGCTTTCCTCAGGTTTTGTTTCTTCATTAGTCTTTTTAGATTCTTCCGGTGCTCCTTGGCCTATCCAGGCATATGACTTGGGCGATCCTAAGTCCTTTAATATACAGTGGAGCCAGTCATCTGGTGAAAATTCAATAGATAATACTCTTATGATTCAAGCGATAACTATGTATAAAGTCGCTAATCTAGCCGTAGTATTAAAAGGTTTGAATACTCCTATTATGCTGACACTCGTGCCTGGTCAAGAGGTTGTAGATTATAGAGTTGATATACGAGCGCCTGGTTTAGGTCCCAAAGCTCGTCCTACCTACAATATGATGCCGGCCTCAGCAAGTTCTGTTCTTATAGATATTTTAAATGACGTTGGTCCGGATAAAGCTAAGAGACTAACGGTTAAAGGTTCTAATGCTAGTGCATGGCTTGTAGATAAAACAATGTACCTTAGGACTGACATGACAGTAGTATCTCCTAGTTGGATTTCAACTATGAGTGGTTCTGAAGGTGGTGTTAATGCATATGAATTGCCTCAGTCATCTGTTGTTTTGGCGCTAAAAAACGGCAAAGTAAATAAACTGCAAATAGAAGGATTTTAATTATGAGTGATCAAGATAAATCAAAAGAGACTATCGAATCTAAGGCTGATACTTCCGAAGGTCCAGCATTAAACACTCATGAAAACAAAAACAGAAGTGTTTTTGCATTGGTTGGGGTTCTCGTAATTATCGTTGTGACAATATTCGGCTATCGCTGGATAATGCAGCAAAAGTTGGTTAATGAGGTTGGTGGTTCTTCAATGTCAGATGGAGTTTCAATCAGCTCTGTTCCGGGTTTAACAGAAACATCTGCTGAGTATACTGGCTTACAACAACAGCAAAATAGGCAAAATGCAGAAATTGCATCTAGAACAGGCAAGAGTGCTATACCTACAATTGTAAGAGGCACCTCTACTGGAAATTTATCTTCATTTGATGCATCGCAACTAAACGCCGAAGATAAAAACAAAGCAGAATCATGTAATTTGGATAACTTGAAAAAAGCAAGGCGCGCTGGCGTAACTGCTTTTGAGTTGAAGTGTAGAGGTTGTAGTGCTGCTCAATTAATGGCTGCAGGTTACACTGCTGCAGATTTAAAAGATGCAGGATTTAGTGCGGCTGAACTTATGAAAGCAGGATTTTCAGCAGCAAGCTTAAGAGATTCAGGCGCAAATGCATGTAAATTGAAGAATTCTGGGTATTCCGCAAAAGAACTAAAAGCTGCCGGTTACAGTGCTGCTGATATGAAAGAGTGTTTTACAGCTGCCGAGTTAAAAGCGGCAGGATTTAGTGCAGCCGAGCTAAAAGCAGCAGGGTTCAGTGCAGCCGAGCTAAAAGCAGCAGGATTTAGCGCTGCAGATTTAAAATCGGCGGGATTTAGCGCTGCTGAACTCAAAAATGCAGGGTTTAGCGCCTCAGAATTAAAAAGCGCAGGATTTAGTGCTTCAGACCTAGCCGCAGCAGGCTATAGTGCTACTGAACTAGCTTCAGCAGGATTTAGTGCTGCAGACTTAAAAGCCGCAGGATTTAGTCCAGCTCAAATAAGTGCAGCTATGGCTGCTAGTAAAGTTTGCTCGGTTTCTAATTTAAAAAAGCTAAGAGCTGAAGGACAAACTTTAAAACAGTTAAAAGCATTAGGTTGTGGGGCTAAGGCACTATATGCAGCTGGCTTCTCACTTGCAGAACTAAAAGCTGCAGGTTTTTCAGCTACTGAGCTGAAAAATGCTGGTTTTTCAGCTGCTCAATTAAAGGCTGCTGGCTTTAGTGCTGCAGAATTAAAAGGAGCGGGCTTTAGTGCTTCAGATTTAAAAGCTGCAGGATTTAGTGCTGCAGATTTAAAAGCTGCTGGCTTTAGTGCTTCTGAGTTAAAAGGGGCTGGCTTTAGTGCTTCAGAATTAAAAAATGCTGGATTCAGTGCTGCAGAATTAAAAGGAGCTGGATTTAGCGCTGCGGATCTTAAAAATGCAGGTTATAGCGCTGCAGATTTGAAAGGCGCTGGCTTTAGTGCTTCTGAGTTAGCTAGTGCTGGATTTAGTGCTGCGGATCTCAAAAATGCTGGATTTAGTGCTGCTCAGCTAGCAAATGCTGGTTTCAGTAATTCAGATCTAAAAGCAGCGGGTTTTTCAGCGGCTGAAATAAAGGCTGCAAATGCAGCTAGTAGTGTGTGTACTCCTGAAAACATAAAAAAATTACGTGCTCAAGGCAAGTCTGCAAAAGACATAAAAAACATGGGTTGTACTGCAAAAGAAATGATGAACGCGGGCTTTAGTGCTGCAGAGTTAAAAGCAGCAGGGTTTAGCGCTTCAGAATTAAAAAATGCTGGCTTTTCAGCTGCACAGTTAAAGGCAGCAGGCTTCAGCGCTGCAGAGTTAAAGGCAGCAGGATTTAGTGCTAAAGAACTCAAGGGTGCTGGGTTTAGTGCCGCTGAGTTAAAAGCAGCTGGATTTAGTGCTGCGGATCTTAAAAATGCTGGCTTTAGTGCTGCAGATTTAAAAGCTGCTGGATTTAGTGCTTCAGAGTTGGCATCAGCTGGATTTAGTGCAGCGGAACTTAAGAAAGCAGGATTTAGTGCTGCCGATTTAAAATCTGCAGGCTTTAGTGCAGCAGAACTTAAAAATGCTGGCTTTAGTGCTGCCCAATTGCGTGGAGCTGGCTTTAGTGCAGCAGAGCTTAAGAAAGTTGGATTTAGTGCTGCCGATTTAAAATCTGCAGGCTTTAGCGCCTCAGAGTTGGCATCAGCTGGATTTAGTGCTGCCGATTTGAAAAAAGCAGGTTTTAGTGCATCTCAATTACGTGGCGCAGGCTTTAGTACAGCAGATTTGGCAAATGCTGGTTTTAGTGCTGCCGAGTTGAAAAAAGCAGGTTTTTCAGATTCAGAGATAAAGGCGGCCCTAGCTGTTAGTAAATTATGCTCAGTGACTAATCTTAAAAAACTAAGATCAGAAGGAAAGTCAGCCAAGTTTATTAAAAACATGGGCTGCTCTGCGAAGCAAATGATGGACGCAGGCTTTACAGCTGGAGAGCTAAAAGATGCTGGGTTTAATGCTGCTGAACTTAAAGCAGCAGGCTTTAGCGCTGCTGAACTTAAACAGGCCGGATTTAGCGCTGCTGAGTTAAAAGCGGCAGGATTTAGCGCCAAAGACTTAATGGCTGCAGGGTTTAGTGCAGCAGAATTGAAGAAGGCTGGGTTTAGTGCTGCCGATTTAAAGGCTGCTGGATTTAGTGCCGCTGCCTTAAAGGCCGCGGGCTTTAGTGCTGCCGATTTAAAGGCTGCTGGATTTAGTGCTGCCGCTTTAAAAGATGCTGGTTTCAGTGCATCTGAATTAAAAGCAGCAGGCTTTAATGCTGCAGATCTTAAAAACGCAGGCTTTAGTGCTGCTGATTTAAATGCTGCTGGCTTCAGTGCGTCTCAGCTAAAGGCAGCTGGTTTTTCAGCTGAAGATTTAAAAAAGGCAGGTTTTTCATTGTCAGATTTGGCTGCTGCAGGATTTTCGGATGGTGATTTGATCCGGGCAGGATTTAACCCATCTGACGTACACAAAGACATTCATAATCCAGCTTGTTCGCCTGCAGAATTAAAGAAAAGCTTTACTAACGGTGTATCAGCTGTAGCCCTTAGGAATAAAGGGTGCTCGGCTGAACAACTAAAGGCTGCTGGGTATTCTGTTGCGGATCTAAAGGCAGCAGGATTCTCAGCATCTGAATTAAAGGCAGCTGGTTTCTCAGCCGCTGAGCTAAAAGCAGCAGGTTTTAGTGCTGCAGAACTTAAGAATGCAGGCTTTAGCGCAGCAGATTTAAAAGCTGCAGGTTTTAGTGCGTCAGATTTAAAAGCTGCTGGCTATAGTGCTTCTGAGCTTCGATCAGCAGGTTTTAGTGCTGCAGATCTTAAGAATGCAGGTTTTAGTGCATCTGACTTGGCTAATGCAGGTTTTTCTGGATCACAGTTAAAAGCAGCTGGATTTTCACCAGGTGAGATAGCTTTAGCTAATGCAAGTTTAAGCCATGAAAAAGTATCTAGCTGTAATATTGCTGAAATTATGAAGGGGCGTAGCAGTGGTATGTCAGCTCGTGAATTTAGAGAGATGGGTTGTACCGCAGCTCAATTAAAAGCAGCAGGTTTTAGTGCGGCAGAACTTAAAAATGCAGGATTTAGTGCTTCTGAGTTAAAGGCGGCTGGCTATAGTGCGGCAGATCTTAAAAATGCAGGATTTAGTGCTGCTGAATTAAAGACAGCAGGTTTTAGCGCGGCAGATTTAAAAACTGCAGGATTTAGTGCGGCAGAGCTTAAAAATGCAGGATTTACTGCTTCTGATTTAAAAAGCGCTGGGTTCACTGCTTCTCAGTTGAAAGCAGCTGGGTACTCTGATAGTGATATTGAAAGCGCTGGATACTCTCCTAACGAGCTTACAGCTGCTGGTGTTTCACAAAGCCTAGGCGCTCTTAGCAGTCAGATAGATAATTCTGGTAAGTCTCAGAGTGAATTGGCTTTAGAGAGATTGCAGAAACGTCAAGCTACGTTAATGAACCAGCAGGAACGTAAAACAAAGATAACTAGCATGCAGTCTGGCATGACTTCTCAGGCATCTAGCTTGGTTTCATCTTGGCTGCCACCAGCATCACAGCAGGCAGTAGTAACTTCTAGCACCTCCTCAACAAGCTCTAGTGCTGCATCTGCTGCTGCAGGGGAAATGGGTTTATATGACCTTAACGGTGGCTCTAGCATCTTAGCTGGATCAGTACTGTTCGCTGTTCTAGATACAGGAATAAATAGCGATGAGCCAAGCCCTATAATGGCTAGTATTATACAAGGTAAGCTGAAAGGGGCTAAATTATTAGGTAGCTTTAAACGTAACGACCAATCAGTGTTGATAACGTTTACTACATTAAGCCACCCAGCATTAACTAAAAGCATTTCAATTAATACAGTTGCTATTAGCCAAGAAACTGCAAGAACTGCACTTGCATCGAGTGTTGATAATCACTACTTACTTAAGTATGGCACGTTGTTTGCATCTTCATTCTTGTCTGGTTTAGGTACTGCTATTAGCCAATCTGGTGCATCTGTATCTACGACAGATTCTAGTGATGATAGTAGTGGTCTTTGGACTGTTACATCTGCAGATTTAAACACAAGTCAGCAGATAGCAGTAGCTCTTGGTAATGTTGGAACAAAAATTGGAGATCAGATGGCTCCAATGTTTAGTCAATTAGTTCCAACTGTTAAAGTTAATTCAGGAACTGGTATGGGTATATTGTTCATGAAAGATTTTATTATACCTGCTGAACTACAACAGGTATTAGGTTAATTTAGTATAAATCATTTTATTAGGAGAAAAAAATGTCTGATCAAGATAATTCTAGAGATGAATTCGTATTTGAAGAAGAGGTGAATCAAGAAGCTGCCGAGTATACCAAAAACTCGTATGAAGGATCTACAGAAAATATTAAATCATTACTGCAGAATAAAAGATTGATGCTAATGCTAGGATCAATTGTTGGGTTGTGGGTAATAACATATATATTTGATTCAGCAGTGTCGCCTTCTGTTGTAGAAGATGAATTAGATTCAAGTCTGGAAAATGTAAAAACTGAACTAGGAGCAGGAAGTGAAACTACGCAGCCAACTAGTAATATAGTAGCTAATAAATTTAGCACTGTTGAATCAACAGTAAGAGAAAATAGTGATGGCATGAATAAAATTAATCAAGATATCGCTAACCAGAATAACTCTATAGAGACGGCACATAAAAACGTTAATTCAATAAACAATAAAGTTAATAAATTAGCAAATGATGTTTCAGAGCTTCATTACCAGTTGAAACACATTCTAGATATAGATAGAGAACTATTTCAAAAGATAGGTAGCATTGAAGAGAAGCTTAAGAAGGAAGAGGAAAAGAAAAAAGCTGCGCTAGTGAAAAAAGAGCCAGTAAAAGAACTTCAAACATACTTTATTCGTGCTGTTATTGAAGGTAGAGCTTGGTTAGATGATAGTGCTGGCAGATCAATTACAATAGCTATTGGTGACTCCGTAAAAGACTATGGTAGAATAGTAAATATATACCCATCACAAGGTTTTATTGTAACTACCTCTGGCAGAGTGATACAATTTAAACATGACTAATTGTGAATTTACATATGAATGTTAAAAATAAATGTTTAAGGTTTGTTGTCAGGTGTGTACCTATACTTATAAGTGTATACGCACGAGCTGGCACAACTACATTCTCTTCATTATTCATTAATCTAAATGATAGTCTAGATCAGGTCTGGGCTATGCTTATTGCAACTTGCTATTTAGTAGGTTTTTCATTGACATTAGGGGCTATATATAAATTAAAGAAGTTTGGTGAGAGGACTGCTTTTATGCATAATTCAAAAGGTCTTTTAGCTCCATCTGCAGCGTTTTTTATTGGCATAGCATTGATGTACGCTCCCACTTTTTTGCAGAATTGGAATATGACCTTATTTGGTACCCCAAACGTTGAGAGCACTCTAAGCTGGCAGTCAAGCAACTCTGGTATTGATTGGGCCGATGCACTGGCCCCTATGATAGGAACAATTCAAGTTATAGGATTAATTGCTTTTCTACGGGGTTGGTTATTAATAACAAAGTCAACTGGTGAACAGCCACAGCCTGGTGCCGTATCAAAAGGATTTATACATGTTATTGGTGGAGTGCTAGCTATAAATATTACAGGGACTATGGATATGTTAGCAAACACATTTGGCTTAGCCTAAAAAGTTACATAAAAACTATTTAAAACATTGCAAATTTTTTTTTTATATAATATCCTGATTAAGTAAATTGGAATAGGAGTTAAAGTGTTTAAAAGCACTTACAATTTCTTGCTTATCTTAATATGGAGTTTTTTATGAATACAAAAAATGTAAAAGCAGGCGCACTGCTATTACTGTCGTTTATATCAGCAAGTGCTGTATATGCTTCTGCCGCAACAATTGGTTCTTTAGCATATAACGTAACTGGGAGTTTTGCTCAAATTGGATCGTTGATGATGGGTGTAGCTTATGTGGCAGGACTTGGCTTTGGTATCTCTGCTATTTTTAAATTTAAGCAGCACAAGGATAATCCAACTCAAATACCTATAGGCACACCTTTTGCATTACTAGCTGTATCTGTTGTTTTGATGTTTCTACCAAGTATATATGCTCCTGCAGGTGCAACTGTATTTGGTGGTTCTTCAACAGGTGGTGGTTTCACTGGTGCTGGCGCAAGTAGTTTGCCTGACGCAAAATAGATTGATATTTATGAAATTAGTTAGACTGGTTGTAAGATTTTTTGCTCTTTTTATATGCATTAATTGTTGTTTTGCCATGAACATAGGTGACATGGCCGATTCTATAACAACAAGTTTTGTCAAAATTGGCAAACTTATGATTGGTTTGGCTTATGTATCTGGAATTGGGTTTGGAATATCTGCTGTATTTAAATTTAAACAGCACAAAGATAATCCTACCCAAATTCCTGTAGGTACTCCATTTGCATTATTAGGGGTATCATGCTTGCTTATATTCTTACCTGGAATATACAAACCTGCTGGCATGACAATATTCGGTGATGATGAAGGCGCACGCGCTGGAGGTTTCGATGGGGCTGGAGCAATGATGATGCCCGGATCATCCTACTCATATAGTAATCGTTACATGTAGTTGCTTGCAGCAACAGCAAGTTTTAAAAGGGATATTAAAATTGAGTCAATATTTAAGATCAATCAGCTTAAAAGTTAATCCAGGTGCATGGGCATACTATGCTAAACGTAATTCCGATGAAAGATTTGCTTCTTACAGGAAGTCGGTTGCATTTGAGTGCAACGATACCTGCCAGTTTTGTGGTTTTAAAGATAAATCTCATATGCAGGTTGTAAATATTGATGGGAACTACAAAAATAATAAAATATCTAATATGGTTTTAGCATGCCCATTGTGTGCACAATGTTTTTTTATGGAAATGATAGGGAAGGTTGATAATACAGGTGCAGTACTAATATATTTGCCTCAAATTTCACAAGAAAATTTAAATGGATTATGCCATGCGCTATTTTGCGCCATAATCAACGGAACAAAGTATGCTCAGGAAGCACAATCTACTTACAATGATTTGCGATTGCTAAATAAAGTTATCGATGAACGTTATGGTGAGGGTTTAAGTAATCCTGCATTTATGGGTCAGATGATTATAGACTCTCCACTAGACGATAGAGATGTAGTAACAGGTGAACTTCTCAATGGAGTAAGAGTTCTACCACTTTTAAATAAGTTCACGAAGTGTGTGCAAACTTGGTCTAAAGTTGCTTTAAAGGGCATGAGCTCTTAATATTATAATACAGAGGATGTTGTATGGTAAGTATTGTTGATAACGTATCAGAAGTTTTAGATACTCTTTTAGCTGCATTGAGCTCAGGTTTAAAGCAAACCGTAGAATCTTACTGTGATATCCAAACAGCTGATAGTGAGGATACGCTAGTTGCATGTGATGGATCATTAATCTCCATAATGAAAATAGAAGGTGTTAAAGCACTTGTTGGTCAAGAGGAGTATGAGAGAATACATGATGGTATTTTGCAGAACTTGTCAAACTCACTTGCAGAACAAGGTCACTCTATACAAGTTTTTTTCGGTTATTCTCGAGATAAGGTAAAAGAAGTTATCAAAGATAACTATGCCCCAACAGTACAAACTCTATCTGATCTAAAACTAAATTTAGATGATCTTATGGATGAAAGGTTAACGCATATAACTAACTATTGTGGTTTTGAAGAAATATACATAGTTGTATGGAGTAAAATGACTCTTTTAACAGGAGATCAGGCCAAGCGTGCAGCAAAAGAGAAAAGCGAGAAAATATCTGAGAAGGGCTATAACGTAAAAACATGCCAAAACGTAATAGCGGCTATACCTGACCTTAGAAATCTTCATGACTCATTAATAAAGTCACTTGGTCAAGTTCTAAGTTCATTAGGTGTGGATGCAGAAACTTTAAATGTTCATGATGCAGTACATGCGATAAGATCTATACTGGATCCTGAGTTCACAGATAAAAAATGGAGGCCAGTACTTCCAGGTGATAAGCTTAATCCAAAACTATCAAGTACATTCGATGGTGATATTTCTGAAGTTCTTTGGCCGTCATTAGCACACCAGATAATACCAAGAGATGCAGTTAATTTGGATTTACATACAGTAAAGGTTGGAGGGTTAATTTATTCATCAGTTTTTATTGATTTATTTCCAAAGGAAGTTCAGTCTTTTATGTCATTATTTAATCGGACTTTACCAACTGGCATTCCATGGCGAATATCTTTTTTAATCGACGGTGGTGGTATGAAGGCTCTGCAGTTAAAAAGAGCATTTTCATCATTACTTTCTTTTTCCTCTTCTGACAACCGATTAATAAATGACGCTGTTACTTTATTAGATTACATAAATGTAAATACTGATGATTCAGTTGTAAGGCTAAGGGTTACAGCTTCTACATGGGCTCCAGAAGGAAATATAAAGCTACTTAGGAATAGGGCTTCTCAGTTAGCTAGAGCAATTCAAGGTTGGGGTTCATGCGACGTATCTGAGATATGTGGTGATGCTTTTGAAGGCTATGCATCTAGCCTACTAGCCTTTAGTGCAAATAGCACTGCTACAACAAGCGTAGCATCACTTTCAGATGTTCTTTACATGATGCCATTTTACAGACCAGCATCTCCATGGCAAAATGGTGCTCTGTTATTAAGGTCACCAGATGGCAAGCCTTGGCCTTATCAGCCTGGATCATCAATGCAAACAACATGGATAGATCTGATGTATGCCCGCCCAGGTTCTGGTAAATCTGTACTATCTAACGCCATAAACTTGGCTTTATGTATGGCTCCAGGAATTATGAGATTACCTCGTATTTCAGTGATAGATATTGGACCTTCAAGTAGCGGTTTGATTTCTTTATTAAAAGAAGCTCTACCAGACGATCAAAAACACTTGGTCGCTTATCATCGTTTAAGAATGACTAAAGAGTATTCTATTAATCCATTTGATACTCAGTTAGGCTCTAGATTTCCAAGTCCTCAGGAAAGAACTTTTTTGGTTAACTTCATCTCTTTACTGGCAACTCCTGTAGGTGCAGATGTTCCATATGATGGAATTATAGATATGGCTGGCATGTTGGTTGATGAAGCTTATAAAAGCGGATCAGAAGATGGAAACCCTAATAGCTACTCTCAGGGGGTAGAAGATATTATAGATGCTCTACTCCAGGATATAGGCTTTGTAGTTGATAGTCATACTTCATGGTGGGAAGTAACTGATGCTCTCTTTAGTGCTGGATTTGTACATGAAGCTACTCTTGCCCAGCGCAATGCTATGCCATTGATAAGTGATCTTACTTCTATTTGTAGATTGCCAGCGGTAGAAGATTTGTTTGGCAATGTTTCAACTAACACAGGAGAAACATTAATAAGTGCCTTTGCAAGAATGATATCTAGTGCTGTTCGTGAGTATCCTATTTTGTCTAGGGTTACCAAGTTTGATCTTGGGGAAGCTAAAGTGGTTTCTATGGATTTAGATGAGGTTGCAAAAAGTGGTGGTAATGCTGCAGACAGGCAAACAGCTGTTATGTATATGTTGGCCAGATATATCCTTGCTAAAGACTTTTACTTAACTGCAGATTCTCTTTCAGGAATTTCTGAAATTTATAGTGATTATCATGAAAAAAGAATACAGGAAATTCGTGAAGATTCAAAAAGATTAGTTCTTGATGAGTTTCATAGGACATCAAAAGTTCAGTCTGTAAGAGATCAAGTTGTACAAGATATGCGGGAAGGGCGTAAGTGGAATGTGCAAATTGCACTTTTATCACAGTCTCTTGATGACTTTGATGAAGTTATGGTTGAGTTTGGTACTTCTATATTTATTATGGATGCGGGCCCTGAACAGGCCATAAATAAAACAGTAAAAGTTTTTGGTTTATCTCAAACAGCTAGATCTGCACTTAAGTCATCTGTGCATGGACCAAGAGCTGGAGGCTCTACTTTCCTTGCACAATTTGCAACCAAGGAAGGAAGTAATGTTCAACTGCTTACCTTAACTTTGGGGCCAATTGAACTGTGGGCATTTAGTACTACTGCGGAAGATGCTTATATTCGGAATAAATTATATGTTGAGTTAGGTCCTAGTGAAGCTAGAAGAGTTCTAGCTAATATTTTCCCAAATGGTTCATCTGTTAAGTATATTGAATCTAAAGTTAGAGAGCTATCAGAGGTTGATTCTGGAATTATAACTAGTGAAGAGAAGGGTGGTATTTTGGACAAAGTAGTTGATGCTATTTTGGAAGAGTATCGTAAGAATCCAAATTTTAAATCTCTTTAATCTGAACTTAGTTTATATAATATGTTTAAGCCATGGCTTAATTCATTTATATATCCTTTCAATATTATTTTATCAGATAATTTATATTGTGCACTTAATGTATAATCATTTGAATACATTCCAAAACGCCCACTTAAAAGAAATTTATCATTTAATCTCTTTGATATTAGTACCTTTAAACCATTTTTAGTGCTAGTTGATATTTCACTTGCGTCCATATTGCTCATGTCGTTATCTTCTATAATTGATAATTTTTCTAATGAGAGGTTGCTGCTTAGCTGTTTAAATGCTCCTGTAGATTCAAGTAAATAAGAGCCCAAAGTATAAGGGTCAAAGCTTTCATTATTTATTTGATCGTCATTAAAAGACTGTGTTTTTCCAGTTATAATTAATGATAATATTTCATTGTAATTTAGTTGTTCAGGGCTAGAAAATAGTTCGATATTTGGCTTTGATGCCTGCCCTGTGACTTTTATACCAGCAACAGATTCTTCAAGACTTTTGGGTCCTGTGTCTGCGAATGCTGAGTCAATAATTCGAACGGCCTCTATGTCAATTTCAGGGTTATCAATCGTGTCATAATCATATTTAATATTTCCCTTTTTAATTGTTAAATCTTGTCCATAACCTTTGTACTTCGCATCAATCAGACTCAGCATACCATTTGCTACTAAAGTATTTTTATATCTAGGTGATAACGTTATCTTTCCTGTGATTTTTCCAGTAGTATTACCAAGTTTAATTACATTATCATCTGATAATACTAGCTCTACCGCGCTTTTTGGGTCTAGCTCTATAGAGTTTTGTTTAGTTATACTACTTTTAACATGTACATCACTAGGTAGTGTTAATGCGTTTGATTCTGTATTTATTGATAATTCACTTTTAAATACTGTTATTAATCCTGTTATTTTAGCAAAGCCATTTTTTAGCAAAACTTTTATGTTTGGCTTTGTCGTTAGCTTTAATGTACGCGTATTCATTAGCTGAAAATCATCACCAATTATTGAAAGTCTACAGTCATTTAATTTGCAGTTACCCTCTATATTAAGTTTTCCATCAGTAGTGTGTATATTCCCATCTATTCTATTATTGTTTTTGTTCATTACAAGTCCGGCACTACCTATTTTATAATAAACATTTTGTTTTGGTATATATAATAATGCATCTTTTAAGGTGACGCTGCCTTCTATCTGAGTTATGTTATCGCTGCTTATGCCTATATTTCCCTCTAATATTCCTTCTTTAATTGAGGCTTTACTTAATATGTTTATGCCGCCTATCTTTGATAGGTCAAAGCCGGTAGATTCAGCTGCAACAGCCCATGTGCTCATTTTTGTGTCGATTCTGCCTGATAGGCATAAATCATCTTTTTGTCGTGCAAGGCATGCCTTACTTAGTGTTATAAAATTGTTTTTATAAGTTATTTGTGGTGAATTTTGTATTTTAAGCAGGTTGTTTTTTACTTTATACTCGAGGCTTTCTATTTTCCCATCCCACTCTGAATTATCATAAGACCCGAGAATAGTTGTATTTATAATTTGTTCCTTATTGGTTAATCTTAGAATGCTTTTATGATTTTTTAAACTACCGGTTAGTGATGTTGTAATACTGTCAATATTATCATACTCACTTATTATACTATTGATTTTTATCATTGCATTTATATTGTTATCTTTGTCTATTTTGATGTTACCTGCAGAATCACTTATGCTAATGTTATTGGTGCTTAAATTTTCTGTATTATATTTAAGGCTTATTTCTGGAGTATCTGTTTCTCTGGATATGCTCATCTCTGCTTTTATGCTACCTTGTATTTCTTTAAATATTTCATTTATTTTTGGTATTTTTGCTTTTATGCTCATAGTATTATTCGGCATTGGCTGTGCCAGAAAATCTATCTTATTATTGCTATAGCTTATGTTGGTATATCCAGTTATTTCATTTGGACTGTAGTTTAAGTTGGCTATAGCTATTAGTGGCTTTCTATTTAGAGCGCCACTAATCTTGTTGAATTTTATGTTGTAATTGTCGTTGAGTGCATTTATTTTAAAGCCATCAAGTTCTAGGGTGGTATCACTTTCTGGAATTTCTAATTTCCCATTTATATTAAAGTCTAATTTAAATCCTTGTTTCCAGGATAAATATAAATCAGTTTCAAGTAAATCATTGCCAATGTTTTTTAGTTGTAATAGCTCTTTATTTCCTTTGCCAATTATTTGTGTTGTATGGCCATGGACTTTGATGTTTGACTTTATGTTGTAGTTATCTATTTTTCCATTAATATTAATAGTATTTGCAAATTTATATTCTGGTATTTTATAAGATAACTGTCCAAGTATATTATCTGATTGTATCAGTAGGTTACTATTGATGCTTTCGATTGGTATATCAACTAAATTTGCTATGTTTAGCGATGCTTTTTTAGTTTTAAAATAACTTAATTTAATCTCCTTTGTCATTATAGAAAAAGGATTTATTTTTAATTCTGAATCTTGCAATCGAATTGTTAACGCATCTTTTTTTATGATGATTTCTGGTATATTAATTTTGCTAGCTAGAGTCCCAGATACTTCTTCAATTTTAATATTGTTCTGCTGAGAATAGCTTAAATTTTTTATTAAAATTTTTGTTCCAGCATTAGTGAATATTAAATATAATGTTAATGATATGCTTGCCATAATTACTACTGCAAAAGAAACGCTAGTGAATTTAATTAATTTTTTAATGTTGCATTTTATCATTAATTCACCTTTATAACGCGGGCATAAAATTAAATTGTAGGCGCCATGGATTGCCGTCGAGACTTATTGCATATCCTAGTGTTAAGTTGGCGTTTCCAAGGGGAGTTTCCCAGCTTATTCCTGGTCCTATTCCAACATAGTACTTTGATGATTCAACTTTATTTGTAACATTACCAACATCCGCAAACAAGGATAAAAATAAATTATCATAAATTCTATAGTCAATATTTGTATTTAATACTTTTAAAATTTTACCTGGCCCAATTGAATTATATGAATATCCTTTTATGCTATTAGCTCCACCGGCTGTAAATTTAAAAGATAATGGTATGCTGTCAAAATCATTTGTTAAAATTGCTCCGACTTGTACCTTGCCCCCAAGTTTAACATTCCTGCTAATAGGGTAGTTAGCTGATGTGCTGAGCTTAGTTTTTAATATGTTTACAGATGATGCCATGCCACGCGCAGCAGCTAATGCATACCATGACCAGCTATATTTTAGTGCGTCATAGCTCAATTGGTTGGCTGAAATTCCTGTTTTTAGGTATAGCAGCGTTGAAAAATATGTTTCTGAATTAACTGGTTCTGACTTTTCATAGTGTAGGTTAAGGCTATTTGTATACGTAGTGCCATTGTTTTGTTGTTTTTGTGTTGTACTTGCTTCTACATAATTACTACTTCCTATTTGCTGGTTATCTTTAGTATCTAAATACAAAGACAGTATTTGTGTTGTTGTTATGGGGTTTTTTCCTGGAGTGTAATACTGTAGACCTGCCTCTAGTTCAGATGATGATGCTTTTAATGATAACTTGCTCCGGTCTGCGCTTTTGGATATATAATTGTTGGTAATGTCATAAGTTGCCCTTACATATTCATCACTATCTAAGCCAAGTCCTACTTGGTATATGTTTTTCGGCTTTAGCGTTGCATTTACTAGGATATTTATACTGTTATTACTTACTTTAGGAGTTAGCTCTATCTGTTTAAATAGTTTGCTTGATATTAAGTTATGTTTGAAGTTATCTACTTTTTTTTCTGAGTAATTCTCCCCTAATTTAAATGGGCTATATGTTTTAACTATATCTTCGCTAAGATAATCGTTTTTAAATATTATTTTGCCAAATTTATATTGTTTCCCTAGTTTTATATTGATGTTAGCAATAGCTGTGTTTTTATTAGTGTCAATACTAACACTGCTACTATTTAAATTTGCATCAACATATCCACTATTTATTGCATATAACAGTATATGATCTTTTGTTTTTTGATAGTTGTTTGTGTTGAAATAGTCTCCATCACGTATGGCATCATCAGGTATCCAACTTGTTTTTATATGTTTTGAGTAATTGGTTTTAATTATCTTTACCCTGGGGCCTGGATCTATTTTATAATTTGCTTGCCATAGCGCGTTTTTTTGGAGTAGTGAAGGTTCTATTTGAGGATGGAAGTAGCCAAAGGGCTGCATAGCTTCTTTTATGTTACTTATATTAGTTAGGTATAGGCGCTTTATTTCTTCTGTAGTAATCTTTTTACTTGAAATATTATTCTCAAATTTTAAATATTTAACTATGTTTGTATATGTCTCTTTATCTACACCTGTGACTGTAATTTTAAAGTTGGTTTTTGCCAAAGCGTAGCTACTGATAAAAATAATTATACTAAGTTTTATTATTCTTGCAATTTTGTTCATAGCAGCGTTAAGATATTCGACTAGGGAGTTTCCTTTTAAAGTATAGATTAAGTTTTATCTAGTTAAATGTCAAAATATAACGGATATAAATCAGGATTGTTATCTATCTAGTTAAAATTGGGTGTGGAATTATATTCTACTTGTTTTTAAATTGTCTTTATAACAGTAAATGCTATGTCAGTTAATGATAATTATGATTTGTTTTTGAGGCCGGAGTGGGCGTCATTTAATGAACTTGATGAATGTGGCTTTAAGCTTGATTTCATTGAAAGTCTATTTGGCTTTGATGAGCCTATATCAGTATCAGAGCTCGAGGAAGTTTACCTGCCCTTGGCTGCCTTATTAATAAAACATATAAAAATAAAACAACAGCTCAATACTGCTATAGACAAATTTACTTGTGTTCCCCGCTTGAAAAAGCCATTTATAATTGGAGTGGCAGGTTCGGTTGCTGTTGGCAAAAGCACAACTAGTAGAATTTTAGAGTATATTCTTTCTAATAATAAGTTATATGGATTACAGGTCGCGTTAGTACCAACAGATGGTTTTTTACTACCAAATGAAATATTAGAAAAGAAAAACATTATGAACAAGAAGGGCTTTCCTGAAAGCTATGATTTGTCAGGTCTTATTGGTTTTCTTGGTGCTGCAAGACAAGGGGCTTCCATGCTGCAAGCGCCCATTTATTCACATCATTCATACGATATTATGCCGGGCAAATTTTTAACAGTAGATCAGCCAGATGTTATTATTCTTGAGGGGTTAAATGTTCTGCAAATACCGAAATTGAAAAACAATACAAGTACAAAGCAAAATTGCGTTGCGGATTTTATTGATTATGGTATTTATGTTGATGCAAAGCCCGAAGTTATAGAGTCATGGTATGTGAAGAGGTTTTTATCTTATATGGCCAAGGCAGTATCTGACCCTTCAGCATACATGCATAGTTTAAAACATTTAAATGAAAGCTCTGCCAAAGACTGCGCTAATAAAATTTGGCAAGAAATTAATCTTTTGAACTTAAAACAAAACATATTGCCAAGCAAGTGTCGAGCAGATATGATTTTATTTAAAGAAGCATCTCATGGGGTGTCAAAAGTATACATGCGTTAGCTTATGTTTGGAGTCTTTATATGAAGCAAGAATTAGCTTTAAGTTTAATGAATATAGATTATTGGCAGGCTAAAGCCACTCATAGCAGTATTAAGTTATGCTTGCTTGAGTCTAGCGCAAGTTCTGGCTTGTTAGCAGTTAATGCAGATGATATTAATTCTAAAACCAGAGTGTTATTGCAAAAGATACTAGCCGCACTTAAATTAAAAACAAATAAAGAATACGATTTAGAAGGTAGTCATGACTTTGTGTTGATATTTGGTGTTAATGTTGCGTCCGATCTTACCGGTGAAAGTTCATCCTATGAAAACTGGAATTTGCAAAAAAACTATTTAACTGATGGGAAGACTCGGGTCTTGGTTTGTCCAGATTTAACGCAGCTATTAGAAAACCCAGCGTATAAAAAACAGATATGGCAAGATTTGTCGAGTTATTTTAGTTAAGGTTAGCAAATAGAATTATAAAATATTTTCTTTCTTTATGTTTTAAGTTATCATGTGTAGGCAATTATTAATTACCACACAAGTTTTATCGCAGCTTGATTTCGGAGAAAAATATGTCACTGAGTGATCTAGAGATTATACGTCCACATGACCCTGAAATATATGATGCAATATCTGCTGAATTGGAGCGCCAAGAGCAGCATATAGAATTAATAGCATCAGAAAATTATGCAAGCTCTAGTGTTATGGCCGCAGCTGGCACTTGCCTTACAAATAAGTATGCAGAAGGTTATCCAGGAGCCAGGTATTATGGTGGTTGTGAGCATGTTGATGTTGTAGAGAGTCTTGCGATTGAGCGTGCTAAGGCGCTTTTTAATGCAGGTTATGCTAATGTTCAGCCTCATTCTGGTTCATCTGCAAATATAGCGGTATTTCTAGGTTTGTTAGAAGCCGGTGATACTATTTTAGGTATGAGTTTGGACCATGGTGGTCACTTAACTCATGGTGCTAAGGTTAGTTTCTCTGGCAGAATTTTTAATGCTGTCTCTTATGGTATCGACGCAATTACAGGGGACATAGACTACGCTCAGGTTGAAGCTATGGCTAAAGAGCATAAACCTAAAATGATAATTTCAGGTTTCTCAGCTTTTTCTGGAGTTGTGGATTGGGCTAGGTTTCGTAGCATAGCAGATAGTGTTGGGGCTTATCTTTTAGCGGATATGGCGCATGTATCTGGTTTAATAGCTGCTGGTGTGTACCCATCACCTATAGATTATGCAGATGTAGTTACATCCACTACTCATAAAACATTACGCGGGCCGCGTAGTGGAATTATTCTTGCTAAAACTGATAAGTTGGCAAAAAAAATAAATTTTTCAGTCTTTCCAATGACGCAGGGTGGGCCTTTAATGCATGTTGTTGCTGCAAAGGCTATTGCTTTTAAAGAGGCAGCTACTCCTGAGTTTAAGCAGTATCAGCAACAGGTGCTTGCTAATGCAGAATTATTTGCAAATAAGCTTATTGAACTTGGTTATTCGATTGTCTCTGGAGGAACTAAGAACCATATGTTCTTAGTTGATTTAACGGCAAAAAATATCTCTGGCAAAGATGCAGAGGCAGCTTTGGGCAAAGCTAATATAACTGTTAATAAAAACAGTATTCCTAACGATAGCAGGGGCCCATTTATCACAAGTGGGATTCGCATAGGAACTCCAGCTATAACTACAAGAGGCTTTGGTGAGCCTGAGGTTGAGGAGCTGGCTCATTTAGTTGCAATGATCTTAGGTGATATTAATAATCAGAGTTTATTAGATTCTGCTGCTAATCAAGTGGCGGCATTGTGTGCTAAATTCCCAGTCTATAAATAATAAAATGCTAAGGAGATAAAATGTTTTGTCCATTTTGTAATACTGAAGATACAAAAGTCATAGATTCACGTTTAGTTGCCAATGGTGCTCAAGTTCGTAGAAGGCGTGAATGCTTAGTATGTAAAGAGCGTTATACAACTTTTGAAACAGCTGAGCTATTAATGCCAAGAGTTATAAAAAAAGATGGTAAGCGCAGCCCCTTTGATGAAGAAAAATTACGTAATGGTCTATCTCGTGCATTGCAGAAAAGGCCGGTATCAGAAGAGCAGTTTGAATCACTTGTAGCTAGAATATTGCATAAATTAAGTAGTACAGGTGAGCGTGAGATTAGTTCTGAATCAATTGGTGGCATTGTATTGAGTGAGCTAAGTCCAATCGATGAGGTTGCGTATATACGATTTGCTTCAGTTTATAGGTCATTTCAGGATATTCAAGCATTTAAAGAAATTGTTCTTGGCATGGAAACACAAGAGCCTACCAGAGGGGAGAGCTAAAATGGCAAGAGCTGAAACTAGATATAATTCTCGAGAGTTACTGTTAAAATTAATATTTCAGTGGGAATATGGCAACAGTTTATCTATGTATGAGGTTTCTGAGTTTGGTGGTTCAGGGGAATCTTATGACAAGGACTACTATAAAGAAATTGCAAATGACATATTCAGTAAGATAAATGATTTGGATGAGATAATAATAGGTTTTTTAGATAGAGATATTAGTGCTATGAGTAAAGTTGAGCTTGCTGTTTTACGCCTAGCATCTTATGAAATTTTATATAGAGATGATGTTCCGTTTAAAGTTTGTATAGACCAAGCCGCACGTTTAAATAAAAAGTTTGGTACGGAGCAGGGGCATAAATATATTAATGCAGTGCTAGATTCTATTGTGCAGCAGCATCGGAAAATAGAGTATTTAGCAGCGAAAGGAAAAAAGAAGTAATATGAGTTATGAGAGTTTAGTAAAAAAGGTTTTTGCTGATTTAGAGCATGTAGATAGTAGTAAATTTGCCAATTATGACAATAAGGCTGCAACGCTATTAAATGTTACATCTGATCGCAATATAGTAAACTCACTCAATACAATGGTAGAGGGCGTGCACTTTCTATCTAATGTTAAAGCATGTGATTTGGCATATAAGGCTTTAGTATCTAACTATAGTAAACTAATGGCCTTGGGGGCAGAGCCTATTTGCTTTCAAATTAATATTAGCATGCCCAAAATAAGTGAGTTATGGCTTGAAGACTTTGCAAGCGGTCTGCGTGAGAGTACAGAAAAATATGGTGGGTATTTAACAGGGGTCTCACTAGTTACTGGAAAAAGCAGTATCGCTGTAAGTTCTATTGGTCAGGTTGCATATGATATTGGTTCTGTTAAAAATGCTGCTCCTCAAGTTAGTGATTTAATTTATGTCACTGGTTCTTTAGGAGATGCAGGTTTAGCATTAAACAGAATTTTGCAGGATATTCCTAATGATGATAATACTTCCAGGTATTTAGAAAAATGCTTAATGAAGCCTGAAATACCATTGAAGTTTGCTGTAGAGTTGCAGACTATAACTACAAGTTGCACTGAAATATCTGCAGGATTATCTCAAGATCTTAAACGTATTTTGACAAAAACAGCTCTTGGCGCACATATAAATCTAAAAGATATTCCTCTGTCAGAGCAAATAAAGGCTGTAATTGAAAGAAATGCAGCATATCAATGTGCATTTACAGGGGCTGATGATTACGAGATTTGCTTTACGGTAAAACCCGAAAATAAAGATAAATTATTAGAGTTGGCAGGTAGGTATGATTGTAGGCTATCTTGCATTGGTCATTTAAGTGCGCACCCTGGTATGCATGTGTATGATAAATATGATGAGCCTTTTGTTATAAAAGATTCTGATCATGACCATTTTGCTATTATTGATTATAAAGGGGATGAAGAGGGTGCAAGTTAAGACCGAAAAGAAACAGCCATCTGTGAGAATGTTACAAAACCCATTGCATGCATTTAGCTTTGGTTTTGGCAGTGGGTTGTTGCCTTGGGCTCCTGGTACTTGGGGAACTTTAGCGGCATTGCCATTTTTTTATTTTATGCTAGATCTAAATATGCAGGGTTATTTACTGATACTGTTAGCTTTGACTCTATTTAGTGTCTACACATGTAAATACACCTCTGATAGTCTTGGCGTACATGATCACTCTAGTATTGTCTGTGATGAAGTGGTTGGTTATTTGTTAGTATTATTTTTTATGCCACACGAGGTGCTCTGGTGGCTGCTGGCTTTTATCGCTTTTAGGTTTTTTGACATTCTAAAGCCATGGCCCATTAATTGGCTAGATAAAAATATTCAAGGCGGAACTGGCATTGTTATAGATGACATTGCTGCAGCATTATATGCAATATTATTTTTATATGCGTTTGCTGCTCTACTACAATATAATTATATTATTTAGATTTTTTTGCTTCAGCGCCACTGCTATTTTCTATTTCATTTAATGCATTATCCATAGCTTTAGTAATTGCACCAGTTACAAACAATGTAGCAACACTGTTTATTACAGTCTCTGTACTTGTGTTAGGTGCTATTATAGGAGATACTTGTTTTTCTGTTTCTGCATCATATAATAGTGGTTTCTTCTCTTCTTCGCTAAGACTATTGTTTGTCGGGTATTGTCCTACAACACTTAGTTCGTCTTCATTGAACGGATTGTTTATCGTGCTTACTACTAGCATGATTAAAACAATAATCATAATTCCGCTAAGAACTGGGTTAGCTGCGCCAGCTACAACTAAAGCTGGAGTTAGAAAATTAAAGTTAGCCCATATTAATGCCGCAGCTAGTACGCAATTCACTGCTACTTTAAAAGCTTTATTAATTGTTGCTTTTTGTTGTTCGCTGCTTTCTATATCTTGTTCATTAGATGACTTGTACATAACTCCAAAGGAAAAAATAAAGCCAGATACAGCGGCTATTTTTGTTGAGCCAACAGCAGTAATTGCTGCATTAGCAAATGCATTAAGCAGAGCCATTACAATCATAATGAATTTTTTAGGATGGCTGTTTGTCTCTGGTGTTGGCGAGCTAATTTTTGCACCAAGCCATACTGCAGCTTTTACCGCAAATATACTCTCTCCTATTAATAATAGTACAAATAAAGCGGGGATTACTGGCACAAGGATAGGTGCGAATGCAGCAGCAGCTGATATGGCACCTGCTAGAAATGTAAGCATGGTCCAATATGTCGCGGCTATGAATATTGCAGTTATTATAGATGTGACGAGTTTGCCCGTTAGACTAAGGTCGTTAATTTTGTCTGTAATAGTTGTATCGTCAGTATACTTTGTATTTAGCGAAGTCCTAATCAAAGCATAAATTCCAAAAACATAAGCGCCACAGAAAACAGCAATAAGAATAGGGCTCGTAAATGGTAATGCCATACCAAGGTAGGCGCTATAGGTGAATAAGCCCATGATGATGCCGCTAGCTAGCGCAATTACTTCTTTGCTCATGAAAATAAAGCCATTTTTTGCTAATTCGTAATTTTCAGCTGCTGAATTATTTATAACTGTAGCTATAGTTTCGTTATAGTTGTAAATGCCTGCAAAGAAGGCTTTTATGTTGTCAACAAAATCTGATATTGCTTCAGGAAAGTCATTTGCATATAAAATAGTATTTAAAACAAGTCCAGCAAGGGCGCAGAATACTAATACTATAGGTATTGCGTAAAAACCACCCATTAAAGCCATGTAAAATGCCGCATTTATGGCGCAATCTATGCCAATTATAAATGCAGTTATAAAACCTGCGGTGTAGTATGACCAATGTATGTTGTTGTTTGCCATGTTATTTACTCATATATTAATACTATTAATATATTATAACATGTGAAGCTTAAGGGAATCTTAAGTGTTTTGGCTTAAGCTGTTGTTTTTATGTTAAAATATATGCGCGTGTAGTGTCTTTGCATGCTTTCTTTATTTTCATATATTGTACATTTTAATAACAATATGGCCGCTTTTGTGTAGGGAATAGGGCGTATTCTAAAGCAAAATTAGTCGTTGTAGTTGTTACTAATTTTATATGCTCATATATTATAGCAAGTTGAACTTAAGGAAATATTAAGTGTTTTGCCTTAAGTCGTTGTTTATATGTTGAAATGGCGGTTCAGCTTATGGTGCATATGTTATTTGGGCTTTTTTTTGCTAAGTTTTCTTCATGTGACTTGCTTGGACTATTTTCAGATCCTGTAACACTTGATAGCAAACTGGTGGTTGTTGTGTAGGCATGTTCTAATGCAGGCTTGCCACATTCAAGAGTTAAATGAGTTGTTGTTACTGTTGTTATCATAAAGAGTATAGCCGCTATTGTTATTGTTGCAGGCCCGCCTATTATCGCTGCTATTGCATGGCCACCTATGCTGGCAGCCACAGCAGGTTGAACAAACTCAAGAAAGCTCCATATGGCTAACATACTAATCATAGCGTAGCAGGTAAGTTTAGTGCTGCTATCAGCTGCATCTGCAGAATCATTAGCCTTTACTTGGTCCATGCTAGCTTTAATCATGACTCCCAAGGAGAGCAATGCACCAATGACAGCTTTATACATTGGGCCTCCTGCTGCAGTGATAGCGCCATTGCCAACGGCATTTAATACTGAAAACGCTATAAGAATAAAAAAGTAGACTGTATTGGTATTGTGTGTCGCTAGGGCTTCTGAATTTGACCCAGGAATGATGTAATTTATTGTTTTAATAGCTGTTCCCAGAACAAAGGCAAGTTCACCTAGCAATAATGGAGTATAAGCTACAAAGTAGTTTATTTGTGGTATAACTGTAATTGCACTTATGACCCATGTATTTAATGTCCATACAGTTCCTAGTACATAAATGATAAATAAAGTAGCTACCAGTAATGACTTGATGTTCTTTTCTTTAATTTCCCATATATCAGCTTTTAGCTGACCTATCTCTAATGATGTTCTTAGTAGGCCATATGTTCCTATAGTATTAGCTATACTTAGTAATAATATCAAGGGTAGTGAAATATGTGGTATTGCAAGTCCAATGTAGCTGGAGTAGGTAAATAAACCCATGATTACGCCACTAGATATTGCGATTATTTCAGATAAAAATGTTTCTACTGGATGCTTTTGGTTATTATCTTCTACTTTTTCACTAGCATCTGTTTCAGTCTTATGAGTAAATATACTTGTTATACTTTTATAAAGTCCATCAAATGCTTCAGGAAAGTCAGCGCTATATAGTATTGTGTTGAGTATGAATCCTGCAAGAGCACAGATAGCTATTACTGCAGGCACTGCAAAAAAGCCACCCATTAAGGCCATGTAATACCAGGCATTAATAGCGCAGTCTATTCCTATAATAATAGCAGCAATATTACCAATTATTTTAAAAGACCAATGCGGC
>JABJPE010000039.1 GCA_018664045.1 Legionellales bacterium | reverse complement strand
TTTTGTCAGTTTTTATTTAAAAGCCTAAATAAGAGAATGGCCAGCTAGCTGGTTGTGCTGAATTATCTGTTCTATTTGTATCGTTAGCCAGAAAATTATCCGGTTTTTGACTAATTTCGTCACTACCAACTGAGTTGGGCTGGTCAGAACCATTAACTTTATAAGCACCTTTGCTATTAAAAAACTTCCAGCATGAGTCTATTATGAGAGATGCTGTAAGGACTAAGAGTGGTATTGCTATAGCTATGGCTGGGTGAGCCACTGCTGCTGTATAAAACAAGTTAGCTATAGTTACCGTATTGGTTGCAATCCAGCTGCCCATAATGATTGCATTGGTCGCAAGCCAGGCACCCATAACTCCAAGCCCATGACCTATCATTCCCAGGCTAGTTAAAGCCCAATTTAATATTGCTTTAATAATATCCAGATAAAATTTAAATATAGCTATATAAAAAGTAAAAATTGAATTTAGTAAGCTCCCAGAAGCTATGCAGGCTAATATTGAATTAGATGTATCTAATATTATTGATTTTTTATTTTGTATAGGTAGAAATATGCAAGTTATTGCGACAATGGAATTTATAGTTAGTATTGAAATAAAAGTGATAATTAGTGCTGACATTAGTGGTAATGTGGTTCCATATATCAGTGCTGTTACTGTCAAAGACCAAATAAAAAATGAGATAGCAAAATTTTTGTATTCTTCGGTAGATAATTTCATTTTTATTTCCTATGTAACCATGATATGCATATTCTGTCTTTTTTATGTTTATGTCAAATATTTACTAGGGATTTTTATATTGGTTTGCTATTTTTGTGTAGTGTTTGGCGCTATAGCTTATGTAATCTAGATCTTGTTGCTGCAAGTTCATTTACTGCTTCCGATCAAAGACAGTGCTTAGAGCAGGGGCCTTAAATTGTTGTTACTATTTTAAAGATGGATTGCGACGTCGCTACCACCCTTGCTTCGCTGCGGGAGCCGTATGCTCCCCGCAATGACGGGGTGGGGTGGTTTTTTATCAATTTTTATTTAATGCCTATAGCCGATAAAAAAGAAGAGAAGTATGATCTTTCTTGTTGTTCTAATTTATCTACATTCGGTTTTTTATCATTACCATTTTGTTTTACAAATTCCGTACTATTAACTGAGCCGGTATTGCTAGAGTCATCAAATGCATAATCGCCTTTGTTATTAACCAACTCCCGGTATGAGCTTCTTATGATAGGAGCTGTAAGGACTAAGAGAGGTATTGATATGGTTGTGACTGGGTGAGCCACTGCTGCTGTATAAAACAAGTTAGCTATAGTTACCGTATTGGTTGCAATCCAGCTGCCCATAACCCCTATATTTATTACAATCCAGGCACCCATAATGCTTGCATTGGTTGCAAGCCAGCCACCCATAACTCCCGACGCAGTCATAAGCCAGTGCGCTGCAAATCCTGCTAGTGTGAAAGAAAAAGCTGCAATGCAAAAAAACAAATAGCTTCATTAACACGTTTCGAAACATATCCAAATTTTTCAAGAGTATCTGTTGTCACAAATATACCGACTAAAATTACTATTAGTGCAAGTGCATTAAAGAATGTTGGTGCACTTGCACTAAATGAAAAAACAGCCCCAAATAGTGTACAAGGACAAGATATAATGGAACAGTACACAATACGACTCATAACTCCTGACCAAGAAGATCGATGCTGATTAATATGCTGGTTAATATATCGTGTTACCACATATATACCGACTAAAATTACTATTGCTACAAAGACACTAAAGAATGTTGGTGCAAACACACCAAACCCAAACGCCCCCAAAAAAAATATTTTATCATTGCCCATATTTTGATCCTTCTGATATATCGCATATATCACATGTTTTTATGTTTATGTCAAATATTTATTAGGGATTTTTATATTGGTTTGCTATTTTTGTGTAGTGTTTGGCGCTATAGATTATGTAGTCTAGTTCTTGCTGCGTTAAAGCTCTAATCTTGCGGGCGGGCTGCCCCAGCCATAAATAGCCACCTTCTATTTCTTGGCCCATTGTTACAAGAGAGTTCGCGCCCACCATCGCGCCTGTTTTAATTATAGATTTATCTAAAATGGTGCTATTTATCCCTATAAATGTAGCGCTTTCTACGGTGCATGCATGTAATGTAGCTCTATGCCCAATTGTAACGTCATCACCTATGGTAGTTGCTTGGCCCTGCTCGGTATATGGTCCTGCATGAGTTACATGAATTATGCTGCCATCTTGAATGTTGGTGTTTTTGCCAATAGTTATAGCTTCCACGTCGCCTCTTATAACAGTATAAGGCCAAACTGAACTATTTGATCCTATTGTTACATCACCGATAATGCAACTAGTGTGGTGCATATAAACGCTTTTATCTATCAAGGGGTGTTTATTTGCATAACTTTCTATATTCATATTTAAGCTCTCTATTTGTTTCTCTTTTAAATAGTACAATAAAAATAGTTAAAGTTGCACTAATGATTACTATCATCTAAAATTAAAATCTGTAATTTTTATATATAAAAGGATAGAGATGGAAACTAATTTACTGAACTTGCCTAACACTGATTTTCCTGATTTTGCTTTGATTAAAGCTGAAGATGTTGTTGCCGTTATCGATAAGCTACTGGCAGAAAATAGTGACTTGTTAGAAAAACTATTAGCCGATGAAAATATGCCTACATGGAATAATTTTATAATGCCACTTGATGAGGCTGATGATTATTTTGCAAGAATATGGTCTGCTATTTCGCACATGCATGCGGTTAAATGTGAGGATGATCTCCGTGCTGTATATGAAATAGCTTTAGCTAAAGTTAGTGAGCACTATACCATGGTGGCGCAAAATGAAAAATTATATAAAAAAATAGAAAATATTGCTTCCTCTGCGGAGTATGAAAATTATGATGATGCGCAAAAGAAAACCATATCGAACCATCTGCGTGACTTTAGATTGTCAGGTGTTAATTTAGCAGCAACAAAAAAACAGCATTTACGTGAATTAAAACAAACCTTATCGCAGCTTACCATTAAGTTTGAGCAAAATATTATGGATGCTACGGATAGTTTTAGTAAATTAATAACTTCTGTTGAAGATTTAGTTGGTATCCCAGAGATGTTTGTAAATGCCGCTCGTATTAAAGCTGACCGCAGTAATAAAGATGGCTGGGAATTTGGTTTAGATGCTGCAACTGTATTTGCTGTTTTAAGTTATGCAAAGCAACGTGATTTTAGAGAAAGCATATACAGAGCTTATGTGAGTCGTGCTTCCGATATAGGATCAAGCTCGAGCAGCTTGGATAATAGCCAAATTATGGTAGATATTATTAGGATTAAACGAGAGATTTCTAATATTCTTGGGTTTGATAATTATGCAGAATTATCTCTAGAGACAAAAATGGCGGCAGATGTTGCTGAAGTTATGAAGTTCCTTGCTGATTTAGCTGTAAAAGCAAAGCCCCAAGCTCAGCAAGAGTATAAAGAACTAGTTGAATTTGCTAAAGAGCATGATGGTATTGAGTTAATGCCATGGGACCTAGCTTACTATAGCGAGATTTTAAGGCAGCAACGCTATAAGTACTCATCTAATGAATATAGGGAATACTTTTCATTCGATAATGTCATTGCTGGTTTATTTACTATAGTTTCTAAGACATTTTCATTAAAAATAGCTGAGGTAAAACATGCTAAAGTATGGCATGAATCTGTGGTTTTATACGAAGTTAAGGATGAAAGTGACGATGTTAGGGGTTATTTTTATATAGATTTATATGCTAGGGAGAAAAAGCGTGGTGGTGCTTGGATGGATGATTATCGATGCAGGCGTATTACTAAGGATAATAAGTTACAGCTACCAGTTGCTTTCTTAAACTGTAATTTTAGCCCAGCTGTGGGAGATGCACCAGCGTTATTATCACATGATGATGTTGTGACCGTCTTCCATGAATTTGGCCATACGTTACATCACATTTTAACTAAGGTTGATTATAGTGCTATATCCGGCATAGCTGGAGTAATGTGGGATGCTGTGGAGTTGCCAAGCCAGTTTTTAGAACACTGGAGCTATTCTAAAGAAGGCATAGAAATTTTAGGCAAACACTATAAAACGGGCAAGCGGCTACCAGAAGATATGTTGGATAATTTATTAGCAGCAAAAAACTTTCAAAGTGCAATGCAAATGATGCGTCAGCTTGAGTTCTCTTTGTTTGATATGCAGATTTATTCTGATTTGAGTATAGCAAGCAGTGATGATATTCAGGATGTACTGGATCGTGTTAGATCTGAATGCGCGGTAGTGCCAACTATATTAGAAAATCGATTTCAACATAGTTTTTCGCATATTTTTGCAGGAGGGTATGCTGCAGGTTATTACAGCTACAAGTGGGCTGAAGTTCTATCGTCAGATGCATTTACTAAATTTGAAGATCATGGCATATTTAATAGTGAACTTGGAAATAAGTTTATGCATGAAGTTTTAGAAAAAGGTGGTACTTATGACGCCGATGTGCTTTTTAAAAACTTTATGGGGCGCGCCCCAGAAGTTGATGCTTTGCTCCGACACTCTGGGATTGAAATTTAATATGCAAAATGAACTAAAACAACAAGTGGCTAAAAGTGCTTTAGCCTATGTGCCAAAAGATGAAATAATTGGGGTAGGAACCGGATCTACAGTTGATTACTTTATCCGTGAATTAGCAACTATGCGTCATGATATAGCTGGAGCTGTTGCTAGCTCAGAGCGGAGTAAAAAGCTATTAGAAGAAGTTGGAATTGAGGTTTTGGATATCAATAGTGCACCTAATATAGCAGTTTATATCGATGGTGCCGATGAAGTTGAACGTTCTGGGTATTGCATTAAAGGTGGTGGTGGTGCACTTACTCGTGAGAAAATTGTGGCAGCTATTGCCAATAAGTTCATTTGTATTGTCGATGATAGCAAGGTAGTTGATGTGCTAGGTAGAGATTTTCCTGTTGCAATTGAAGTTTTGGCCGAGGCGAGAAGTCATGTTGGTAGAGATTGTGTTGCTATGGGGGCAAATCCAGTTTATAGAGAGGGGTTTGTAACAGATAGTGGTCATATTATTTTAGATGTTTATGGCCTTAATTTTAGTGATATTAAAGCTTTAGATACCAACTTAAATGCTATTGTTGGCGTGGTTTGTCATGGTTTATTTGTTTCAGAGCGACCCAATACTATTTTAGTTGCATCATCGGCAGGAGTGACTGCTTTTGCTGCGACTTAATGCAAGTTATATGAGTACTATAACAAATTAGGTAGTACAGTATGGATCTGGAGAAATGTTTTTGCAAAGCAATGAAAAGGCAAATTTCATTGTTAACATTTTTTCCCTAATATTTTTAATTTTACTAGCTGTATCTGTTAGAACTAGTAATTTATAGCGTTGATGTTAGCACATATAAAATATAAATTGCATTGACCATAAGGGTGCAAAAAACTGCAAATGAGCCTAAATCTTTTGCATTTTTAGCAGTTTTTGACCATTGAGGTGATATATGGTTAATAATTTCTTCAATTGCTGTATTTAAGGACTCCATTGCAAACACTATAAATGATAGCATTGTTATAATTATAAAATGCATATAGCTGGCACCAATTAAGTAAAATAAAAACAAAACAGCAATGTAAGATGTAATCTCATAACGAAAAGCCTTTTCTTCCCACAAGCGTTTTAGACCGTATAACGAGTATTTTGTGGCAGCAATTATATTAATTATAAAATTGCCTTTTTTATTTTTTATATAGTCCATGTTTTCTCCTCGATGCTTATATCTCTATAACTAGAATATGTTTTTTATTTTATTGTTAGCGTTTTGCATTATTTATTTCCTACTTTTGTAGTTAAAGTAAAGATATAGTAAAGTGTTCGGCTTATCAGTTTTATTCTTGTTTTTAAGCTCCCACCACCTTTGGCTTCGCCGTGAATACGCTTTTTGAAGTCGACATCTATCGTTTTAATTTTCCCATGTTTTTTGGCTTGAAACAGCAGATACAAGTCCAAAGAAAAATCATGTGGTGCATTATCTTTTATATGTTTGATATAAAAGTCATGGCTAAATATCTTTGGTTGGGCATTAATCTCAGTAATCCAAGTCTTGAGCATGATAGATGCAATAATTTGCATCCCAAAACTAAAGACTAGCTCACTAAATTTGCGATTTTTCCTGTGGCCTTTAACTAAAGTGCTGCTGTTATTTATGCTTTTATAGACTCTGTAGGCTCGAAATACATCACTAGGCTCTGTTTGTAAGTCAGCATGAGTCCAAGCTAGCGTAGTGCCGATAGCAGCATTGAGGCCTGCTAAGATACCATGACCATAGCCTCTATTTTGCTTAACTGAGACTAATTTCAAATTATATTGAGGGTTATTGGTGACCGCGATTTTTATTAACTGCTCTGAATTGTCAGTTGAGCCATTATCAACTAAAATTATTTCAGTATTACTATTGTAAGGTATAGCTTGGGTAAATTTTTCTACAATTATGCTAATATTTTCTGCTTCATTATAACAAGGTACTATTACTGACAACATTTTCGCCCTCCAAACACAAAGTATTTTTGACCTAAGAAATTGCAGGCCATAGTGATCACAGCTGCAATTAAAAAGCAAACTAATGTAAATTTTGGAATTATAAATAATGCAAGTTTATTAGTGAGCACATTTATAAAAAATGTAGCAGTATATAACATTAAAAAACGTCTAAAGGTTCCTGTATTTGGTGTGTTTCTCTTAAAGGTAAAATGCTTGTTAGTAAAGTATGCAACTTGTGCGGCTAGTATATATGATATGCCTTTTGCTATTGAATAAGGCATAAAATTAAGCAGGGCAAAGTATGCACAAAGATCAGTTAGAATAGCTACTGATGCACAACATAAAAACATTAAAATTTGCGTATTATTATTTTGCAAAAAAACTCCTCCAATATTCATAAATTTTTAAATCATTAGGGGTGCCCCAGCCGATATAGTAGTCTATTTCAAATACTTTAGCACTAAATCCTAATGTTATAACATCATTTATAAGCTCATCTATGTAAAACTCACCACCGATTGTGCGTTTTGCTTTAATCATGTTGTTTGCTGCTTTTATAAATATATCTGCATTTTTAAACCAAAATGTCCCAGCTATTGCATGGTCCTTAATGGGGCTGCAGCTTATGGGGGTCTTTACCGACACTTTGGCAATGTTACCAGAATTATCTGCGAGCTTAACCCAGCCGTATTGCTCTGGTTTATGTATCACGGTCGGATTGTTTCTGAAAGTAAAGACAATGCAGTCAGTCTCTTGCATTGTTTTAACTAATAAATCTTTATTATAGAGCATGCCATTATCACAAGCGCCAATTATTAAATCTTGTTTTG
>JABJPE010000038.1 GCA_018664045.1 Legionellales bacterium | reverse complement strand
CGATCATGATAACAAGAAAAAAATGTGTTGTAACTACATTGTTCTGAATAGATGTTCTTTTTTCGATCATTTATTGTTCTCTGATGACGGGGGTGGGTGGCTACACCAGATGGGTTGCGACGTCGGTGCGTTTCTCGGAATGATGGTGCGAGTCCCTAGAGTCATTGCAATAACGGGGATGGTGTGGATTGCACGTCGCTGTGCTCCCGCAGCGTTAGCGTAGGGTGGTAGTGACGTCGCAATCCATCTTGGTTGTGAGCTAAGCCCGGTGTATGTTAACTGCGCTCCTCGCAATGACCGGTTGGTAGATGTGCTCCTCGCAATGACGGGTGTGAGTATGGGTTGTAACATTAAGTGGCGCTAAGCTATATTATTTGTTGCCCATTGCAAAGTGTGGTGCCAGCTATTTCAGCTCTTTTGCTTAGGCCAAATTGGGTCCACTTTTTAAAGGCAGCTGTTTGAGTTGGGTTTAATGTGCCATTTGGAATCTGATTGAGTACTGTTAGCGCCTCTGTTACTGGAATATTACACATAATAGCAATGTCAGTGTGCTCTAGCGCTTGCTTTGCTTTAGTGAGCATTGTGGCTTCACCGGCACCTGCCATAGACAAGCAATCACTCACAATTAGGCCATTAAAGCCAAGCTTGTTTTTTAAGATGTCTTGGAGCCATATTGTAGAGAAGCCCGCAGTATGCTCAGGGTCTACTTGAGGGTACAGAATATGGGCTGGCATCACTGCTTCGGCTTTACTAATTACCCTCTTAAATGGCGCTATATCTTCATCCATTATCGTGTTTATATCTCTATTATCGATAGGTCGGCATAAATGTGAATCATCATTGCCGTCACTGTAACTTTGGCCATGACCTGGGAAGTGTTTTAAGGTGGCGCTATGGCCGCAGGCATTGAGCTTAGCTACGTAGCTTTCAATTATATCTGCAGTTAACTCCACATTATCACTAACAGCTCTGTCTTTGCCGGATATGACAGCGTTGCCACAGTCTAAATCAGTTACAGGTGTTAGGCTTATTATGCCATATTCACCAAGGTCACAAGTTAAAGTCTCGACATGCTGCTGTATTAGATGCTCCCGCTCATCTAAAGAACTGGCATTTAAGTATTTATGCCCAAGGCTTTTAAAAGATTCTAGTTTTCTAAAGCCATTGCCTTGAAAACGCTGTATTTGACCACCTTCTTGGTCTACAAAAATAGGTAAGTCTTCTTTTTCTGAATGCTTTTGTATGGCTGCAACCAAGCTTTTTAGTTGCTCTGGCGAGGTGAAGTTGCGCGTAAACAATAGCACTGCAGCTGTATTGTTGTGGCGTACTAATTCTTTTTCATGTGCTTGAATTTTTGTGCCTTCTAAGCTGACAACAAACCTTCCTGTTAGAGCCATAGTTGTATCCTTTAGCTTTATACTTTTTATTTAGCAGTATAGCTGACAGAAGTTATTTCATATTCTAAGATGCCGCCTGGAGTTTTTACTTCTGCAATATCCCCTTCTTCTTTGCCGATTAAAGCTCGAGCTAGTGGTGAAGTTACCGAAATTTTACTATTTTCTAAATCAGATTCATCTTCACCAACAATTTGATATTTAGTTTCATTGCCACTTTCCATATCTTCAAGTTCAACATAAGAGCCAAACACAACTTTTCCTGTATTTGGAATTTTACTTAAGTCAATAACTTGGCTACGGCTTAGTTTATCTTCAATGTCTCTAATTAAAGCCTCGGTTATGCCTTGTTTTTCACGCGCAGCATGATATTCTGCATTTTCTTTTAGATCTCCAAGCTCTCTTGCTGATGCAATAGCCTCTGTGATTTGTGGCCTTTCAATTCGTTTTAATCGGTCCAGTTGTTCTTCTAGTTTTTCTTTGCCTGATTTTGTCATCGGGATCATTTGCATAATAACACCTGTTAATTTTAGAAATTCAAGTTAAACCTAAAAGTCTTGTTGACTTATAAAGTAAGATAACCATTATATATGGTTTAATTTCTAAAGTAAAATGCAGCTATTTTTATTGTGTTTTCATGCAGTAAGGCCTTATTTGCTATTTTATAGTTGTACTAGTGAATTTCTTGTGATAGCGTGAGGAAGTTTAAGGTTGTTTTTTGTGTAAAATACTGCCTTAGTTTTATATAACAAATATAGGAGTTACTATATGCAATCAGGTAATAAAGGATATGAAAGTGCTGAAGAGTTCGGTTTAGGATCTACGGAGGGTCTTAATAATCAAGAAGATAACACTGCTGGAACTACAGAAGAATCAAAATCACTTCTAAATGATGAAGATAAAGCTACTGAAGAGTTCGGTTTAGGATCTACGGAGGGTCTTAATAATCAAGAAGATAACACTGCTGGAACTACAGAAGAATCAAAATCACTTCTAAATGATGAAGATAAAGCTACTGAAGATACTACTTCATTTATGGAAAAAATTGAAAATGGTTTTACATCTTTTAGTAAGAAAACAGTTGATGGAGCCTCATATTTAGGTGAAAAAACAGTTGATGGAGCCTCATATTTAGGTGAAAAAACTCTACAAACTGGCCACTTTGTTTTATTTCATAGAGATTTAATAGCTTTCGCATTTGTAGCTGTAGCATTACTGCCGCTGTTTAATTTTGCCAGCATGGGCGCTATTGCATATATTGCTTATCCAGCACTAGCTCTAACTGTAATGCAACTAGGCTATTATTCAGAATCAAGTAATATCCTTAAACAAGGATTAGCTGAAAAATATTTAAATGGTTTGCTTACTATAGATGCAAAGTTTAATGCTACCCCTGCGGTTGATTCTAAGGTAGGAGCCGAAGATGACGTTTCAGGTGTAGAAGATGAATCACAATTTGCAAGCTTAAAAAGTTATGCATCTACTCTATGGAATGCTTTTCTGGAGTTAGATTTAGTAAAGCTTTTTTCTAATAGCCTAAGTTTAGTTACAATTAAGGATAAATGGCAGCAAGCAGGCGAAGATAAAACATGGCAGGATTTGGGTGAGAATTTAGCTAAAATTGGTTTGTTATATGCAGGACTTTATTTAACAGCTAATGCTTTAGTCGCTCCACTTCTAGTTGGCACTTTACATGCTGTGCTCGCTTTCGGAGGCAATGCTGCTTTAGTAGGATCTTATTTTGCACTTGCTGGCGCAGGTTATGGCGCAGCTTGTGCCGTTAACGCAGCAGAACCAGTTGCTAAAAATAGCTATGGTGAGTATGGCTCTAATGCCTTGGCTGCCGTTGGAGTTGTTGCAATTATAGCTGCCGCAGTTGTTTTAGAGGTAACTGGTATAGCTGCAGCAATATTTAGTGCTGTTGGCGTCGCATCTATAGTTATTCCTGCGGCATTTGCACTTACTGCATATGCCTTACATGCAACTTATGCGGTTACTGATAAAGTTTCAGGCCTTGACTTTTTTAATCCTGTACCTGCTAATGGCTTAGGCAAACGCAGTGATTCTTCAGTGTCACTAAATGATGATGATGTAGAAACTAGCAAGAAACCAAATGAAAATGAGGCAAAAGACGGTGTTAATCAGAGTCTTTAAACTTAAGACTAAACTTAAAAAAACCCAGCTAATGCTGGGTTTTTTTATTGGTAACAAGCTTGATTTACGTTGAGGTTTTAGTTACTTGCTTTAGACTTTTATGCCAACTTTGCAGTGATTTAACTTTGGGCTGTTGATGTGATAATGCTAGGCTAACTGCAAGGCCACCAGCGATGGTTGTGCTGTAGCATACTCGTTGCGAAATAGCACTTT
>JABJPE010000037.1 GCA_018664045.1 Legionellales bacterium | reverse complement strand
AGAACAAACTTCAAGCTATAATAAACAGTACTAAATAGATAGTTAGAGGCTGTGTTTATGACTAAATTATATGTACCCCAAGCTCAAATTGCCACAATATTACAAGATGGTGCTGTAGAGTTTAATGCCGATTCATCTTATATGAGCTATCTTGGGATACAGTCTGACCCAGGAAAACAACTAAAAAATGCTGCTGAAACTATTAGCAAACAGCTAAGTTATATAGATGGTAAAGATCCAAAAAAAATTAATGATATCATACAACACGCAATACCAAACATATCTACAGATAAAGCCCATGATATATCAACAAAAATAATAGATATAAATAAAACCTATATTGATATTTCACAAGATGATTTTAATGAATATGAAAATTTATTCCACTCATTTGAAACAAACACTAAAGTGAAAGCAGCACTAGAGAATTATGTAGCGACGGTATTATCTAAAGTAAGGGAAGAAGATGATGGTGAGTTAGCAAATATAGAAGAACAACTAAGGACTATTGAGCAAGCACTGGCAGCAAAAGCAGCTCCCGAGCTTTCTAATGTGCTTTATTATGGAATGCCACTTGCACAATCTGGTCCAACACTAGGTTTAATAGGAGCCGCGATGGCTGGCGCCGCAGTATTCTTAGGGCCAGTAGCTGTTCTTATGTACGCTTTGGTATATACTTATAATAATATTCATAGAGACAGCTATGACACAAAAACAAATAAGTTTCTAATTGCCTTTTCATTGTTAGCACTCGGATTAACTGGAGCTGGAATTGCTTTTTTTGTTGGAGCATCGCTACCATTTGGAGGTATTTTAATAATTCCTTTAGCTGTTATTATGAACTTTTCCTTGTTTATTTATTCCTCAAGATTAGAATACTACCAAGATAAAGAAGCAACATCACTCTTAACTGCTAAACTAGGAAGTCTGCAAAGTGCCCTTAATGATCTGCATCAAGCAGAGCAGCCTAACAATAAAAAAATAGCTCTAGTAGAGAAAAGTATAAAAGTTTTATTATGTGAATATACAAACCTAGTAAGCACCATAAAAGCACCATGGACTAAAAAAAGACATACAAACAATATTAGTAAATTTAAACTAGATAATATAGTAAATAAAATTTCAAATAATGGTTTTAATAGGGATATAACAAATAAAGTAATATCCCCACAAGAAAGTGATCATGGTTCACGATCAAATGTAGACAAACTGCTAAATTATAATTTAGAAGTAGTAAACAAAAAAAATGAAGTTTATTTCAATAATTTATGTAAAAATTTATTTATAATAAATTTAATAAATATGCCTGACTCTGATGAAAAGAAGCTTATTCGAAATAAAATTGAAAATACAAGCTTTGAAAATAAAACCTTTGACCATATAACTACAGAAATAAATTTTGATAAAGAAAAAGTAAATATAATTAAAGAAAAAGCGAAAGAAATAAAGTCAGCTATTGAAAAAGACCCCGTTCTAAATTCAATACAAAATGCAAGGAACCACATCAACTGTTATGCAAGTAGAGACATCGTCTATTATATCTTTAATGTAGTTTTAATAACTATAGCTATTACAGCAGCTCTAACACCTATCCTAGCAATAGGAAATATATTAATCACGCCAGTGATGATAGGAATAGCTGCAGCTATAGCAGCGTTCACATTAATCACTGTACTCCAATGGGCTTTAAATAAAGCACATATATCTGATGCCCATTCGAATCTAAGCAATGTTCAATTAAATAGCTTTTCAAAAGCGTTTGGTAATGGTGTGGTAATGGTCGCATCATTTATAACAAACATACTTTTTGTCTGGCCAACCAAAGCTGTTATGTCTATTTTAAACTTTTCCCAAAAATCTTTATCAAGTCTGGGTAGTATAACTATGGAGGGGATAAAAAACATAACATCAAGTGATCTCTCTAGCAAAGATAACAAATATAAAGAAATTGAGACCACAGAAAACACTGACACCAATAAACAAGAAGAAAACCAACATAAACCCTAAAGATTCAAAGCCAATAAATTTTCCAGTGTTTTTTGCAAGCTAATTTTCCATGGGGTTTGAGTTACACCAAAGGTCTTCGATATTTTTGAATTATCTAAAACACTATAAGATGGTCGTTTTGCTTTAGTTGGGTAGTTATCTCTTGTAAGCGGCATAACAGAGCAATTCAGACATGCTAAATGCATTATCATATTTGCAAATTCAAACCAAGAGCATTGACCCGCATTGCTATAATGGTAAATGCCAGAATTTGATTTAGAAAGCTGTGGTATAATCGTAACTATTGCCCGTGCTAGATCAGAGGCACAGGTAGGAGAGCCGATTTGATCACATACTACATTTAAGTTTTTGCGCTCTGCACCTAAGCGCAGCATGGTTTTTACAAAATTGCTACCGAACTCTGAGTATAGCCAAGATGTTCGAATAACTACTGCAACTTCCGAATATGCTAGCAAGGACTGCTCCCCTGCCAATTTACTCTCACCATAGTGCGAGTTAGGCCCTGTAGCATCACTTTCATCATACGGGCTGCCTTTGGTGCCATCGAAGACATAATCTGTCGATATGTGGATTATTTTCGCCCCTGTCCGCGCGAGGTTCAATGGCCCATAATGATTTACTAAAGATGCTTGTTCTTTTTCATCTTCAGCTTTATCTACAGCAGTATAAGCTGCGCAATTAATAATAGTATCGAATTTATGCTTGGCAACGAAATCTCTAACAGCTACTGCGTTTGTTATGTCCAGCTCTCTTGAAGATGTAAAAATTGCGTTTGGCAGTAATTTTTGTAGTTCTTGTCCTAGCTGCCCATTTTTACCTGGTACCCATAGCATCTTTAAACTCTCCTGCGGTTTTATCCTTATCTGACACCACAATATGCTCTTGTGGAAGACGCCAATTGATAGCTAAAGCCGGATCATCGTAGCGCACCGCACATTCAGCATCCTTATGATATAAATTATCACATTTATAAGAAAATATACAAGTTTCACTCAAAACGGCAAAGCCATGCAGAAAACCACGCGGGATATAAAGCTGGCGTTTATTCTCACAAGATAGCTCCACCGCCACATGCTGGCCATAAGTAGGTGAGCCTGCTCTAAAGTCAACCGCCACATCCAGTACCTTGCCAGATAATACCCGCACGAGCTTTGCCTGCGCATGCGCTCCTAACTGGCAGTGTAAGCCCCGCACCACACCATAACTTGATTTAGACTCATTATCTTGCACAAAATTAGCATTAATGCCTGCTTTATTAAATTCGCTCTGATTATAACTTTCGAAAAAATAGCCCCTCTCATCGGCAAAGATGCGTGGCTCAATGATTTTTACATCAGCTATATTCGTGTTCCGAAACTGCATGGACATCCTCATAGGTTTTTTCAAGATAATTTTTATGATCTTGATTTTTGATTGAATTTATTAATTCCCGCATTTGCGCTGCATTTATAAAGCCCATTCTGCAGGCTATTTCTTCAAGGCAGGCTATTTTCAAGCCTTGGCGCTTTTCTATAACTTGGACAAAATTAGCTGCATCCAACAACGAATCATGGGTACCAGCATCGAGCCAGGCATTACCACGTCCCATTGGGAGAGCATTAAGGCGCCCTTCTTGCAAATATAGGTTATTCAAATCGGTGATTTCCAGCTCACCACGCGCCGATGGTTGCAATGACCTTGCTTTTTTGGCTGCATCATTCGGATAAAAATATAAGCCAACAGAGGCATAATTAGATTTTGGTTGTTGTGGCTTTTCTTCAACTGAGAGCACGTTAAAGTTTTTATCAAACTCAACGACACCGAAGCGCCTTGGATCGGCAACATGGTATGCTAGCACTGTAGCTTTATTCTCATTGCCAGCAGCTAATTGATCACGCAGTATTTTAAGTTTTTCGCCCATATAAAAAATATTATCGCCAAGAATTAAGCATACCTTATCATTGCCAACGAACTCTTCACCAAGGATTAACGCTTTGGCAATGCCATCTGGATTATCTTGCACCTTGTATTGCAGGTTTAGGCCTAATTCAGCACCAGTACCTAATAAATTTTTGATATTTGGAAGATCAGTTGGCGTTGATATTACCAGAATATCTTTAATACCAAATAACATTAAAACTGACAGTGGATAATAAATCATAGGTTTATCATACACTGGCAATAGTTGTTTTGATGTGGTTTTAGTTAAGGGGTAGAGCCTAGTGCCACTGCCGCCTGCTAGTAATATACCTTTCATATAAAGTCCTTAATTAGAATATTTTTTATAAAAACAAATTGGAATAATATTAAATAAATAAACCCAAGTGCGCTGTGACTGTGACACAAATTTCAAAAATGGAATAAAGCCAAACAAACGAAAAATTGCCGTATGTTTGGCAGTTAGTT
>JABJPE010000001.1 GCA_018664045.1 Legionellales bacterium | reverse complement strand
GATTTTACTACATAAGCACTTATCTGTGGTAAGAGCATATTATATAGTTCCCCTTGAGGAATATTAATAATATAAGATGTGCCAAAGAAGGTGCTGATCGTCGCCACCAGTAGAAGTCCAAATAATAATTTTACTGTTGTTGAAATTGTCATGTTTGTAGCCTATTAATGTCTTGCCAAGTCTAGCATATTAGTTTTTTTGAGTCTTGATTTTTTTGCATGATAAGCTTCAAGCATATCTTTTTCTAACTTATTACAGCTCTTATTAATTTCGGTTTCGGGTGGCAATGTTATTTCTGGGAAATAATTAGATTCTTTTTTATTAAAAGTCATACCATACCCATCCACATTAACTAGTGCAAATTTTTTATTGGTAAAATTCCATTTATAAAAGTAACAGTTGATAAAAGTTTGAGCTGCAGGGTTTACAAGATTATCAATTGTAAAGAATGGCATGTAAACTAAATTAGAACTACTAAAAATATTGTCAAAAGCTCTCATGTTATTAGGGGAAAAGGTAATAAATATATCTAACCAATGATGATTATATTTGGGATATTTTAGATTCATAAGCATAGGTAGTGGATTTGCAAATCCTAGCATATATATTTTATTGCTATTTTGGGTATTAAACTTTTTTATTGATTTTAGACTACTATTTATCATACTTATATATTCTGAATTGTGAAAAGGGATATGCCAGCTCATATTAAAAGGGTTATATTTATATGAAAGATTAATCATATGCTGTTGGTCTTTATAATTTAATTTTGTTAGTAGGTTTTCTAGGCCTCTATAGCTTTCAATGCGGAATTTATATCCTGTTGTATCTGAGTTCAGCATTGTAACTTTACTACTGGTATTATTTATGATAACTGCATTGAATTTTGCATAAGTTAGGAAGCTTAAGCCTATTATATTAATTATAATTATAATGCATGACAGTATGTGGGGCGCGGATGTTACGCAGGTGTTATTTGTATTTATTACTGTATACAAAAGTAGTATTGTGATTATATGCATATATCCATTAGGACATGTACTGTCCCCTGCAAGAATTAAAACTACAGATAACACAAAACATAGATCAAAAAAAATGTCTTTTAATAGTCCTTTTTGCTTTAAATTATGTATAAGCCCTTTTGTTTTTAACAGAGAAATTATTTGCATAAAGCTAAGATGGTTATTATCTCGTATGACTGGATACCCATAACGAATAATAAACATTGCAGTTATATAGGTTAAGATTACTGGGAAACATCTTGTAGATTGATTAAGTAAATCATATTCAAAACTTTGTTTTACAGCAAGTGCCGCTTTTAGCTCTAAAAAATATGCTAGATATGAATAGTTAAATATTATGCTCGCACCAAAATTTAAAATTATTATAACTAGTGCAATTGTTGTCATATATTCAAGGCTTTGTTTGGGTTTTAATCTACATAATAAGGAAGTGCTAATTAAAATAGATGCAGGAAAAAAGTTTATTTTAAAGTTAAAAGTTATAAAAGATGTAGTCCCAAGTATATAAGAGAGTAGCTTGAGTTTTTCATTGGTAAGTTTTTTACATTTAATATATTTATCTATTGCAAATATGAAGCATATTTGCAATAGAATTAAGCCCCACATTTGGTTGTTATATATCCCAGACCAAGAGACCCTTGTGGGGTCAATGAAATTAGTTAGATTAGAGATAAACCTCATTTGCAAACTTATAGACGTTATAAATATTAATATAAAAACTGGTAATTTAACGACTAGCCTAAAAAGGATAAAGAACGATGTTATAAATAAACAAATAATAATTGAATTGATCATGTTTATATCAAAAATTTGCAAATATGCAGAAAACTCTAATATAAGGCTGTAGCTTAATTGGTTGAGTTTGTGATATATAATGCCAAATGGGCTATAAAAATCTATACTTGGTGAAAGTCCGCTGGCCATTGCATGTCCTGATATTTGTGGAAGTAAAAGGTCATAAAATGTATCAGATGTCGGATAAGTTGAGCCTAGGAGGGTGCTAAAAGCTACGCTATACAGTGTAAAAAAAGCACAAAAAATCAGTATTGTTTTGTTTGTTATAAATTTGCTTGATTTCATACTTGGTTATGATCCGGGCGTGTTATTTTACTTTCCCATAGCTTAGGGTGTTTTGTACATACAGCATCTATTTTTATGTTTTTAAGCTGGCTTCTAAATTGAAATATTGTTTCTTTAGAGTAGCTTTGAAGTTCGGGAGACACCACGCATATTTTAAACCCTGACTGTTGCAGGATTGATATGCTATTAATATTAGGGTTGCCGCTAAAGCAGTCTAGCCAAATCCAGGAGGCGTGCTCCCTGTAGCTAATTGTAGCTTCAGCTGATTCGTACTCGGAGCAGCGCAGTGCTATATTGGCATGGTTGAACTTGCTTTTTTGTTTTGTCCTTGTGTGCCATATAAATGTAGGCATGACCATGTCGAGGAAGAACCATGATTTTATGTTGTAGTTATGCATAATCGCGGCACATTCATTTTCAACCCCTGTGGTTTTTAGATTAAGTATTATAGGGCCACTATGTTGCCATTTTTGCAGTAGCTCAGTTAACTTTATTGGATTTGTTGTTTGATGGTTAAAAGCATCATGGCAACAAATAATATCGTTATTATGATACCTAATATCAACTTCTATTCCATTGTTATGATTAGTCTCTGCCAGGTCTTTTAAGCTGTTTACTCTATGTTTGATTATTATCATTTAGAATTACCTGTTGTCTGTGTTTTTCACTTTCCATGCTGAGGAGTTTTTCTTTGGCTGTTTTTAGAAGAAAATTTGGTGTAAGGGAGTTTTTATCTATTATGCTGAGGATTATATCGTAAGCATATTGTGTTTCCTTGGCAGCTTTAGATTCAGTTATTTTTGCTATATTACTGCAGCAGTATATAGCTTGGTCTGGGAATAATAGATCTTGTGTTATGTCATATTTGTGTTGAGTGTTAGGCCTTCCATTTTCAATGTTAAAATAGTTTTTTATTTTTGTATTTACATATTCATGGAGTTTTAGAGTGTCGGCGGCACTATTTGTGGTGACGATTAAACCATGGTTTTGTAAAAAAATTATATTTGGTATTGTTTTATATTGTTTAAGCTTATTAATTAGAGCGAGAGCTAGATTAAAGCCAACGTCATGATATGGAAGTGACATTGCTTCTGGAAATAAATTTTTTATTATATTTTGTCCTTCTTTGGTGCAATTTAAAATATTAGCATAAATGGAGTGGCTATGGATTACATATTTTTCACCTATTGCATGAAAACTTGTTTCGATGGAAGGGTTGTTACTTGGTGAGTTTGGATAGACTAGTTTTTGCACTTTTGAGTTAAAGGATTTTTCATCTACTGTACTGGTTAAAAGTTCTTTTATTTTTGGATACTGTATTAAGCAGTAGCCATGAGTTAAAGACATATTCTTCAATAAGGAGCCCGATGCTTTAATTGCCATAGTATAGTTATTTATTTTAACAGAGGTATTGCCACCACCGCCTTGTACATATTGATAATTTGTGCCAATTTGTTGTGAGATGCTCACAAGATTTTTAATTTCCATGATGCGCGAACTTTGCTTTTTCAAAAATGCTATAGGATAAAATCAAGAGCAGCACGCCAAAGCTGTTTTGCTGCCAATTAATATTATAGACCCCAATGTCTGCAAAATCTGGAAGAATTTTTACAGCAATTGTTTTAATTATTGTGCCGCTACAATTGCCATTTACAGTTATAATTTGTTCGTCTTGGCTATTATATTCATGTGTAATGTTGAGGGAGTTAACGTTTGCTAGCTGGTTTAGTAATGGTTCTATATAAATAGAGTTGCTCATGGTTAAAGTATAATTTATAGCTAGATCTTGTTTTCTATTATAGTCTTTTATAGGGGTTATAGGTTGCATTTTAATGATGATATCTGCTTGTTTTGCTTGTGAGGTTATATATTTGTTATAGTCATTCTGGCGATTTTTTATTTTTGCTAAGACATCACTGCTGCTATGGCCGCGTTCGTTGGTATCTCTCATTAAATGCCAATATTGATTTAACTCT
>JABJPE010000036.1 GCA_018664045.1 Legionellales bacterium | reverse complement strand
CTGTCAGTAGCATTAATATTAGCGCCATTAGCAATCAGTGCAAGAGCTGTTTCAGTGTGGTCATGGTATGCAGCGCCGTGCAGAGGCGTGTTGCCGTATTTGTCAGTGGCATTAACATTAGCGCCATTTGCAATCAGGGCAAGAGATGTTTCAGTCCGGCCACCAAGAGCAGCGGAGTGCAGCGGTGTTGTGACGTTTTGGTTAGAAGTATTAACATCAGCGCCTTTTTCAATCAGGACAATAGCTGTTTCAGTGTGGCCTTTCTCTGCAGCCATGAGCAGAGGTGTATTGCCAAGTGGACAAGTAGCATTAACATCAGCACCTAATGCAATAAATATTTTAGTAAACGTTACACTGCCAGAGCTTGCGGCAGATCTAAGAGCCGCACCTATAATCCATGGATATCCAAATGAAACAGTTAATATTGATACTGCAGTTATCATTATTGGCAGAATTGCAAAAGGTATAATGCTAAGTGATAGTAATAATGCCACTGTAGATAGGGTTAATAAGGCTATATATAAAACTGATTTAATACGCATATTTTTTCTCTATAAAAATTATTTAATAATTATATTGTTATTATTATAACATTTAATTCTTAAGGAAACCTTAAGGGAATAAAAGTTTTTCTGAGTGGGTTTTGCAAATATTAGTCATCTGCCCAGGTTTTTGGCTGGACGCAACTTTACTTGGCCACCTGGGTAGCTGCACTGCTTTATATGTATTAGCTACTATGACTCCCGCATGGGTTTGATTTTACGCTGTAGCTGCTGGGCTACCATGTTTTGGTGTAATTATACTATTATTTTGCACAGCTGAATGTTTTGCTGCCACTTCAATCGACTTCACTTGACTGGAGTTTAGGGCTTTATAGTATGGATGAGCTATAGCATCAATACTGGTTTTATCTGGCATAAGCCCTGCAAAATTTAATATTATACCGATAACATCGGGGCATAAAGAGGGGCGTATTTTTCCTTTATTAGTTGTGCCTCTCTTGTCTAAATCCCTTGCAATTACAATTGCGTCTCTGTAGGATCCCTTTATTTTAAAGGTTAAATTAAACATCATAAACTTAGCCATTGCTTTAGCTTTATCAGTAGTGGGCATGCCAAATAGTGCTTTAGCAAAATCAATTTTATTGTTATGCATATCTACTGTTGACTGAACCATGCTACTTAACTTCGTAGCAACTTCATTTTGTATTTCATTACCGCCAACCGTTAAAGCACTAGCTGCTGAGGTGTCATGTTCAGTTGTTGCAAGTTTATGCATATCTTTTATGTACTTAGTGGTGCTGTTATTGATCTCTGGCATACTTAGATCTGAAAAGTTAGGTTTAGTTAGTACAATTAAACACTTAGCTACATTTAGATTGTCTGCTGCTATAGCATGCTCTAGGGGTGTTTTATCATCTAGCTTAGCTTGCAGCAGATAGCCTTTGTCGATTAATGCTTTGACAGTTTTGATATCACATAAGCGCGCAGCATAGTGGAGCTGATATGTTAATGCTCGTACTGTTTCAGTGCGGCCTAATGTTAATGCTAAATGTGCAGCCAAGGCCAGAGGTGTGCTGCCGTCTTTGTCAGTAGCATTAACATCAGCGTCATTTGCAATCAAGGCAAGAGCTGTTACAGGTTTGCCAAATTGTATGGAACAGTGCAGAGGTGTGCTGCCGTTTTGGCCAGTAGCATTAACATCAGCGCCTTTTTCAATCAGAGCAACAGCTATTTCAGTGTGGTCACTAATTGCAGCCATCTGCAGAAGAGTTCTGCCATTGCTGTCAGTAGCATTAACATCAGCGCCTCTCTCTATTAGAGCAATAGCTATTTTAGTGTGGGAATTCTTGTACCCATTCCCTATAGCAAAGGACAGAGGTGTAAAGTCATATCTATCTTTAGCATTAACATTAGCGCCTTTTTCAATCAGGGCAAGAGCTATTTCAGTGTTGCCTCCGGCAATAGCAGCCTGGTGCAGCGGTCTTCTTCTACCGTTTTGGTCAGTAGCATTAACATCAGCACCTTTTTCAATCAGGGCAAGAGCTGTTTCAGTGTAGCTAGATTTTGCAGCCCTGTGCAGAGGTGTGAAGCCTTCGTTATCAATAGCCTTAACATCAGCACCATTTGCAATTAGAGCAAGAGCTGTTTCAGTGTTGCCTTCGGCAATAGCAGTGTGTAAATTCATATTTTTTCTCTATAAAAATTATTTTATTGCCGTAGTGTAACATTTTTATTTATTAAGTAAAGCTTAAGGGAATAAAAGTCGTGTGGTTTTGGTAAATGTTAGCCATCTGCCCAGGTTTTTGGCTGGGCGCAACTTTACTTGGCCACCAGGGTAGCTGTAATGCTTTATATGCATTAACTACTATTATTCCCTCATGGGTTTGATTTTATGCTGCAGCTGCTGGGCTGCCATGATTTGATTCAATTATACTATCATTTTGCATGGATGAATATTTTACTGCCGTTTCACTCGACTTCACTTGACTGGAGTTTAGGGCTTTATAGTATGGATGAGTTATAGCATCAATACTGGTTTTCCCTGGCATAAGTCCTGCAAAGTTTAATATTATACCGATGACATCCGGGCATAAAGAGGGGCGTGTTTTTCCTTCTTTAGTGTGGCTCTTGACTAAACCCTTTGTAATTACAATTGCGTCGCTGTAGGATCCCTTTATTTTAAAGGTTAAATTAAACATCATAAACTTAACCATTGCTTCTGCTTTGTCAGTAGTGGACATGCCAAATAATGCTTTAGCAAAAGCAATTTTACTGTTATGTATATCTACTGTTGACTTAACCATGCTACTTAACTTCGTAGCAACTTCATTTTGTATTTCATTACCGCCAACAGCTAAAGCGCTAGCTGCTGAGTTGTCAGGTTCATATGTTGCTAGTTCATGCATCTCTTTTAAGTACATAGTTGTGCTGTTATCGGCATATGGCATATTTATATCTGCATAGTTAGGTTTGGTTAGTACAATTAAATACTTAGCTATATTTAGATTGTCTGCTGCTATGGCATGCTCTAGAGGTGTTTTGCCCTTATTATTAGTTGCATTAACATCAGCCCCTTTTTCAATTAGCTTAACTAAAACTTTATAATTGCAAAAGAGTACTGCAAAATGAAGAGGTGTATCACCCTGTCTATCAGTTGCGTGAATATTACTGCCATTGTCAATTAGGATATTCATTACAACATAAGAATTTTTATTTTCCGCACAGCTTAGAGCAAAATGTAAAGGTGTCTTACTATCCCACGTAGTTGCATTAACGTTAGCACCTTCTATACTATGCTCAACTACATAAGAAACAAAGCTATCATTATTTTCATATGTTGCCATGTGTACGCAAGTATGGAGAGCTGTCCAGCTGTCAAACATTAAATACTCCATATTGTTTGAAGAATTGAAATGTTAGCATATGAAATAAAAAAGATCAAGATGTTTGTGGGCACCTGTTTAATTCTTAAGGAAACCTTAAGGGAATAAAAATCCTGTGGTTTTGAAAATATTAATAATGCCGCCTAGGTGTTATTGCTTTTACTGGATGAACTGGATGAGCTGCTTATATTCTCTAGAATAACACTTGTCACTAAAGAAGATGGTGGCGCCATTGCAACTTGCTGACTACTGTGGGGTTTTGTGCCTTGCATAATCTTAGATAGGTCGACTCCCTTAGGTAATAATCCAGCAAATTGCATTATTAACTGTGAAACGTCACATGGCACATGTTTGCCGCCTGGTTTTTTCGTTGCTAGGCCACGTGATAGGTCTATTGCTATTATGTAGCTATCTTTAACTTTAAAGGTTAAATTAAACATCATAAACTTAACCATTGCTTTAGCCTTGTCAGTAGTGGGCATGCCAAATAGTGCTTTAGCAAAATCAATTTTACTGTTATGTATATCTACAGTTGACTGAACCATGCTAGTTAACTTCGCAGCAACTTCATTTTGTATTTCATTACCAGCAACCGTTAAAGCGTCGTGTTCAGATTGCACTAGCTTTAAGAACGTAGTTGTTCTGTTATCGATCTCTGGCATATTTAGATCTGAAAAGTTAGGTTTGGTTCGTGCAATTAGATACCTAGCTACATTTAGATTGTCTGCTGCTATAGCATGCTCTAGGGGTGTTTTATCATCTAGCTTAGCTTGCAGATTATAGCCTTTGTCGATAAATGCTTTGATAGTTTTGACATCAGATAGCGTAATTAGATACTTAGCTACATTTAGATTGTCTGCTGCTATAGCATGCTCTAGAGGTGTTTTATCATCTAGCTTAGCTTGCGGGTCATAGCCTTTGTCGATTAATGCTTTGACAGTTTTAATATCAGACAAACGTGCAGCCCAGTGGAGTGGGTGTTCGATTGCTCGTGCTATTTCAGTGAGGCCATTCTCTACAGCCGAGTGCAGAGGTGCAAGGCCGAATTGGTCAGCAACATTATCATCAGCTCCGGCTGCAATCAGGGCAATAAGTATTTCAGTGTAGCTATATCTTGTAGCCTGGTGTATAGGTGTTTCGCCGTATTTGTTAGTAGCATTAACATCAGCTCCTTTTTCAATCAGGGCAAGAGCTATTTCAGTGTGGCCCCGTGCTGCAGCCCAGTTCAGAGGTGTGTAGCCATCTTGATCAGCAGCATTAACATCAGCGCCTTTTTCAATCAGGGCAAGAGCTATTTCAGTCCGGCCATATTTTGCAGCAAAGTGTAAATTCATATTTGTTCTCTGTAAAAATTATTATTTTATTATTATAACATTTGATTCTTAAGGAAACCTTAAGGGAATTAAAGTCTTGTGGTTTTGGTGTAATTACTATCTGATTATTTTATTTTTATGCAGTAAACATGTGTTTTTCTTGTTTTCATTTACGCACTAAGTCGATTTTTTAAAATTACCACTTTCAAATTTATAATAAATTGGCTTGCCAGTGGCTATTTCTAATTTTGAGATTTTATCTTCGCTGATATTTTCAGCATACATCATTATTGATCGGAGAGAATTGCCATGAGCTACAACTAAGACGTTCTTGCCTTGCTTAAGTTCAGGAATTATGAGCTCTTTTAGCGCTGGTATAGTTCTATCACAGGTCATACTTAGGCTTTCCCCTCCAGGTGGAGGAGTCGCAAAACTACGGCGCCAAATATGAACTTGCTCTTCACCGTGCTTATCAATTGCATCTTGTTTATTCATCCCTTGTAAATCGCCATAGTATCTTTCATTAAGACGTGAGTCTTCAATCATAGATATGGTGCTTTTTTTGACTGCGTCATTATGAATCTTTTGCCAATTATTGTTATTTTTACTTTCGTTAATTAAAATAGGGGTTTTGCCATAATTGCTCATGCATAACAAGGCAGTTTGTTGCGCCCTTATTAAGCTAGATACAAAAATTTTATCAATGTGCTTGTGCTGGATCTCAGTGCCTGCAGCTAAAGCCTCTTCTATGCCTTGTTGAGATAAACCCACATTCACCCAGCCGGTAAATAGATTTAATTTGTTCCACACAGACTGCCCATGTCTCAGTAAAATCAGCTCGCTCATATCTACGCCTTAATTAAAAGTTTAAAAGGATAAGGTTAACATACAATACTAGATTTTACACTAAAGGGTGCATGATTATTTGTTAGAAAACCCACTAATTATCTATATTGTATATGTTTAATTTATACCTCTAATAGTATTTTTCAGTTTGTTTCTGTTCCTTAGAATTAATTTTTTGTTCCTTAATTGTCATAATTTGGCTTTTGTTATTTTTGTTGCAACGATATATATAAATGGCTGTTGATTTGTTTTTCTAATTGGTTATGCCAGATCATTTAGCCCATGTATGATTAATATTTACTGGCATGTAAGTTTCTTAAATAATCATCTATTTCAGCTAGTAATTTGTTAGCCTGTTCAATTTGTTGATATAGTTGATTAACTATATAAATTGATGGTTTTTTTTGTGGTGATGGCATCTTCTCAGTGAGGCCCTCATCAGCAGTTGAAAGGTTTTCTATTGTATTGTCTTCTAAACCAGTTATTATGTTTTTCTTATGATTCTCATTGCCACTTTTTTTAGATATATTTTTATCTGTTTTATTTTCAATGTTTAGTGATTCTGCAGATCCATTTTCTTTTTTAACTGACTCATCATTTGATAATTCGTTAGATTTTAGTGGGGGAGGGCTTAAGGCTAAAAAGGTATGGGTGTTGGGGCTGTGTTTTTTCCTAATTATTTTATCACCTGCATGTTGTATTAGAATGTATAATTATAACGGATTAACCCTAAAGCACACTTAAATAAATAATGCAAGCTGTTTTTAATTGGCATGGCTTTGATTTATTCTGGTAAATAGTTCGGTTCTAAGCTGAGGGTTATCTTGAAATGAACCTGTCATTTTAGTTGTTATAGTTGTGCTATTATGTTTATTTACCCCACGCATTGTCATGCACTGATGATAAGCGTCAATAATTACAGCTACACCTTTTGGTTTTAATACTTGATTGATAGTATTTGCTATTTGAACAGTTAACAATTCTTGAGTTTGCAGCCTTTTTGCAAATATGTCTGCAACTCTAGCTAGCTTGCTTAATCCTACAATTCTGCTGTTAGGTATATATGCAATATGAGCAGTTCCAATTATAGGTAACATATGATGCTCACAATAAGACTCAATTCTAATGTTTTTCACTAGCACCATTTCGTCATAATTAGCAATTTCTTCAAATGTCTTTTGCAGGACTGCCACTGGGTCTTCTTTATAACCTGAGAACAACTCTTCATAAGACTTTATTACCCTTGCTGGGGTCTCTAGCAGACCTTCCCTTGTGGAGTTGTCGCCAATCCATTTGATTAAAGTTTTAACTGCTGCTAAAGCTTCATCTTTAGTTACATTTGTTGCTGTTGCTGGTAGTACTTGTATATTTGGGGCTTTTTTATCTTTAACTTTCATAATATTTCAGGTGTGCTCGGACAGTTTTCAAGTCTTTCAGATAGCTAAATTAACATACAACTTCTTGAGGAGACAAGTTTTTTTTGTTTCTATGCGTTGTTTTGAAACATTTTCTACACATTGCTACATATTTATCATTGCCGCCTATCTCAATTTGAGCGCCAGCTGATACTGGTTTTCCATCAGCAGTTATTCTCATGTTGGCTATTGCTTTTCTACCACACACGCAAATAGTTTTTATTTCAACTAATTCATCTGCAAGTGCTAGCAAGTGCATACTTCCTGGAAACAGGTTGGTTTGGAAATCTGTTCTTATTCCATATGTAAGGACTGGTATCTTACAATCATCTACAATATCACCAAGTTCTATTACTTGATTCTTGCTTAAAAACTGCGCTTCATCTATTAAAATACATTTTATATTGTTGTTTTGTATGAGATGTTCTTTTATACCAGTGTAAAAGTTGTAATCTGTAGCAAATGCAATCGCGCTTTTTTCAAGACCAATTCTAGATTTAATAAATCCAGTTTTGTACCTGTCATCAATAATTGGGGTATACAGAAGAGTATCCATGCCTCTTTCTTGATAGTTATGAGCCGATTGCAATAAAGTAGTGCTTTTCCCAGCGTTCATTGCAGAATAATAAAAATAAAGTTTAGCCATGTTCATTTCCTTTATCTAAATTTGATTAGGTTGCCTTATATTATAATTATTTTAAGAGTGAAATGCATTGTTTATTGAACAGATAATTATATTGAGAATGCATTATGGTTCTATAAGGCTGAATTTTAAGGTTAAATTGTCTTAGTCCTAATTATCGACTTGTATTTGTAATTTAATGCCCCCAGTATATACAATATCAAGGTTTTTCCTTGAAAATATTGTTGAAACAATATAATCATAATTATTACTTTGGTTATTAAAAATGGGAGAAAATTTAAAATGACTATGAATGCAAGTAAACTTAAGCCTCTAAACGATAGAGTTCTAATAAAAAGGAAAACTGAAACAGAAAGTAAAGGCGGCATCATTTTAACTGAAAGCGCTCAAGAAAAACAACAGCAGGGTACTGTTGTTGCTGTTGGACCTGGGAAGCACAATAATGATGGCAAGCTCATAGATATGCAAGTCAGTGTTGGAGATACTGTGTTTTTTGCAAAATACAGCGGAGTAGATTTCGATTTTGGTGACGAACAGTACATCATTATGCGTGAAGATGACATAGTAGCTATTTCTGAATAGTAAACATTAATATATATAGAGGTGAAAAAATGAGTGTAGCAAAAGATATAACATACGGCCAAGATGCGCGCATCCAAATGATGCAAGGTGTAAATAAATTAGCTGATGCAGTTGTAGTAACATTAGGACCTAAAGGTAGAAACGCAGTAATAGAAAGTAGCTTTGGTGCTCCTAAAATAACAAAAGATGGTGTTAGCGTAGCTAAAGCGATTAGATTTGAAGATAAAGTATTAGACACTGCAGCTCAAATGTTAGTTGAAGCAGCTTCAAAAACTAATGATATAGCTGGTGATGGTACAACTACAGCAACAGTTCTAGCGCGCGCAATACTAAATGAGTCAGTAAAGGCAGTAGCCGCTGGCATGGATCCTATGGATTTAAAGCGTGGAATAGACAAGGCTGTTGTTGTTTTAACCGCTAAGCTAAAAGAAATATCACAAGAATGTAATGATTCAAAATCTATAGAGCAAGTAGGAACTATTTCCGCCAATTCAGATAAAGAAATTGGCCAAATTATTGCCCAAGCAATGGAAAAAGTAGGTCAAGAAGGAGTAATTACAGTAGAAGAGGGTAGTGGTTTTATAAATGAACTAGATACAGTTGAAGGTATGCAGTTCGATCGCGGTTACTTATCACCATACTTCATTAATAATCAACAAAATATGTCTGTTGAATTGGAAAATCCTTTCATCTTGTTACTAGATAAAAAAATAAGTAATATCCGCGACATGCTAACTTTATTGGAAAATGTAGCAAAAGCTAGCAGACCTTTGCTTGTTATTGCTGAAGATGTTGAAGGTGAAGCTTTGGCAACGCTAGTAGTTAATAATATGCGCGGCATAGTAAAGGTTGCTGCAGTTAAAGCACCAGGTTTTGGCGATCGTCGCAAGGCTTTGCTGCAAGATATTGCAACTCTAACTAAAGGCCAGCTAATTTCAGAAGAAATAGGCCTTAGCATTGAAAAATCTACTTTAGAAGATTTAGGTACTGCTAAACGAGTAGTTATTACTAAAGATGATACCACTATTATAGATGGTGCTGGAAATACTGCAGATATCGAAAATAGAATTGAACAAATTCGTCAAGAGATTAAAGCTAGTTCTTCAGAGTATGATCAAGAAAAGCTACAGGAACGACTAGCAAAACTTGCAGGTGGTGTTGCTGTGATAAAAGTAGGTGCTGCAACTGAAGTTGAAATGAAAGAGAAAAAAGCCAGGGTTGAAGATGCATTAAATTCAACTAGAGCTGCTGTTGAGGAAGGCGTAGTTCCAGGTGGGGGTGTTGCTCTCCTACGTGCTTCATCATCTCTTCAGGATGTAAAAGGTGATAATGATGACCAAACTTTTGGTGTTAATGTTGTCTACCGTGCTATGCAAGCTCCTCTGCGTCAGATAGTTTCTAATGCTGGTGAAGATGCATCTGTTATAGTAAACAAGGTATATGAAGGGTCTGGAAGCTTTGGTTTCAATGCAGCCACATCTGAGTATGGTGACATGATTGAGTTAGGTATATTAGATCCTGCAAAAGTTACAAGAACTGCTTTGCAAAATGCAGCTTCTATTGCAAGCCTTATGATAACAACTGAATGCATTATCACAGACGTGCCAAGTAAAGATGATGGTTCTGACGCTGCTGGAGCTGCTGGCGGTATGGGCGGCATGGGCGGCATGGGCGGCATGGGCGGCATGGGTGGTATGATGTAACCCATTAACTCTTTAATATTACCGTAAAAAGGCCTGATATCAGGCCTTTTTATTTTTTTGATTAAGCTGGATTTTGCCATTTGATCATGTTTTAAATACTAAACTTTCTCTAAAGATATATCATCGTGGCGACTACCGTCAATTAAATATTTTTTTGCTATAGCATATCCTGGTACGCATACTAATTCATTTTTAAAATATAGTAAGGGTGTTTTATCTCTTTCCCAAGTAGGTATTTCCCACTCTTGCATTAGTTTTTTTAAAGGATGTGAGCCTGTTCTTGAGTTTGGCTGTAATCTTTCTCCTCCTTGTCTAAATTGTATGGTCAGATCATTGTATAATATGCTTTCTTTTTTTATGTTGTTGTTTCTTGATAATTTTATTCCTAGTAATGGAAGAGATATATCTTGCTCTGTTTTAAGCCATTTCTCTTTATAATCTTGTGGGTATGACTTGTGAGTTAAGTTAACAATATACAACTTATTTTTATATCTTCTAATAAATATGCTGTTTATTTTTATTTCCGGTTTTTTATCTTGTCTGGCCTTTATTATTTCAGAAAAAATTATCTCTATTTGTTTTGTAGATGGTGTTACTAATGCATTTATATGAAGCCAATTTCTTATAATAAGCTTTTGTAATAATTCATCATGTTGTGCTAGCAACTCTATATTTAAACTTCTTTTATCAGCAATCTCAGTGAGTATTATTCTGCATTGTCTCTGCATGTATATGTTTTGTTCATTACAATGCTTTGCTGTTCTTATTATATTGTTTTTTGCTGCTGGCCATTTTGCTGTTAAATTAGGGATTACTATATTTCTAATATGATTTCTGTCATATTTGCAGTCATTATTACTAGTATCTTCAATCCAGTGTAAATTGTTTATGTTGGCATAGTTTTTGATTTCTTGTTTGGGTATTTCAAGCAGTGGTCTTAGTATGTTTATATTCCTGTATTTATAATATTCATTTATTCCTGATATTCCGGTAGGCCCAGCTCCTTTAAACATTCGCATTAATATTGTTTCAACCTGGTCGTCCAAGTGGTGAGCTAATAATAAAGTTCCATTTGTTTGTACTTCGCTACAAAATACATTGAATCTGCACTTTCTTGCCTTGTCCTCTAGGCTAGAGCCTTTTTCATGTAGTGGGTATGTTTCGTGAGAGCTAAATTTAATTCCGTGACTTATTGATGTGTTTTGGCAGTGTGATTCCCACTCTTTTGCAGAAGAAGATATATTATGATTTACATGTAGAGCAAAAACATCTTGTTTTGGTAATATTTTGGCGATTATATCTACTAGAACATGTGAATCGCAGCCACCACTATATCCAATCCAAACAGGCCCTGTTATTTTATTATCTTTTAATTTCTGCTTAACATGTAAAACTAAGTCTTTGTTATAAATCTGTTTGGATTGATCGGTACTTTGCATTTCTCTCTTCTAACAGTATATCATCTGGTTTATTTAATAGTGGCATTAGTTCTTCCATAAGGGCTTCTTTTATATTTTGTGATGCTATTTCTATGTTACGGTGAGCTCCGCCCAATGGTTCACTTATAATTCTGTTTATTAGTCCTAGTCCTTTTAATTTAGCAGAAGTTAGCTGCATTTGCTTCGCTGATTCTTCTGCTTTACCTGCATTTTTCCATAATATTGAAGCACATCCTTCTGGTGATATCACTGAAAACACACTATATTCAAGCATAAGTGTCTTATCTGCCAGTCCTATTGCTAATGCTCCACCAGAGCCACCTTCGCCTATTACAACAGAAATTATTGGAGTTTTTAGTTGTGACATGACAAATAGATTTTTTGCAATAGCTTCACTTTGATTATGTTTTTCTGCATCAATTCCAGGATATGCTCCTGCTGTATCTATCATGGTAATTAATGGAAGACTGAATTTTTCTGCTAGCTTCATTACACGTTTAGCAAATCTATAACATTCTGGTTTAGGCATGCCAAAGTTTCTAGCTATTTTTTCTTCTGTTTCTCTGCCTTTTTCCTGAGCTATAATCATAACAGACCTGCCGTTTAAACGAGCAATTCCAGCAATTATAGCCTGAGATTTTGCATACCGCCTGTCCCCACTTAAAGGCTCAAAGTCATCAAATATTTTATCTATATAATCTATGCTATGCGGTCTTAAGCTATGCCTAGCTAATTGTACTATTTGGTGATCATTTAACTTAGAGAAAATATCTTTTGTTAGCTTATTGCTTTTATCTTGTAATACAGATATCTCTTCAACTATATTTATATCACCTGTTAGAGATGTGGTTTTAAGTTCTTTTATTTTTGCTTCTAGCTCAGCTATTGGCTTTTCAAATTCTAAATATTCATTATACATAAGGTCACAACTTAAGAAAATCAAATGTTTATTGTACCCGAAGTTTCTGCTATATTAAACTTTTTTATTATTAACATTAACTTGGTTGAATAATATGGCAATAGTTTTAGGCATAGAAACATCGTGCGATGAGACTGCTGCTGCAATTTATTGTGGTGAAAATGGACTGCTGTCTCACACTATACATTCACAGATACCATTGCATAAGATCTATGGTGGCGTGGTGCCTGAGCTTGCTTCTAGAGACCATGTTAATAAACTAATAGAAGTAGTTGCAGAGGTTTGTGAGGAAAGTGGCATAGGATTAAGTGACTTAGATGCTATAGCATACACCGCTGGCCCAGGTTTGGCTGGCGCTCTTATGGTTGGCTCTGGATTTGCAACTTCTTTGGCAATGACGCTTGGTATACCATCACTGCCTACACATCATCTTGAAGCTCATGTTCTTATTGCCATGTTAGACGTTGAAAAAATAAAATTCCCATTTTTAGCACTTCTAGTATCTGGAGGCCATACACAAATAATATTGGCTAGCGCCTTAGGGGAATATAAGTTAATAGCAGAGACCCTAGATGATGCAATAGGCGAAGCATTTGATAAATCTGCTAAGATGATGGGGATGCCTTATCCTGGTGGGCGTGAATTGGCATCTTTGGCGGAAGATGGTGATCCTAAAAGCTTTGACCTGCCTCGACCCATGATAAATCGCCCTGGTTATGATTTAAGCTTTAGTGGCCTGAAAACTGCAGTTTTTCAAGCGTGGGATAAGTCTGATAAATCTGATGAAACAAAGCGCAATTTAGCGGCATCATTCCAAGCTGCAGTAGTTGAATCTTGTTGCTCTAGATTGTCAAAGGTTATGCAGAATGTAACTGCAGATACTTTAGTTGTAGCAGGTGGAGTTGCTGCGAATAAAAGTTTACGTGATAACCTTATATCATTAGCCGCAACTAATTCATATGATGTCTATTTCCCAGCAATAGAGCTATGCACTGATAATGGTGCTATGATTGCCTATACTGGATACTTAAATTATGTAAATAATTCAGCTGTAATGTCAGATGTTATGCAGGTAAAGCCGAGGTGGCCTATTGAAGATGCTTTTAATTGATTTACATGTGCTTCATTTTTTATTAGAATTAGCAACAGATGTTTATTAACCCGAGTTTAATATGGATATTTTTATATTACCACTACTTGGCCTTGCTGCATATTTGCTAGGGTCTATATCATTTGCTATTGTATTAGCTAAGCTTTTAAACTTAGAAGATCCAAGAACAGTAGGCTCCAACAACCCAGGGGCTACAAATATGTTGCGAGTATCTGGATTTAAGATCGCATTTATAACATTTTTTTGCGATGCATTAAAAGCAGTGATTCCTGTTGTTTTAGCTAGGCTATGTGGTTTAGATTTAGCTGAAGTTGCTTTAGTGGGTTTGCTAGCATTTTTAGGGCATCTATACCCTGTTTTTTTTGAATTTAAAGGAGGTAAAGGTGTTGCACCAGCAATAGGCTTTATTTGGGCTTTTTCACCATTTTGCGCGTCTTTATTAACGCTAACATGGTTTATAGTTTACTTCACAACTAAATATGTTTCACTGTCAGGGATTGTTGCATTTTCATTGTTGCCATTTTTAATTATGATGTTATATGGCATAACAGTTGCGAGTATATTTTTTGTTGTTTCAATTTTATTGGTCTATTCACACCGCGATAATATTAAAAGACTGTCCGATGGTAGTGAGGGAAAAACTAATCTGTTTAGTAAATAGGAGTTTTTATGTCATATTTAGTATGGTTAGACTTGGAGATGACGGGACTTGATCCAGATTGTGAGCGCATAATTGAAATAGCTACAGTTGTAACAGACCATAACCTTGAAATTGTTGAGAAAGGGCCTAGCTTGGTTATCAATCAAAGCAAAACTTTAATAGATAATATGGACGCATGGAACACAGATCATCATACAAAATCAGGTTTAGTTGCTGAAGTAATAGCATCAAAAATAAATGAAAGTGACGCTGAATTAATGACGTTAAATTTTCTTAAAAAATATCTGTCTCCAGGTGAGTCACCGCTATGTGGTAATACTATATCTCAAGATAGGCGCTTTTTAATAAAGTACATGCCTGATTTAGCATCTTTTTTTCACTACCGTAATTTGGATGTTACTAGTTTGAAAATAATGATAAATATGTGGCGTTCAGATTTAGCTATTGATGCTAATAAAAATTCTAAGCATAGAGCTCTTGACGATGTTTATGATTCTATAAATGAACTGAGACATTATCGAGATCGATTTTTACGCATGCCATAAAAGTTTAGCTCTATTATGAAATACTATACCCCTGCTGATATATATAAACTAGAGTCAGAACTAAATTCACTAGGAATCACATCTTGGAGTTTAATGCAGAAGGCAGGCCACCACGCATTTGATGAAATTAAAGAAAAATATAAAAATATTAAGAGAATATGTGTTTTTTGTGGTTGTGGAAATAATGCAGGTGATGGATATGTGTTGGCTAAAGCAGCTATTGAATCAGGTTGTATAGTTGAAATAATTGATTTGTCTGAAGGCAGAGAGCTAATTGGCAATGCAAAACAAGCTAAAGAATTATTACAAAATGATAATTCAATACATACTCTTTATGATGACCTGGATTTATTAAATACTGATGTAATAGTAGATGCAATTTTAGGAATTGGTTCATCGGGTGAAATTACTGGAATTGTTGCAAAAGCTATTAATGTTATAAATAATTCATCTGCTAAAGTTGTTTCCCTAGATATTCCTTCTGGCCTAAATCCTGAAACTGGCTCACTTCTTGGTGATGCTATTATGGCAGATTTAACTATAACATTCTTATTACATAAAATTTGTTTAGTTACAGGTGATGGTATTGCAAAATCTGGCGATGTAAAGGTATGTAAATTATATGATAATAATGTTGATGACTTGTCTTTTTCAATTCATGAGGCTGCCTGTAGTTATGATAAAAAAGAAATATTAAAGTTTATTAAACCAAGATATAAAAACAGCCATAAAGGGTGTTATGGAAGTTTGCTTGTTATCGCTGGCGATGAAGGTTACCTAGGAGCACTTTTTTTAATAATCGAGACATTACTAAAGATTGGAGCAGGGGTTGTGCGTGTAATAACTCACAAGAATCATATTGGCCAGCTAATTACTACTTTTCCCAGCGTTATAGCAGCTTCTTATGATAAAGATGAGTTGGTGAAAGAATATTTAAATGTTTCAGATTCAATCCTAATAGGGCCAGGGTTAACCAGTAAAGAATGGGTTATGCAGACACTAGAAAAAGTAATTTCTTCTAATAAAAGAGTTGTCTTAGATGCAGGCGCATTACGCTTATTGAAGAATATTGAAGCTAATACTAGCAGTAGTCTAATAGTTACTCCTCACCCGGGAGAGGCAGCTGATTTATTATCTGTTGTAAGTTCAGATGTACAAGCTAATCGACTTAAATGTGCCCGTAATATTACCAGTAGCTATGCCTGCACTTGTGTGTTAAAGGGGGCAGGGACAATAATATCTTTTTCTGATGATGACAATGTTGTTTGCCCATATGGAAACCCAGGCATGGCAGTAGCTGGCATGGGTGATGTGCTCTCTGCCGTAATCCTATGCTTTATAGCTCAATTTAATGATGAAAGAAAATCCATAATAGCAGCTGTTTATTTGCACTCTATGGCAGCAGACCATTATGCTAATGAGCATGGAGAAGTTGGCATTACTCCTTCTGCTATCATTGTTATTTTGAATAAATTTTTAAATAAAAGGTTGTAGTTTATGAAATTTAAGGTCATAGAGCTTAAAAATATAATAGAGTCAGACTTGACAAATATTACAAATATAATAGCTAATCATTGTTCTAAAAGTTCGATGGTCCTGCATTTAAATGGTGTTTTAGGGGCGGGCAAGACAACTTTTGTTCGCGCATTTCTAGCAAATTTAGGTTATAAGGGTAGGGTCAAGAGCCCAACATATAGTTTGATAGAAACATATGAAATAAAAGATAAAAATATAACAGTATCTCACCTGGATTTGTATAGGTTATCTAGAGTTGATGAGCTTTATAATTTAGGTATAGACGATTATATTCATTCAAACAGTGTTATGCTTATAGAGTGGCCGGGTCATGGAGGTGAATTAACTCCAATAGCTGACATAGCTATAACAATCAATGTAATCAGTTCAGAGCTAAGGTCTTTAGTAATAAAAACTAAAGACCTTGATGTTTATAGAAAACTTAAGCAAATATAGAAATATTAAATTAAATTTGTCTATGTATCTTGCTTGCTCTGTTGTGGCTTTCTTCTGTTTGTGCGCAGTTGGCCGCTACCATGCAGTCTGGTTGTGGGTGTTTTTCGCTGTTGCTGGTTCCCATCTCTGTCTTTATCGTTATTTTGCTGGCTGCTGTCTCTATTGCTGTGCTGTTTCTTGTTTTCTTGATTGCCAGGTTTGCTTACTGTGCTTCTAGGTGTTTTATTGTACCTGTTATCGGTGTTGTGGTTTCTTCTTCTTCTTCTGTGCACCTTTTCTGGTTGAGGTTTTGGTTTAACTTCCTCGGCAAATACGCTAAGCCATAATCTTTTTAATAAGCCTGTTTGCTCTTTACTATTGTTGGCTTCCGGCTTGCTTTTGTTATGTGTTTTTTGTGTTAGTTTATGGTGGTCTACAAGCGGAACTTGCTGTTTTTCAGCAGATGGAACATAACTTTCTTTGGCTCCCTTTGCGTCAATTTCAATTTTATGGCTTTTTACTATGCTTTGTTCATCCTGATGAATTCTTTTTAAACAGTGCTGGGGTATTTCATACCATTTATTTGGTATTAATAAAATTGTGACTGACTGCCTTTCTTCAAGTTCAATTATGGCCATCCTTTTTTCATTAAGGATAAATGTGCATACATCTACTGGCAGCTGGACTTGTATTATTGGTGCTTGTTGGTGTATAGAATTTTCTTCTATTTTTCTTAATATGTTGTTTGCAAAAGACTCAATGTTACGTATTTGTCCCGAGCCTTCACACTTACAGCAAGGCACTAGTTCAGCTTCATCTACGGAAGGGTATAGCCTTTGCCTTGATATCTCAAGCAAGCCAAAATTAGAGATTTTTAATATCTGTATTTTTGATTTATCACCTATAAAGTTTTTTGCTAAAACTTTTTCTACTTCTTCTTTATGTTCTGTTTTTACCATATCGATAAAGTCTACTACTATAAGACCTCCGATATTTCTAAGTTTAACCTGTCTTGCTATTTCAGGGGCTGCTTCAAGATTAGTTTTATAAGCGGTTTCTTCTATATCTTGAGCCTTTGTTGATTTCGCTGAGTTAACATCAACAGTTGTCATTGCTTCTGTTCGTTGGATTACAAGAGACGCTCCGGATTTCATTACAATAGTTTTAGAGTATATTGACTCTATTTCATTTTCAATTTGGTAGTGTGTAAACAATGGTACTTTATTTGTGTGTAAGTGAATTGAGTCTAGGTGCTTTGGCTTTGTTTGTGAAACTTGTCTTTCTATCGCATTGTACGTTTCTTTGTGATCTATCACAATTTTATTAATGTCTGAGCGGATGTGGTCTTTTACGAGCCTAGTTATAATATCATTGTCCTTGTAAATAAGCTGAGGCGCTGGGTTTTTATCAGATTCATCCTTTATTATTTGCCAGTAGCTAGATAGTGTTTCAAAGTCGCTTTCTAGCTCCTCGTAGCTCTTCTCTACGCTAGAAGTTCTTATTATAACTCCTATATCAGGGTTTTTTTCATGTAGCTTATTTAGTGTTTCCTTTAGTTTTTTTCGATTCTCATCACTTAATTTTTGTGATATTCCACCTGCTTTTTTATTGAAAGGCATTATGACAAGGTTACAACTGGCTATTGATATATCCTGAGTAACTGCGGCACCTTTTGAATCTCGTTCACCACGTTCTATTTGGATTAATATTTTATCGCCAACTTTTGGTTTATCTACAGTATTTTTACTTGGCAAAAACCCAGGCCTATTACCACCATAGTCAACAAAATATGCGTTTAAACTTTTTTCGAAACTTGTTATCTTGGCTGAGAAGATGTTGCCAATATTCATTTTGTTAGTTAAAGATTCTTTTTCTAATATAGTAAGCTTTCTATCCTCTAAGATTGCTACTCGAGTCTCACCAAATGACCTGCTTACTAATATTTCCTTAAATTGTTTTTTACTCATTTTTTATGCACCATATTGAAAGTAATTCCTTACTTTATTAAATATAATCATTGTGCCTTTAGACCTACTCTCTATGTTTATTTATAACCTAATATACATGTTTTGGTTTTAAACATTTGTATTTGTTGCTGTCTTTTTTTTGATTTATGCCCCGCCTACTAACATCAGTGTTTTAATCTCTCTACCCAATTTTTTCTTTAAATGGGTCACAAATGACTTCCAGTCTTGCAATTTATATGCAATGTTGACTTGTTTAATATATACAACGACAACGGTTAAATTATATCATAAGCTAATTATTTAGCAATGAAAAATACTTATGTTTTTAAAAATATTGGATATTATGTGTTATTATGTTAACCTTTTTAATGTTTTGGTTTGGCTTTCTGATGACCTTTTGGCTTGTTTTAATAATTTATATGTTTAATTTAATGTCTTAGTTGAGAATGTAATTATGAGTGGTAATAAAGTATATTTCTATGATGTTTTAGCTAACGAATCAGGGCAACGCATTGACAACTTCCTGTTTAAAAAATTAAAAGGGGTGCCGAAATCCAGAATATACAAAGGTCTTAGAAAAGGTGAGTTTCGAGTTGGTACTAAAAGGATAAAACCTGATTATAAGTTAAAAGAAGAAGATAAAATTAGAATGCCACCATTGTCATGCTCTGCAAAAAAAGATATTGATGCATCTCTAATGGAGTCTCTAGGTAGCAGGATGAGTGATTCAATAATTTATGAAAATGATGATTTTTTACTTTGTAATAAACCATCTGGAATAGCTGTTCATTCTGGATCTGGAGTTATTGCTGGTGTAATTGAGTCTCTTCGTTATTTCAGGCAAGATTTAGACTATCTAGAGCTTGGCCATAGAATTGATAAAGGAACTTCAGGTTGCTTACTTTTATTCAAAAGTAGAGAGTCGTTACTTGAGTTTCATCGTATGTTACTGGCCTCTGAAGTAAAAAAAACATATCTGTGCTTGGTCCATGGTTCGTGGCCAGATAGTATAGGGCGTTATGATAAGTCGTTAAAAATATCTGAGTATGATGAAAGAAGAAAAGTTAGGGCTGATCCTGAGGGGAAAAGAGCTATAAGTATATTTAAAATTAAAAAACGCTATAAAACAACAACCTTGTTAGAGGTGGAGCTTGTTACCGGCAGAACTCACCAAATACGGGTTCATGCAGCAGATGCAGGATTTCCAATTGTCGGTGACCATAGGTATGGAGATGACAAAAATGAAGGTGGCTGTCGTTTAATGTTGCATGCTCATAGCTTGATTTTTTCTTGGAAGCCAAGTTCTCATATGCATGTGCTTGAAGCAAAATTACCAGAGGAGTTTTTAAATTGCGTAAAAAAAATAGAAAATACAATTGTGTGATTTTTGATTGGGATGGCACTATCATGGACTCTGCCGCCCAAATCGTATCAGCAGTTATTGATTCTGCAAAAAAAAATGGGTTAAATGTTCCTAGTGATAAGTCGGTTAGAGTTGGCATAGGTACTAGTTTTGAAGCTCAGTATGAACGCCTATTTCTACATGATAAAACACAGGGTAAGCGTGATTACGCTAATGAAGTTTTCACATCATTTCAGAAAGATTTCTATCACGTATATAACTCTAATACACCAAAATTATTCCCAGGAGTTGAAGATATTATTGCTGAGTTAAATGCAGATGGTGTTATTACAGCTATAGCTACAAGTGGTACTAGGGCTATGTTAAACTCCATGCTTACAAAATTTAAGTTAAACGATAGTTTTTTATTTACTTGTTGTGGAGATGAATTTCCAGCCAAACCTAACCCAGATATGTTGGAGCAAATTTTGCTTGAAAGTGATTTTTTAAGTAAGGATGCGGTAATGTTAGGAGATAGTGTCTACGATATATATTCCGCAAATAACGCTCATATAGACAGTTATGGGGTTGCTACAGGAGTTAGCTCTAAAAATGACTTGGTCGGTGCTGGGGCTATAGAAGTTGTTGATGATATTAGAGAAATTGTGGCTTACCTATAGCTTTAATTATTGATGTTTTATTTGGTGTTTCATGGCTAGTGATTTGTTTAATGCTGTATTTCTATCCCCAAGAGCTGTTGAAAATTTATTGTTATATTTGGGGTGCGTAGACTCTAAGTCCTTGCGGCTTATTATTGGTTATGGATCTTTCTCTAAATTTGTTAAGTTTTGCATGAAGGTGTCCTACCTATCATTATACAATGCAGCTGCTTGTAACTATAAACTTGTTAGAGATTTTTTTTGTTTATATTCTTCAAGGCTAGATTCTTGTTCATATGTTAGAAATATATCTGTTGATCCATGCTTTGATCTAGTTGGTAATAATTTTTCTTTTAACTATCTTCCATTTGACTGCTCTAGTTTGAAAAAAGGTGAGGGTGTGGGCTATTTGGCTTTTATTCCAGTGCCTATGCAGGATGATTATTACTTTGGAGGGGATAGGGATCCTTTGACTATAATTGAGTCATATATTTGGGCTGTGGCTTGCTTGGATCCTAATTTTAATTCTGAGAATTACAGTTTTTCTGATGCCGTTCTGTTTTCTAAATCAAATTTAAGGGTTGTTATCGCGCTGAATTATAAAAATGATATTTTTAATTTGGACGCAAGAACTTGTGTTTTAGGAAGAAGATTGGTTCGTCAGTCATGCAGAATTAACACTTATTTGAATAATATTGGAGTTGGGGCTGTCGTGTTGCCAGTTTTGTGGGGCGTTTGTGATTCAAACTTTAACGATTTGAGACTTGATTACTCAGATACGATTAGGCAGTACTTGTCTATGGTAGGTTTTAGTAAAAAACATGTTGAAATGCCATTCCCATTCGCTAGTGTTAGAACTTATATGCTAGATTCATACTCTTGTAGAAAAATGGTTAAAGATCTTAAAATATTAAATATTAACACTTATTATGTGACCGGTGATGCTGATTTGGTGTCATTGTTTCCAGCTGGCTACAAGGACTCCATTTTCAAGTATATAAACAAGAAGATTTTAGAGAGCAACTATAATTTGCTTCGAGTCGGTGGCGGGGCTATGTATGATAGCTGCGAGATATATTATCATATAAAGTCGTTAAATGTATCTACCGCTAGGCTTGCCTCTTCGGTGTTGTTAACTCAGCTTTTTCATGTTGTTGATTTTGTGGCAAGGTCATTATTATCTGGATTTGATCAATCACTTGCGTATTTTAGTGAAATAAATACTTTTATTAATACAGATGTGTTTTCTTCTGATAATTTGTACTGCTCAAGCCCTCCAACACAAAAAATGAAGAATGATAATGCGGTGATTATAAACGATGGCGGAGATTTTATGTCGCACATAACAAGAATGCTGCGAGCTAAAAAGGGAAAGGACAGGCAATTATTTTTGTTTGGGAAGAAATTTTCTCAGGTCACTTCTTCACGCCATGAAATTGTTATTGTTGCAGAGGACGATTCTGCTGAGTCGTTATCAGTTTCATCTTCATCTCAATTCAGCTCTATTCAGGTTGTAGGCGCTACTTCATTGGGTCCATGCAAAATAAAGGGTGTGTTTTCACGATTAAAAAATATGCAGCTTACCCCATCTCAATTAAATTCACGTCTTTCTAATGCTTCTGTATCTGACCTTCCTTCTTCATTTCATGAGTCTTTGATGTTTGTGTCAGTTAGCTACGCACCATTTTTAATCTTTTTCTTAACAAGAAGATGCGTTCCTAAAAATAATATTGAGAGTCAAAAGTGTAAAGAAAGAATAAATGAATCACTCTCTTGTGTGCAAGAAGTGCTTAAAGGTTTCGTATCCAGCGAAAAACATACGTTTAAAGCTGTGGAAAAGCGAATCATGTCCTTTGCGAAAAGTCCAAATAAAATTTTGAGGGAGTCGTCACAGAATTTGGTGGCATCTGCAGAGGTAGGGAGGTTTGAGAAGATGGGGTTTAAATTTAATGTGAAAAAGTTTATTTCGCTATGTACTAGATTAGAGTCTTTGTTGCGTTGGTTTTGGAAGAGGTTATACGAGGTTGTGCTTGTAGATGATAAGTTATCGTACCCTCTAAACACCGACTTTATGACGGTTGACTCAAGGCTCAAAGATTCTCTCTCTAGCAGTTTGCCTTTGGGTGTATTAAGCGCATGTGTAGATGACCCTTGTGTTGACTCTGTAACTCTTGGACTTGGTGAAATTAAATTAAAGTAGCCTGGTTAAAGTCTTTCCACTGTTTTTATTACGGCCTTACTGCATAATGACATCAAATCCTTCTCTGTCAAGCATGGAACACAATGTTAGAAGGGGCAGCCCTTTGATTGCATATGGATCATCACTTTTAATGTTTTTTATTAAGGCAACTCCAAGGCCTTCAGCTTTAAAGCTACCTGCACAATTTAGTGGTAGTTCAGTTTCTGCGTATCTGCGTATTTTTTCCAGGCTCAAACTTCTGAACTTGATTCTTGTTGCAATAACTTTTGTCTGAAAGGTGTTTGTTTTTGTATTTAATAAACATAAACTGCTATGGAAAACAGCCTCTTTCCCACTAAAATATTGTAATTGTTTCTGCGACTTTTCTAAAGTTAGTGGCTTGCCAAAAATAATGTCATCACATAATAATATTTGATCCCCAGTTATTATAAATGAATGTTGTTTGCATTTTTGTTCTACAGCTATCGCTTTTTCTTGTGCGAGTCTATATACGTGTTCATGTGGGCTTTCTTTGCCTTTTTTTTCCTCGTTTATGTCTGGTATAACTATTTTAAAAGGAATCTTAAGTTGTTTTAATAGTTCTTTTCTTGCGGCTGAGCTTGATCCCAAAATTATATCCATGATTTGCTCCTGGTTTTGTTTTAGCTATGTATTTGAGTTTTTATTTGTGCTAAAAACACAAGTATTCTATTCTACATATAATACTTGATTAGCGATAGACTTTTATATTGGCATTTTGTTGTTTATATTTCTTATAAATGATTGACAATACAAGCCTTAGAAGATATTATTGCTCACGTTAGATATTATTCTGGAGATGGTTTAAGATGGCAGTCCAAAAAAGTAAAAAATCAAGAAGTGTTAGAGACAAGGGTAGAACACATCATAATATGGAGCTAAAAACTCTTTCTGAAGATAAAGAGTCTGGTGAAACTCATTTGCGCCACCATGTTACTGCAAATGGTTACTACAAAGGAAAGAAAATAAAATAATTAGCCTTAAGGTTTGTTTTTTTAGATTATCTTTCTGTTCCCTTTAATGTCATGTTTTAAATTTATATTCTGGAAAGGGTGGTTATGGTTGCAGAAGTAAAGTTGGCAATTGATATTTCAAGTGGAGATTATGGTGGTAGTGTTACACTGCCTGCTGCTATCTCTTTTGCAAAAAAAAATATTAACGTTCATTTGTTTCTCGTTGGGAAAGACACTGATATCGAGCCCTTCATAGACGATGATATTAGAGCTAGAGTAACTGTTGTTCATGCGGAGCAGGTAGTCGAAATGGATGAAGAGCCCGTAAAAGCCCTGCGATTTAAAAAGAAATCATCTATGCGGTTGGCAGTAGAGTTAGTGCGTGATAAAAAAGCAGATATTTGTGTTAGCTCAGGTAATACTGGGGCACTCATGGCTATGTCACATACTATACTTAAAACTCTAGAAGGTATTAGCAGGCCAGCTATTATGGGTATGTTCCCAAGTTATAATGGCTCAGAAGTTTGTATTCTAGACTTAGGTGCTAATATAACCGCTGATTCTGATAATTTATGTCAGTTTGCCTATCTAGCTAGTGAGATAGTTGGATCTATGAATAACACTAAGCCAAGGGTAGGGATACTGAACGTTGGGCATGAGAGTATCAAGGGGACAACCACCGTTAAAAACGCGGCATCTGCACTTAAGGCAAAAAAAGAAATAAACTTTATAGGATTTGTTGAAGGTGATGAGTTATTCTTTGGCAAGGTAGATATCGTGGTCTGTGATGGTTTTGTTGGTAATATAATGCTTAAGTCATGTGAGGGGATTGTAGGACTTATTTATAAAAAAATAACTGATAACATAAAGAAAAAGCCTGTTTTTTCATATATAAACAAGGCCATACTTAAGTCCATAGTTAAAAGCTCTTTTGAAGATTATAGTACTGATCACAAGAACGGGGCTCTATTCGTTGGTTTAAACGGCCTAGTAATTAAAAGTCATGGAGGTGCAAAACAAGCCGCCTTTGAAAACTCAATAGAATTGGCGTACAAAACTGTAAATAGACTAGACTTTAAAAATTATGCAAATAAAATTAAGGCAGTATCAATAGCTGAGGAAACGGTATGATATATTCAAAAATAATAAAGACAAGCAGTTATTTACCTGTAAATATTGTCCATAACAAAGATTTGGAAAAAATAATTGAGACCACAGATAAATGGATTCAAGAGAGAAGCGGAATAGTTCAGCGTCATATTGTAGCGCCAGCAGAAAATTCAGCAACAATGGCTATATCAGCTGCTGAGAAAATTTTTGCTAGTGGTGAAATATCTAAAGATGATGTTGATATGATAATCGTAGCAACATGCACTCCCGCAAAGTTATTGCCATCTTCAGCGTGCTTAGTCCAGTCTGCTTTAGGGATTAAAAATATACCAGCTTTTGATATGAACTCAGCCTGTTCAGGGTTCGTCTATGCTTTATCTACAGCAGATCAATATATTAAAAGTGGTTTTTGTAAAAGAGTATTAGTTATCGGCTCTGATGCCATGTCTCAAATTATAGATTGGGAAGATAGGTCTACTTGTATTTTATTTGGAGATGGGGCTGGTGCAGTGCTATTAGGAGCTAGTTCAGATCCTGGTATTCTAGCAAATAAACTAGGTGCTGATGGTTCAAACTCTGATTTGCTAGCATCAAAGGGGTCATTGCTAACTGCCGCTGAACCGCCATATATAACAATGCAAGGTAAAGAGGTCTTTAAGAAAGCTGTGAAAGCTTTGGGATCCATTGCTGAAGAAATTTTAGATGATGCTGGTATTGATCCAAGCGCACTATCATGGCTTATACCACACCAGGCGAATAAAAGAATAATAGAGTCTACAGCTAAAATGCTCGAAATGCCGATGGATAAGGTTATTTTAACTATAGATAAGCATGCAAATACATCTGCAGCATCAATTCCACTTGCTTTAGATGAGGGAATTACCTCTGGCAAAATAAAGCGTGGTGACTTGCTTTTATTAGAAGCATTTGGTGCTGGGTTGTCTTGGGGCGCATCACTAATAAAATATTAGTAATCATGGAGAATGCTATGAAAGAAAGAGTAGTTCTTGTAACAGGAGCGAGTCGCGGCATTGGTTCGGCTATAGCAAAGGATGCGGCTCTTAAAGGCTATCACGTTGTTGGGACAGCAACAACAGAATCAGGTGCAGCAAAGATAAATAACGATTTGGAATTATTTAAAGGTGATTGTGCTGGTATGGTTTTAGACATAAACAATCATGAAAACATTGAAGCTGTGCTTGCAGATATAAAAAATAAATATAGCCAAGGAGTTGATATTTTAATTAATAACGCAGCTATAACCGGCGATGATCTTCTTTTGAAAATGAAAAGAGATAAATGGGATGATGTTATTGCAACAAATTTGACAGCAGCCTACTCCATAACAAAGGCAGTTATGAGACCTATGCTTAAGTCAAAATGGGGTAGAATTATCAATATAAGCTCTGTTGTTGCGGTTTCTGGTAATCCTGGCCAAACAAATTATTGTGCTGCAAAAGCTGGTCTGCTAGGGTTTACAAAATCTTTGGCGCAGGAGCTCGGTTCTAGCACAAGAAATATAACAGTTAACGCTGTTGCCCCTGGATTTATTGAAACTGATATGACAGATGAGTTAACAGATATTCAGCGCGAACATATATTTGCTAAAATTCCAATGGCAAGAATGGGATCTGCGCATGAAGTAGCTTCTGCAGTATCTTTTTTAGCATCAGAAGAGTCTTCTTATATAACGGGTCAGACACTGCATGTTAATGGTGGGTTGTTAATGGTATAATTTTTTATTGTATGCTAGGTTGTTTTGATATATCTTGTAACCTAGAATGTTTTTTTAGAGGAGAAAGTGGTAATGAGTGAACAAAATTCCATAAAGGAAAAAGTTATAAAGATAGTTGTTGAGCAGCTAGGCGTGAGTGATGATATCTCTGATGAAGCATCTTTTGTTGCTGATTTGGGAGCTGATTCTTTAGATACTGTAGAGTTGGTTATGGCTTTAGAAGAGTCTTTTGGGATGGAAATACCAGATGAAGAGGCTGAAAAGATTACTAATATAAAAGAAGCGGTCGCCTACATCTCAAGTAACGTACAAAATGATGACTAATAATGCGAAGAAAAGAGTTGTTGTCACTGGCGTAGGGTGGTTAACGCCACTAGGATGTGACATTGAATCTGCTTGGCTTGCAATGCTCGCTGGTAAAAGTGGCATTAAGAGCCTGACACATTTAGATGATAAAACCTTAAGGACGTCTATATGTGGATTGGTTTCTGGCTATAAAGCTGATGAACACTTCTCTAGTAAAGAAATAAGGAAGCTAGATCCTTTTATCCAATATGCCCTGGTGTCGTCAAGATTGGCAATTAATCATTCTGGAATTCCGGTTGATGAAATTGGTCATGATATGGGCGTCGCTTTTGGCTCAGGTATCGGTGGGCTTTCTTATATCGAGAATAATCATAAAGTTGCACTAGAGCAAAATGCTCGTCGTATATCACCATTTTTTATTCCATCGACCATTATAAATATGGCTGCTGGAAATATATCTATAGAGCATGGCTTAAAAGGCCCAAATATTTCAGTTGTAACAGCTTGTGCATCTGGAACTCATAATATTGGTATGGCAGCTAGAATGATCGCCGCTGGTGATGCAACTGCTATGATCGCCGGAGGCAGTGAGTTTGCAAGTGGTGTTTTAGGTATGGGTGGTTTTTCGTCTATGAAGGCATTGTCAACTAGAAATGACGCTCCTGAAAAGGCAAGTAGGCCTTGGGATAAGGATAGAGATGGTTTTGTACTAAGTGACGGAGCTGGATCTATGGTGCTTGAGGACTATGAATATGCAAAAGCAAGGGGTGCTAATATATTAGCAGAGATTGTTGGTTTTAAGATGGCAGCCGACGCATTTCATATGACATCTCCTGATAAAAATGGTGGTGGAGCTATTCGTTCTATGGCTGGAGCTATAAAGACGCAGGTATAGATGTTGCGGATGTAGATGTGATTAACGCGCATGGAACATCAACTCAAGCTGGTGATTTAATCGAAAGTAATGCAATAAAAGAAGTTTTTAAAGAGCACGCATATAATTTAAAAGTTAGCTCTATTAAATCTATGCTAGGTCATACGTTAGGTGCTTCTGGCGCTATTGAAGGAATAGCTTCAGTTCTAACACTTCGTGATCAAATGGTGCCGCCAACTATAAATTGCGAAAACCCTGCTGAAGGCTGTGATTTAGATTATGTTAGGTTTGGCGCAGAAAAGTCACAAGTAAACTACGTTCTTTCAAATTCATTCGGTTTCGGTGGAACTAATGGCTCAGTGTTATTTAAGAAGTATGTCAAATAGATAAGCATGCTTTTTATGTTATAACGGAATATATAGTATGGATAGTGCTCTGTTAAGATTATTTAAAAAAGTTAGGCTAGTAGTTCCTGGTCTATTTCTTGTTTTAATGATGTTTTTGATGTTGGCTACTCTTTATTCGTATAATTATATTTTTAATAGCAAGGTTGAATTCCGAAATAATTCAAATACATTCATAGTGGATAAGGGACAGGATTTTACTGAGATTGTTTCAAATTTAGCTAGTCTGATAAAACTAGATAGCCCACTAATACTATCTCTATACGCTAGATCTAATGGTTTTTCAAAAGAAATACATGCTGGTGAGTATGAGTTTAATTCAAATATGACGCCAATAATAATATTAAACAAATTAAAAAAAGGTGATGTTAAGCGTCGTAAGTTTACAATTGTTGAAGGGTGGAACATATATCAGCTGTTAGATGCATTAAAAAATGATAATAATTTAGTGCATAAAATAAATAATGAGACTTATGTTTCAGGCTTGCCTATGATAAAAGATAGCAGTGAAGGTGCCTTCTTCCCAGACACTTACTATTATACATATCCAGATAGCGATATAGATGTGCTAAAGATGGCGAATGGAGCTATGATTAATTACCTTAATGCTCTAAAAGAAAATAATAATTGTATAGATAAAGAAAAAGACCCTTATAGTATATTGACTTTAGCTTCCCTTTTGGAAAAGGAGGCGTCTGATATTGAGGAAATGTCTCTTATATCAGGTGTAATAAATAATAGATTAAGAAAAAATATAAGTTTAGACATTGATGCATCTGTAAGGTATGGCGTTAAAAACTTCACAAAGCCAATTTTAGCAAGTGAACTAAAGGAGCTAACTCCTTATAATACCTATAGGCTTAGAGGTTTGCCACCTACTCCTATAGCTATGCCTTCTGCAGCAGCTATATTGGCTGCTTGTAATCCCATTGATAGTGATTATTTTTATTATGTATCTATTGATGGCAAACACCATCATTTTTCAAAAAGTTTAAAAGAACACAATAGAGCTGTTCACAAATACCTCCGCTAGATATATAATACAATCTAGATTTATTTATATAATTTTTATTTTTTCGCGGAGATGCTGGTGTCAAAAGGGTTTTTTATAACAATTGAGGGAATTGAGGGTGTTGGCAAGTCTACTGCTGTAAATTTTTTGCGTGAAGATTTTAAAAGAAAAAAAATTGATGCTATTTTCACAAGAGAGCCAGGTGGGACCAAAAGTGCTGAACACATAAGGAACCTGCTGCTTAGTAAAAAATTAGAAAATATATCTCCTGAGACAGAGTTATTACTAATGTTCGCAAGTAGGGTCGAGCATGTTAATGAACTAATAATGCCTGCTTTAAATAATGGCAAAATTGTTGTTTCTGATAGGTTTTATGATGCAAGCTACGCATATCAGGGTGCAGGAAGAGGAATGAGCTTAGATATCATTGAATCGTTGAAAAAGTGGGCTTTACAGGATCTTACTCCTGATCTTACGCTTCTTTTAGATGTTCCTTTAGATGTAAGCTTGGATAGAATTGCACGTCGGAAGGAGCTAGATAGAATTGAAAAAGAAGATAGATGCTTTTTTGCTAGGGTTAGAAGTCAATACTTGGATTTAGCAAAAAATAATAAACGTTTTGTTGTGATTGATGCTGGCTGCAGCTTAGAGGATGTTAGACTACAAATAACGAAAGCATTAAATGAAAAAATTATTCTAGAGAAAGCTTAGTGGAAGTATGTAATGAGTTCGATGATATTTATTCTTGGAATTTGCTTTTATGGAAGCAGCTAAAAGAGTTTGTTGTTAAGAAGCGTGTTCCCCAGGCTATTATTATCAACGGCCAAAATGGTCTCGGTAAAACTGCCTTGGCTAATAAGTTCGCTGCTTTGCTTCTCTGTCATGATTTAGTTAAGGGTAATGCTTGTGGTTATTGTGCTAGCTGTTGTTTAATTAGGCAAGGCAGTCATATTGATCTTAGTTATATATCTGCTGAGGAAGGCTCTAATATAATAAAAATTGAACAGATAAGGGGATTAAGTGAAAAACTAACTAAATCAGCTGCCGTCGGCAAAAGGAAGGTGGCCATTATAGATGGTGCCGATACTATGCAAGATAAAGCTGCTAATTCGCTGTTAAAAACTCTGGAAGAGCCCTCTGATAATACAATTATAATATTGATTACGACGAATATTGCAAAGGTCCCAGCTACCATAAAAAGCAGGTGTAGTTATGTGCCCGTAACAACCCCCTTATTTGAGCAGGTCTCTAGTTTCATGTCAAATAATACGGATGCTCCAGATGCAGATATTCGTCTTGCTTACCATTTCTCGATGCAGGCGCCACTAACTACTTTAGATGTATTAAATAATGATAGATTTAAAAATATAATTGGTACTGTAAAGTCTTGTTATTTATCTAAAGATGTGCGTGCAACCGAATTAATTGGCTTGTTAAAGTCTGATAGCCTTACGGAAATAATAAAAGCATCTTATTTAATAATATATGAACTAATAAGTTTTAAAGTTTTTGGTGTGTCTTATGCAGGGCCTATCTTTTCAAGTTATGATAATGTCGATTCACTTATCGGTAATGTAGATATTTACGAATTATATGAAATTTATGATTATCATAATGAGTTATATTCTGAAATTAGCATGGGAACTGTATGGCAGCCTAATACTATGCTGGTATCATTAGGTTGCGTTTGGAATAAATTTTTTAAAGGTGGTGTATGTTAGTAGATTCACATTGTCATTTAGATTATGTTGCTTCTTGCGAGGGTATGGGGAGCTTGGATGATATAATATCAAGAGCTAGGTTGAATGATGTTGAACATATGCTGTGTGTGTGTGTGGATTTGAGCCAAACTAAAGCTCTTGCAGAAATTGCTATAAATCATGGGTGCGTAAGTATTAGCGTTGGGGTTCATCCAACTGATGTTGAGAGTGGTGCTGTTGTCAGTGTAGATCACCTGTTGGACCTTGCTGATAATGAAAAAGTAGTTGCTTTTGGTGAAACTGGCTTGGATTATTTTAGGTCTACAGATAGGGCTGCTATTTTATCCCAGCAGGAAAGCCTTGTTCATCATATAGAGGCCGCAAAAGAAATAAAAAAGCCCTTAATAATACATGCGAGAGATTCTTTTGATGATATATACTCTCTGCTTGAGAAAACCAATGCTAAAGAAGTAGGTGGTGTTATGCACTGTTTTACAGGGACATTAGATCAAGCCAAGAGAGCTATTGATTTAGGGTTTTATATTTCTTTTTCTGGAATTGTTACATTTAAAAATGCGAAAGAGCTGCAAGAGGTTTCTAGGCAGGTTCCACTGGACCGAATTTTAATAGAAACAGATAGTCCTTATTTAGCGCCAATGCCTTTTCGTGGCAAGACAAATCAGCCTTCTTATGTGAAATATGTTGCAGAAAAATTGGCTGATTTAAGGGAGGATAGTTATGCGAGCATAGCATCTGCTACATCAGCTAATTTTTATAGGTTATTCAATCTAGATAGGGCGTAAACATATAGTTTTTGTAATTTATTGAAATATCATCTTGTGTTTGTTATAGTAGGGCAAATACACGGTTGATATTTATGAGTTTAAACAATAATTTTTCTTTTTTTCTGCCAATAGTTGGGCTAGGTCTTTTCGCTACATATTCTATGGTTATCGCCAGAAAGAGGTGCTATAGGCAATATCGTTCTAGTGAAATAATTAATGGTTTTACAAATGTTCCAGATGAACTTAAGTATTCTCTGGTTTGCATGTTGAATTTCGCAAAAAAACATCATCCTGATGCGCCAGATTTTATGGTTTACGCTAAGAATATCTATGAAGCCAGGGTGTTTTTTTTGCAAAAGTTAGAGGCTTATTTTGCTTTGTCTGATAGCTCCCACTCAAATTATGAAAAAATATCGTGGCTGAATAGCCTTCTTGTTAAGACAGGCTTTCTAGTAATATTTCACAAAATCAGATGTGCTTACCATGCTGAATCAAAAACAAATGTCAAATCAGTTAGATCTGGTGCCTTGGTTGCTACGTTCGCTAGTAGAAAAAACAATAGGTGGGCGCTTTTTAATGGCATAGAGCCTAAGGATGTTGCTGGCGGCAAGAAAAAAGTTAGATTTTCAGGAGAAAATTTTTGTCATGATAAGACGCGAAGTATTCAAAAAGCAAACGGTCTTGACTTGGCTGCTTGCACTTATATAAAAATCAGATCTTCGATGCCCACGAAAATTAATGGTTGCAATTATATTATTTCATTTATTAATGATACGGCTTATAGTTTTGTTAACTATGTCAAGAATCAGATTGATGCTGGAGCTATTACTGGTGATTGTAAAATTATAATTGGCGCTGATAGTGATATTAAATATATTTTGTCTCAGTCTATAAGAAGTCGTATGCGCTTAGAGCATATGCAAAACAAGGTCGTATGCTCTATGGATGAGTACGATGAGGGTTTTGATATTAAAGATGCAGCATCTTTTTTTAATCAAGCATATTTGCAGCTAAAGAGTGCTGCTGAAGTAAGGTAGTCGTTATAATTTAATATTTTGTCTACATAGTGGTTTTTTAGCTATTGTTTTCATATTTATGTTGTTGTTTATATTCTATGATAGGCCCTTTAATTATATGCTGCGCCTGTTGGCACGAAATATTTTAACGCTAATTTGTTGCAAAATATATAAAACAGTTTAATATCATATTTTATTAATGGAATTAAGGAGATATGGATGACCGTTAAAAACACAGATAATTCAAGTTATTTTTTAGAAGAATCTATTCAAGAAAAAGCACTGTCCGGCAAAATGCCTGAGGTAGGTTTTTCAGCAGCAGAAGCTAAGTCTGTAATAGACAATACGTTGGCAACTGATGTTGTGCCTGCTTTAAATACTTCCTCCTACGTAAATGTTAAAAATGAAGCGGAAGAAAGAGATGTTATTCTTACTGGTATGAAAATAAATATTGCTGACCAGACCATATACCAGCAGGCATTTAATATACACAATAAAGTGATAAATATGCTTGGCGATTTATGGCATTGTCCAGAAGGCGATGATTATAAAGATGCGGGTGTATTTGCAGGTGCTGGGACTATGGGGTCTACTGAGGCATGCTTGTTAGCAGGTCTTGCTCTTAAATTTAGGTGGCGCCATTGGTATAGTAAAAAACATGGCATAAGTTATGAAGAGGCATCTTCAATCAAGCCTAATTTAATTATTTCTAGCTGCTATCAGCTTGCATGGGAAAAATTATTTTTATATATGGATATAGAGCCACGCATAATCGTAGCAAGTGTAAATGATTTTGGCCTTAATCCTGATAAAATTGCAGATTTTGCCGATGATAAAACCATAGGTGTTGTTGGTATCTTAGGTAATCATTGGGGCGGGCATTATGATAGGATTTGGGATATTGATGCTGCTGTAGAAGAAATTAATAAAGAGCATGGGTTTCAAATTGGCATACATGTAGACGCTGCTTCTGGAGGTTTTATTGCGCCTTTCCAAAAAGATATGCCTACATGGGACTTTAGGCTAAATAATGTCCTTTCCATTTCAACGAGTGGTCATAAGTATGGTGAGTCATGCCCTGGAACAGGCTGGGTTCTATGGAGACAAAAAACTGGCTTAAGTGAGTTTATAGTTACAACTGTAACTTATATGGGTGGTTCCTCTGATTCTTATAACTTGAATTTTTCAAGGCCAGCAAGTGGTATACTAGTGCAATACTATAAATTTCTTCGATTAGGTCTGGATGGGTACGGTAGTATATGCAAGCAGGCAATGCACCATGCAGAGCAACTAAGAGATGCTCTGAAAAAGATGAAATACAAGGGTAAAAATAGATTTGTTATACTGGATAATGGCGATAAACATTGTTTGCCAGTTGTTTCAGCAAGGTTAAATCCTGAGTGCGACTTTGCATTTGATGATATTGATCTACAACACATTCTATCATCCCATAATTGGTATGTTGGCGGCTATAAAATGGCATTTGAACACCCTTTAACGCAAAAGACTATGCAGTTGTTTCACGATATGGACAAAGATACGACTATGTTTAGAATTGTAGTTAAAGGTAATATCACAAAAGTACTAGTTGATAATTTAATTGAGGCTTTTGAAGCAAGTTTTGAATTCCTAGATAAAATTGAGTTTAAGGATGAATTTGATAAAAGATCTCTAAGAAAGATACACAACAAAGTTGTAACAAATCACTGTTAGTATATATAAAAGACCCTGGAATAATCATAAGATATCCAGGGTCTTTTATTTTTAGATAGTTAATCTTCAATAATTAGTTTAGAAAGTATAGGCCATATGCTTGTCACCAATCTGGTTAATCTAATTGTTCTAGCTCTACTTGTTCAATTTGTGTGAATCTGGCTGATATTTTTTTAGAAGATTGATGTATTTGAGTTACATCTTCATCAGCTTGTCTAATGTGGCGTGCAAGATTGTCCATTCTTTTTTGAAATCTTGTGAAGTCTAAGCTTAGTAATCCTAGGTGTTTTTGTATTATATGTATTTGTTTTTTTGTCTCTACATCTTTAATTGCAGCTAATGATGTTGTAAGAATAGCCATCATTGTTGTTGGTGATGCAAGCCACACTTTTTTCTTGTGCGCGTATTCTACTAGTTCATAAAAATTGGCGTGTATCTCAGCAAATACAGCTTCTGCGGGTATAAAGAGTATACTTCCATCAGCTGTTTCCCCTGGTATAATATATTTAGACGCAATGTCGTCTATGTGTTTTTTCACCGACTGGCGAAATTGAGAGCGCAGATTTTGATGATTGCTATCTGTGCTTTGGCTATTTATAAGTGCTTTATAGTTCTCTAGCGGAAACTTTGCATCAACGGATATTGATCCTGTAGGTTGAGGTAGTAATAGGAGACAGTCAACTCGTTTGCCATTCGATAGGGTAGCTTGAAGCTTGAAGTTATTCTCTGGGATTAGGTTTCTAATTAGCGCAACTAGTTGCACTTCACCAAAAGCTCCCCTAGATCTTTTGTCATTTAGTATATCTTGGAGGCTTACGACATCCCCAGATAATTTTACAATTTCTTTTTGCGCCTCATCAATTATAGTTAATCTTTTAATGACATTCTGGAATATTTGAGTTGTTTGTTCAAAGCCATCATTAAGGCGCTTATCAACTTGTCCGCCAATGTCGGTAAGCTTATTTTCAGTGGTTTTAGTTAGGTTTTGCATTTGCTTTTCGATAAAGTCGCTGTTTTGTTTTAGGGTTAGTTGTAATTGTTTCCTTATTTCATCTAGGCCTAATTTTATGCTTTGTTGTAGGGTTGACATTGTTCTGTGGAATTGCTCATTGTTTTTAGCATTTTGGTCTATTTGAGATTTCTCTTGGCGTGATAGTAAGTCGCTAACATGCGAATAAATAGTCTCCATGCTGCTGTTTTTTGCTTGTTGGTTTGTTATTAGTTTTTCTATCATTTGTTTTATAATTAGCGTGGCGATAGCTATAGATATTAAAATTAAGACTGTGCTTATCATTATTCCAGCTAGCTGCGACATATTAACTCCTATATATTTATAACTAATATTACTTATCTGCATTAAAATGATAGTATAATATTAACCTTGCTTTATTTCAAATGCTTAGTGTTTATGTTGCAACTATATTTTTAATATGATACGTTGATTTTGTGTATACTTTAATTAGGGAGAACTATGTTTTATAAACACGCAGGCATGCTTGCAGCACTTTTTATTTCTGCTAGCTTGTGCGCTGCTGAAATCACAATAGAAAATGACTCTTCTTGTAGGCTAGATAGGAGTTTGACAGGGGTTGGATCAGCCGAAACAGCATTAACTTCTGACAAAACAATAGCAGCAAATAGCTCCTCTGTAGTGACTTATAATGTTGATGAGTTTTTTGATCTATATTACTATGTAACTTGTGATGATAGGGTGGTAGATAGTTTTAATTTTTATAATTTTGGTGACTCATGGGGTGCAACTTTAAATAAGTCCAGTGAGGTATATATTTCTAATCATACCGGTTGGTTTAATGGGGCAGGAATAGATGAAAAACATGGTTCAGATGATAGGATAATATTAAAGAACGTAAGCAGTGGAGATTAATATGAAGTGTATTCTTGTTTTTTTAGCATTAATTTCATCTTTTGTGACAGCTAGTACATTAAAAGTAGAAAATTTATCTACTAACTTTAAAATGGTTCCATATGAATACTATAATAGAGAAGATGCCACATATGAATTTACAAGTTCTATTGCACCGCTCTCAAGAGGGACAATAGAATTTGACTTGTCACATGTTATGCAAGACGCAAGCCCAGCACCACTAGAATTTAAGTATACTATTATAAGTTATAGAGGGATCATTGATAAGCTTACGATTATGATGTATGCATGTAGCTCACCTAGTTGCGCTGACTCTGTTTATTGGAAAGCACATCTTAGCAGCGGTAATAATGTTAAAATTGCACAATCAGATGACAATAAAGGTAGCGAGGTCTCTCTACAAGGATTATCTAAAAGTAATCTTCTGACAATAAAGGATAATTTTTAGACTAGTATCAAATAAAAATACTTTGTTATATATAATAACTTTGTTATCATAATATACGTTATTTATATATTCTAGGTAATATGATTATGCAAAAATTTATTTTTATAACAGGCGGCGTAGTATCGTCACTTGGCAAGGGTATTGGTTCTGCATCGATGGGGACATTGCTCGAATCTGCTGGCTATAAAGTTGGTTTTTTAAAGTTAGATCCATATATAAATATAGATCCTGGCACAATGAGCCCCTTTCAACATGGCGAGGTTTTTGTTACAGATGATGGTGCAGAAACTGACTTGGATTTAGGCCACTACGAAAGATTTGTCTCAACGGTCATGAAAAAACAAAATAATATTACTACCGGTCAGGTGTATGCAGAAGTCATGCGTCGGGAGCGAAAAGGTGAGTATTTAGGTGCTACAGTACAGGTTATCCCTCATATCACTGATCAGATTAAAGCATTTATTCATAGAGCTGCAAAAGATGTAGACATTTGTTTAGTTGAAGTTGGCGGTACTGCTGGTGATATAGAGTCACTGCCTTTTTTAGAAGCGATTAGACAAATGCGTATGGATATAGGCAAACAAGATACATTGTTCATACACTTAACTCTATTGCCATATGTAGCTTCTGCAGGTGAATCAAAAACTAAGCCAACCCAGCACTCAGTAAAAGAACTACGTTCTATAGGAATACAAGCTGATATTTTGATGTGTCGCTCTGAAAAAGAAATGCTGGAGAAAGATAGAAGTAAGCTCTCATTATATTCAAATATTCCTCCTGAAGCTGTGATATCACTAGTCGATGTTGATAATATATATAAAATACCTTTGTGGCTTGAGTCCCAAGGGGTTACCGCATTATTGGCAAAACATCTTGAACTTAAAACCTGTGAAACAAATTTAGATGATTGGACTAAAATAATTAGAAAGCAAGAGGCTAATAACAATACTGTTGTAGTGGCTATGGTTGGTAAATATACTAATTTAACAGACTCATACAAGTCAGTTAATGAAGCATTGGTGCATGGTGGTATATATGCTGGTGCAAAAGTTGAAATTAAATATATAAATGCTGAAGAGTTAGAGAAGCAAGGAAGCCAAATGCTTCATGATGTTGATGCTATTTTAGTGCCTGGTGGATTTGGTGATAGAGGTATTTTAGGAAAAATAAAAGCAGCTCAACATGCCCGAGAAAATAAAATACCATATTTTGGTATTTGTCTTGGTATGCAGGTTGCTGTAATAGAACTAGCTCGAAACTGTTTAGGGCTGAATGATGCTAATAGCACAGAATTTTCATCGAATACTAGCGCCCCAGTAGTTGGTTTAATTACAGAATGGGCATCATCTTGCGGTAGAACTGAAGTGCGTGATGAAAAAAGTGATATGGGCGGCACAATGAGGCTGGGAGCACAAGAATCTAAATTAGTTAAAGGGACTAAGGTCCATGACATCTACAATGAGTTAGAAATTAAAGAGCGGCATAGGCATAGATATGAAGTAAATGAAGCATACTTAGCTGATTTAATTTCACAAGGAATGGTTGTTTCTGGGTTGTCAAAAGTGGATGATTTAGTAGAGATAGTTGAGATGAAGGACCACCCTTGGTTTATAGGGTGTCAGTTCCATCCTGAGTTCACCTCAACACCCAAAAATGCTAGTCCATTATTTGTGTCATTTATCAAAGCTGCGATGAAATATAGCAAAAGCAGGTCTAAAATAAAGTAATTAATAGATTAAATAAGAGGTTAAATTATGAATTGTTGTGGGTTTAAAGTAGGTTCTGGTGGGAAATTATTTGTAATAGCAGGCCCATGTGTGGTTGAAAGTGAGGCTGTAACTATGCAAATAGCAGAGCAGCTAAAAGAAGTTACTACTAGTTTAGGAGTTAACTTTATATTTAAAGCTTCAATAGATAAGGCAAATAGAACTTCAGTTGAAGGTTTTCGCGGTCTTGGATATGATAAGGGCCTAGAAGTATTAGCTAAAATAAAGGAAGAACTTGGGGTTCCTATTTTGACTGACATTCATACTCCAGATTCAGTTAAGTCTATAGCTGAAGTAGTTGATGTAATGCAAATCCCCGCATTTTTATGTAGGCAAACAGATTTAGTAATTAATGCGTCTGCCACGATGCTGCCTTTAAATATAAAAAAAGGACAGTTTTTGTCTCCATGGGATATGAAAAATGTTTTAGATAAAGCTTATTCAACAGGTAATAAAAATATAATGTTAACTGAGAGGGGGACTACTTTTGGTTATAATAATCTTGTAGTAGATATGCGGGCATTGTCAATAATGGGTGGCTTAGGTGCCCCTGTTGTATTTGATATGACTCATTCAGTACAATTGCCTGGAGCAGGCGGAACTAAATCATCTGGTCAGAGAGAGTTTATACCAACGCTGTCAAGGGCAGCAGTTGCCGCTGGCGTAGATGGGCTATTTTTTGAAACACATCCAAACCCTGATAAAGCTCTTAGCGATGGTCCTAACTCGATTCCATTGCATAAAGTTAAGGATCAGCTTGAAATTTTGCTTAGAATTCATGAGCAAGTGCAAGGTCGAGAAAAGTATAAGCTTGAAAGTTGTTAATAGGTAAATAGTATGGTTTTTATTGAGTCGATTAAAGGTTTTGAAATATTGGATTCTAGAGGCAATCCTACCATAGAATGTTATTGCCGTCTTAATAATGGCATTATTGCAGTCGCATCAGTTCCATCAGGTGCTTCAACTGGCGCTATGGAAGCTTATGAGCTTCGAGATAAAGATCCTAGTAGGTATGGTGGTAAAGGCGTTCTTAATGCAGTTGATATTATTAACAATCAAATAGCACCAAAGTTAATAGGTATGGATCCAACAAAACAAGAAGAAATTGATGATATTATGCTCAGCCTAGATGGAACTGCTAATTTAAGCAGGTTGGGTGCTAATTCTATTTTATCAATTTCATTAGCTGTGGCAAAAGCTGCAGCAAAGAATTCTGGATTAAGTTTTTATCAATACGTTGGTGACTCAAGTTCATACTTAATGCCAGTTCCATTTATGAATATATTAAATGGTGGTGAGCATGCCTCTAATAATTTGGATATACAAGAGCTAATGATAGTTCCTGTGGGATTTAATTCTTTTTCAGATGCCTTAAGAGCAGGTGCTGAAATATATCATATGCTAGCGAGCATCCTAATAGATAAAGGTTTATCTACCGGCGTTGGAGATGAGGGCGGGTTTGCTCCAAATGTGAGTGGTGTGAGTGAGGCATTTGATTTGATATTACTAGCTATTACTAAGGCCGGTTACAAAGTAGGTAGTGATGTTTGTTTGGCTATTGATGTTGCTGCATCTGAATTCTATAATTCAGGGAAATATAAAATTTCGGCTGATAATAAGGTTTATACTTCTAGTCAATGGTGTGAGCAGCTTACTGCGATGGTGGAAAAGTACCCTATAATATCGATAGAAGATGGTATGGCAGAAGATGATATCGAAGGGTGGAAGCTTTTAACAAAAGCTTTGGGTGAAAAAATTCAGTTAGTTGGTGATGATCTATTTGTGACTCAGGCAAAGATTCTAAGAAAAGGCATAGAAAATGGATTGGCTAATGCTATTTTGATAAAACCAAACCAAGTGGGAACCCTGACAGGGGCATTACTTACAATTGGATTGGCTAGGAAGAATAACTATAATATAATGATTTCGCATAGGTCAGGGGAGACTTGTGATCACCTGATAGCTGATTTGGCTGTTGCATCGGGATCAGGGCAAATAAAAACAGGTGCGCCGCGAGGAGGTGAACGCCTAGCTAAATATAATAGGCTGCTTAAAATTGAACAAGAGTTGTCGCCTAGTTACAATGATTCTGTTGCTAAAAAATTATCTAATTATATTAAAAAAAGTGTGGTTAACAATGCTTAAAATAACTTTTAATAGTGTGCTAATTGTTATATTATTTTGCGTGTTTATGTTTTTAAGCTATAAAATTTGGTTATCAGAAAATGGTTTTAATAGACTTCTGTATTTGGAAGGGCTTGTTAGGGAAGAAGAAACTATAAATAAAAATTTAGTTGCAGGTAATTTAGCAATGTCATTTGAAGTGGAGTCTCTTAAAAATGATGAGTCTCTTATTGAGTATTCCGCAAGATCAGATTTAGGTATGATTAAAAAAAACGAGACATATTACCAGTTCTCTTAATTTTTGTTTATTGAACTTGCAAAAACAAACATGCCATATTTATTGCCATCAATGTAATTAAGCTGCTCTTTTTTCATACGTCGCTTAGCAGTGAAGTATTCTGAAATATTCTTGTCGCATATGTTTATTTTCGTTTCAAAATCTATGTTTTTGGATATGTTTATAGAAAGGTTTCCTTTTGACTTACTTTGAATATTGTCAAAATAGTCATCTTTACTTAATGTGTTGCTATCTAAAATAAATTTATTTTGCTTCTCGCTAGTATTTGTATCTATTTCCAAAACTATATGAAATATGACTTTGTTTTTAAAATTATTCACTAATTTTTTTTCTACTTTTAATAGATCTTTTTCTGAATTTGGCAGTAGCTCTCTTTTTGAAAAATTATTCCAGTTATTATATCCTGCCATTATGCCTATGTATGGATGTAGAATATCACTGTCAACTTCTTCTTTTAAGGGAGTGAGTGTGTTCTCAGCTCTTTCAATACTTAATAGAGCTTTGTTAGCTAAGAATATGTTTTCTATATTGTAATGGGAATAAAGTTTGTCTTTTATATCGTTGCTTGTGTATGTGTTGTCATACCTACTATACTGATCAATATCATTGTAATCAGTATCAAAATTATGTTGAAAAAAAATTATTTCCACTTTAGTTTGTGGTTTTTCTTTTTCCATTTGATGTGCACTTACAGACGTTAATATTAATAATGAAAATAAGATTAATCTTAGAAGTTTAGCCATTTTAAATCCATTGTTGAATATGATCCCAATATATCTTATCTTAATAAGGCATGTGTTTACCAGTTTTTTGAGTTTTTTATGATTGATGTTAAATTTGAGTTTCCAAAAATTTTGTTGAGTAAAACATCTGATGCTTGGCTTGATTATGCGCTAAAAAATATTGATATTTTATTAATTGATCACGCATTATGTGAAAAAAAGGCAGCTTTATCTGCGATAAGTATGCTCTATAGTTATGGAGAATATGAAAAAATAATATTAAATATGCCAAAGTTAGCGCGTGAAGAGCTGCGCCATTTTGAAATGGTCGTGGCCATATTAAGAAAACGTGGTGTTGAGTACAAGCCAATTAGGGCATCTAGGTATGCCTCATCTTTATATAAAAAAATTGCTTCCTCAGGCGAAGAACGATTCTTAGACCAATTAGTGTTAGCGGCTTTTATTGAAGCTAGATCCTACGAGCGCTTTGCAGCTCTTAGCACCTGCTCGAAATGGGAGTTAGCCGATTTTTACAGAAGGCTTTGTCATTCTGAATGGCGCCATTATTTACTTTTTATAGATATTGCAAAAGAATATTTTAGTCATGATTCTGTTGAAGAAAAGATTTTATTATTTGCTAAATATGAGGCACAATTAATAGATAGTACGGATAGTCTCTTTCGAGTTCATAGTGGAGTGCCATTTTAAGTATGGTATGACAGGAGGTCATTACTAATGATAAAAAAACATGTATATATGATTCTTATTTATTTATTCATTAGCTCATGCCGTTTTGGTGGTGATACATTTCAAGGTTATGTTGATTCTACGCCTGTTTACCTAAACTCTCCTGTATCTGGACAATTAGTCGATTTAAAAGTTGCAACTGGAGATGAGGTTAATGCCGGGCAATTATTATATAAGTTGCATGATATGGTCGCTGAAAATGAATATGGTTTGTTAAAGGCAGAATATGCGCGTTCAAAGGCATTATTGTTAGATTCAGAATCAGGTCAGCGTGATACAGTAATGTTGGCATTAAAGTCTCAAATAAAACAGGCGCAGGCACTTTATGACCTCTCAGTAAAACGTTTTGACAGATCAATAAAGTTAAAAGAAAAAGGAGCAATAGATCAGGAAACTTATGATAATGACCAACAGGAGGTTGTTCGATTAGATGGAGCACTAGATGAAGCAAAAGCAAATTATGAGGATGCTAAGTTAGGATCCAGGTCAGAATTAATTTCTGCTAATAAGGAAGCGCTAAAATCAAGTCAATTCAATTTAGCAAAAATAAAATCTAAATTACAGCAAATGGAAGTTAAAGCTCCAGTTTCGGGGTATGTGCTCGACACCTATTACAGTGTAGGTGAGTGGGTTTCTGCAATGCAACCTGTAGTTAGTGTTGTAAACCCAAACGATTATTACGTTAGATTTTATTTGCCTATATATTTATTGCCAGAAGCTAAAGTTGGTATGAAAATTGAAATTCATACGCTTGGAAGTGATAAAAAATATTATGCAACAATAACAAGTATAAGTTCTGAGGCTACATATACGCCGCCAATGGTTTATGCTGATGATAACACAAGTAAATTTGTTTATTTAGTAAAGGCAAGTCTTGAAAAAAATATAACATCTGAGTTTAATCTAGGCCAGCCAGTAACAATTATATGGAATAGATAGGTTTATGGACGATATAATCACAGTATCAGGTCTTACCAAGGATTTCGGCGATTTAAAAGCGGTAGATAACATAGACTTAAAAGTTAGGAAGTCAGATGTATTTGGTTTTTTAGGTCCAAATGGAAGTGGTAAAACCACTACGATTAGAATGCTTTGTGGGCTCTTAACCCCAGACTCAGGTAGTGGGCAGTGTCTTGGTTATGATATTGTTAAAGAATCATCTGAGATAAAAAAACATGTAGGTTATATGCCTCAATATTTTAGCTTATATAAAGATCTATCTGTTATCGAAAATCTTCGTTTTGTTGCAAAGTTATATAAAGTTGAAAATTATGAAGACCGTATAAAAGAAGTTATGGGTGATTTTGGGTTAACTAGCAGAATGGGGCAGATAGCTAGCAACTTATCTGGTGGGTGGAAACAAAAGTTAACTTTAGCCGCTTGCTTAGTTCATAACCCTGCATTATTACTTTTGGATGAGCCAACAGCTGGGATAGATCCTCGTTCAAGACGTGATTTTTGGGACATTATATATGACTTAAGTAAAGATGGTTTAACTACTCTAGTAACTACTCATTACATGGATGAGGCGCAAAGATGTAATAAACTGGGATATATTTCATTTGGGAAGCTGTTAATAGAGGGTACAGAGCAAAAAATAATTGATTCTTTAGATTTAAAGACTTATTTGGTAACTGGAAATGTGGTGGATATTTCCATTGAATTAAGGTCAGTTATAGGTATAGATGTCGTAGCATTTGGGCTTAGTTTACATGTTAGTAGCCCTTATGAAGAAAAAATAATTACAGCTCTTAGGCCTTATGCTTCTAAAAAAGATATATGTATTTCTAAAATAGATTCATCTATAGAAGATGCCTTTATTTATATGGTAGGCGATAATAATGATTGATTTTTTAAATAAATTTCATTTATGCTTTCGCCGTTTGTCAGCAATTATGACAAAAGAATTTAGTCAAATGACACGAGATCCTGCAACTATAGGGATGATGATCGGTACACCTTTAATACAGCTTATATTATTTGGTTATGCAATTAATATGACTCCCACTAATTTACCAACTGTAGTTATTGATAATGACCAAAGTATTTATTCCAGGGAGTATATTGCTGCAGCTGCGGCTAGTAATTATTTTAAAATAATGCCAAATACTTATACAGATCAAGAGGCAGATGACCAACTAACAAGAGGTAAAATACAATTTATTCTTAATATACCAAGGGGGTTTAGTCGTGATTTAGTAAGAGGGAGACCTCCTGTTGTACTAGTAGATTCTGATGCGACTGACCCTGTTGCATCTTCTAGTGCTATAACTGCTCTAGAACATATATCCAGTAATCTTTACAGCCCTTTGAAAAATGGTGTGGTTGCGTTGAAAAAAAACAAACCTGGTTCTTTATTATTAGTTCATGCTCATTATAATCCTTTGGCTTTGACACGTTGGAATATAATCCCTGGTCTTATAGGAGTTATTTTGACAATGACGTTGGTTATGGTAACTTCTATGGCATTAGCAAAAGAATATGAAAGTGGGACACATGAATTTATTTTAGCCACACCTGCAACTCCATTAGAAATAATACTGGGAAAAATGACTCCATATTTGTTAGTAGGATATATTCAAATATTAATTATAATTGTAGTTGGTTTTATACTTATGGGAGTTCCTATTAGAGGCAGTATATTTGCTCTTCTTATTGCTAGTTTTCCTTATATTGTAGCCAATTTATCTATGGGTTTATTAATTTCTACTGTAGCTAGAACTCAGATACAAGCATCGGTTTGTTCTGTCTTTTTTTTCTTGCCATCATTAATGCTTTCTGGGTTTTTCTTTCCTTTTAGAGGTATGCCCCAATGGGCTCAGTTAATTGGTGATTTATTACCATTGTCGCATTACCTAGTAATTGTAAGGGGAATTATGTTAAAAGGAGCAACCCTAATGCAAGTTATGCCATCAGTGTTATCTATTTTTATGTTTTCTGTGATTGCATTGTCTCTTGCAATAACAAGGTATAGAGGAACATTAGATTAATATTTATTGACCACAAAAACATGTGTCTTATAATCTTGATGTAGTTGATAAGTTACTTTTATACTCCCATTCAAAGTATCCTCCAAATAAAGGGTAGTATATTGCTAACATTATTTTTCTATTTTCTTGGTTAAATATTTGAGCATATCTTTCAAGTTGTAAGCTGTGTTTTTTTTGCTCAGACTCGTAAAAGCAAGAAATATCATCCATCGGAGATGATGTTGTTTTATAGTCAATTATCCAGCGCACATCATCGCTGTCAATGTGTGTTCTATCTATAATGTGCCTCTTTATAATAGAGTTTTCAACTGTAGCAACTGAATATTCATTTCTTGCATCTACATGTTTTATATCAAGAATATCTTGAAGCCTTTTGTCGTTAATACATTTTTCTAAAATATCTAATGTTTTTTCTTTGAAACTAAGTGCTTCATGTTTACTTATACCATGCTCTTTTAGCTCTACATATAAGTTTTTACAGATCACATTTAAGTTTAAGTGTTCTATCTCTATATTTAAATTGGCTATTTTTTCTATATAAGAGTGAATTATTTTTCCTAAAATAATTTTTTTATTGTCAGATAAAATATTGAATATAAGGGGTTGTGGCTTAGAGTTGGATATTATATTTTTATTTAATAACTTAAGTGTGTCTGTAGATAATATTTTACTTTCCATGCTAATGTCGTTGCTATGATCATCTAAAATATTTACCTGTTTTATTATGTCAATTTTAGTATTTTTATCATTTTTTATTAGGCCCCAGGTTTCTGCAAAAAAACTATTATTATTAATCTGTTCATCAATGTTTGCAGCTCCAATAATGTTAATTGACAATTTTGCCCTGGTTACAGCCACATATAAAACACGTAGATTTTCATTTTTTGTCTGAATCTTATCTAATTGCTTCAGGTAATTATGAATTTTAGAATTATCGTCTATATTTTTAGGTATTGGACCTAATACCAAGTCTAGCTCTTTGTTTATACTATTGTGCCAGTTAAGCAGCTTACTTTTGTTTGTATTTGGTTTTTCATTAAATGATGGCAGTATAACATGGTCAAATTCTAGACCTTTCGCTTTATGAATGGTTAGCAAATGGATGTGCTGGCCAGGAGTTGGTGTGGCTTTAACATAGCTGCTGGCTAAAAGCTGTTGCCATTTATACCAAGAGTTAGGCAGGCTATTATCTTGGTGCAGTGTGTTAAATAAACTATCAATAGTTGCGGCTATATTTTTATCTTTTATTAGTTCTGCGCCACCTAATTGTAACCATGTTTTTTCTAGGTGTCTTGCAGGGCAAGATGTGCCATATGATTTAACTGCATTAATTATAATCGGTAGCACATAGCTTAATCGTAGTTTACATTCTTTATCTATTTCAATGTCTTGTGTACTAATGATGCTGTATATTGATAATTTTTTATCATAATTAGCAATTGTATGTATTGTTTTGTTTGATAGGCCTATCCATGGTGATGATAGTAATGCAAGCCAGCTTATTTTATCTAGTGGGTTATTTAAAGCTAGGCTTAGGTTGGCAATATCTATTATTTCATATGTTTTGTGCAGCGGCTCCATATCTTGGGATATAACACTTATGCCGTTACTATTAAGTTCATGTGCCAATTGCTTTAAATGACTTCGTGACCTAGTTAAAACTGCAATACTTTGTTCTTTAACATTAATTATTTCTTTAACAATATCAACTATTACCTTGTTTTGGTGTGGTTTATCTTTTGGATCTAAAATTGTTAGTTTTACTTTTTCTTCATTTAAACTTTTAACAGCTATTGCTTCATTAAATGGAACGTTACCTGAGTTAGGCAAATAATTTTTATTAAATAATTGTGAAAAAACATTATTAACCCAGTTTACTACAGTAGCTGAACTTCTAAAGTTACAGCTTAGGTTTATGTAGTTAAGTTTTATATTCAACAGATTTTTATTTATTAAGCTTGTAAAAATAGCTACATCAGCTTGCCTAAATTTGTAGATGGATTGCATTGGGTCGCCAACAAAAAATAAAGTTTTATGATCGCTCTCTTCCCAGCAGATGATGAGTTTTTTTAGTAGATTTAGCTGAATTAGAGACGTATCTTGAAATTCATCTACTAGTATATGTTTTAAATTTTCGCTTGTTTTAAGACAGTGGTCCGATGGTTGTTCTTTACTTCCTAGGAGCTCATTACATTTTATCCCAACCTCTGTAAAGTCGCAGTTGTTTTTGTTTTTGAAAGTTATGCTAAGGTAAGCAACAGCGACAGGTAGTAGTGTTAATAATGATGAGAGTATTTTTGCTTGATCCTCAGTATAGTTGCTCGGTGGTGAGTTTCTTAGCATACAAAGTGCGGAAATAAAATTTTTGTTTATGCCTACCTCATAAAACATATTTTGCATTAATTCTTTTTGCTGCTTAAGCTTTTGCTTGTCATCCAAATTTTTTACTGAGCTAGGCGCAGTTATTCCTAAATCTTTAGTTGCAGTTTTTCTAACTTTATTTTGTTTTGTTAAAATTAAATTACAAAGATGAATCCAAGTGGATGTTTGTTTTAAACTTTCTGAGTCTAGTTTTATAGGATCTAGCTTTAAGCTTGATAAATATATATTAAGACAGGTTTCAATCTCAAAAATATTTTTCTCTGGTATCGTATTTATTGCATAGTTTACCATCTCTGTTGTTCTGTCTGTAAGATTTTTTTCTAATTTTTCCAGATTTTTTTTAGGGTCTGACTCAGATAAAACGTAAGGTAACCATATATCCCTTGTTTGAAGCAACTCGATTAGTAGGTCAATAAGTCTGTTATAGTTGTTATTTAGATATTCTAAAACTGTTATAATTGAATCTGACCAGGGTTTATCATTATAACTGGATAATAATTCTATAACAGCTTCTTCATACATTTCATATGGTTTTGAGTTTATTTTGTAATTAAACGAAGAAGCAGAGGAAACATTGCTTGTTTGTATAATGTTATTACATAACGCATCTATTGTCATGATTCTAATGCTGTTTGGGTTATTACGTAAATTTAATGATTTAGCTTTGTCTAGTTTATTTACTTCAAACGCAAGCTTTTCCTGCTCATTTAATTCATTTGAACAAGTGATATCTGATGTTTTATTTAATAACGATAAAACACGATCTCGCATTTCCTGCGCTGCTTTATTGGTAAAGGTGATTGCCAAAACTTCATCTGTAGAATCATCTATTGTAAGCAGAGATTTTAAATAACGCGAAATTAGGAGGTGAGTTTTCCCTGATCCTGCTGGGGCTTGTATAAGATAGGATTGTTCTATATTTAGTGCCTCTTCTCGTTTTTTGTAATCGTTAGGTTTATTCATTGCCTTGGTTCTCAGTAGGTTGCTCCCAAATCCTACATAATCTTTGATAAGTACATTTTATGCAGGTTGTGTTAGGTTTTTTTACAGTTAATGCTGTAGAGCCAGTCTGATATGATTTAACTATGGAAGTTATGCTGTCAAACCAGTATGTTTCCAGTTCACTCCAGTTTTCAAAGTAATCCTTATATTTCACTGAAATATCTGAAAATTGATATTCAGGAAGAGCTATACCTGAATAAATTACTTTAATGCTGTTAAGCTTTGCAAATGTTACTGCCGCTGCTTTATTTCTGTAACTTAAAGCATAAATAGGAAGTTGAGGGTCTGAAATTGTATCTCCAAACCAAGAGCTATGGTTGGCTTTTCCGGTTTTGTAATCTATTAAAATATAATTATGATCAACTTTGTCAATTCTATCTATTATGCCATTTATTTCTATATTATCTATTGTTATCGACAGTTTTTTCTCTAAAGAATCAACTGTGAAATTTGGGCGTTGTAACTCTATATTAATATATTCTAATATTATATTAAATATACTTTTTACTTCGGTTTTTATATAATTTTTATTTGCCGAAAATTTTTTATGATAGATGAATGTTGTTAGATGGTCCTTAATTATTTTGTGTAAATAATCATGGTTGTGAACCAGTAATTTTAATTCACTGGATGACCTATATTTATTATATATGCTTTGTAGTACATTGTGGATTACAATGCCCCTGTCTTTATTACTAATTCCTAATGCGGGTGCATCTTGATCTGATGCTTTTAACCGATACTTGGAAAATGCTCTAAAGTGGCAGGTTTGGTGCTCCTTAAGATGATAGGTTCCAATTCTATTTTCATTATTTGCTAGTGGTAGATGGTTGCTTTTTTGTCTAATTTGCAAATGTGGTCTTTTATTTCTGTTTGGATAGTAATTATAGTTAGTTGTGTTTAATTCTAGCTTATTGTTATCATTTAAGTACTTTGTAATAAAACTACTAGGATTTAGTCTAAGGCCAGAATCCTCACTATTATAGTTTAATACGGTGTTGCTTGTATTTGATGTTATTTGCTCTATTAGCCTTGTTGATACTTGAATTGCTTTATTATTCATTCCATATGCTATTTGATACTTATCACATATGCTAGGAGGTATAGCATTTGAAAATTGGTTTTTACATGGAAAGTTTTTCTCATCTAAATATGCATACCAAATATGTGTAAAATCTCTGTTTAGAGTTTCATTAATGTCTATGACCTGGATTTTTGCATTTGGATTGTCTTTTAACATTCTATAGTTGCTAATTAAAGAAGTAAATGTAGCCGTAATAGTTTCAATGTTATCGGGCTTATGATAATAACTATAATATTTAGTTTTGCCGGTAATTTCTTTAAATTTGTTGCAAGCAGTAAGATCCTCGTCATTATATGAGCATGGCCAGGATGCTATTTCAAGTAAGCTATTAAAGCTAATAAGCATTTCATGTAAGCTAAGTGTTTCCGGCAAGCTTGCTATACTTTCAAATAAATCAATAAGATTTTTGGTTATTACATTTGGCTTCTCATCCTCATAGCAATATAATTCATTAATAATTTTTTCAGTACTGATATAAACTTCATTTTTAGACTCTATATCTTTTAACTTTTCTAAGAGTTCTAGTTTAACTTCTAGATTTTCATTAAATAAATATGGGTTTTTAATAAGGGATATTATTGCCTCTATTTTTAGTTGTGGTTTTATTATTTCTAATAATAACAAAGTTGATTTAATTATCGGTTTATCTGAGATTTTATTATTACTGCATACTGATATATATTCTGTATCCTGGGATTTTACACCAATGAGATTGGATATGTTTCTCTTAATTTCAGTAATGTTTGTTTGTAAGTTGGGAATTGACAGGCATATTTTAGCATCTTTATTTAAGGTTTTAGTCCACTCTAAGAAATCATGTATTGCATGAAATCGATCTAAGCTTTTATGGTGAGATAACTTACTACTATATTTTTGATCGATATTAAGCGCGCTACCATATTTTGATATTTCCATATACAGGTTGTAGTACAGCGCTGGAATATCAGTAATACTGTCAAATATTATTTTATGCTTTAGTTTTATTGTTTTATTTTGTATTGCCTGTATAACTTCATTTGCTAGGCTGATATTATCAATTAAACCTTCTCTAAACAGGGCATTTTCGTACGCATTTAAATATTCTGCACAGGTTTTAGTGTCTGTTATATAGTGGTCTTTAATTGCGGCTTGAGGGATCATCATTAGTGTTAGTTGATTAAATGTTTGATTTAGGCTTTGCGCCAATTTAATAACTGTACCATGATCCATGGTCGGATTGTCATTTTTTATAATGCCCATTATGATTAGTGATTTTTGCTGTGGATTAACTATAGCTTTTCTATTTTTTAGAGTTTTATATTGATTTTGTAACCATGTAGAAATTTGAATGACATTTGGAGTTTCAAAAAAAGTGGGGCTGCCTATATTATTATTTTTTATTATATAATTCATATAATAATTGGCTTTATGTTGAGATAATGTTAACAGGCAATACTCTTCTGTGTTAATGAGCAGATTGGTTTTGTTTGTTGATTTTGTTTTTTGCTGTTTCTCTATCTCTTCCATCTTTCTATCATGTTGTTAATAAACGTATTTTTTATGTGTGTGCAATAATTGCGCAAAGTGTTTTTAGGTCCTGTTTTATCGGTGTTTCGACGTGTAAAAACATTGTTATTAACAAAGTTATCCACATTTTCTGTGGGTAAAATTATCTCCATTTCAAAACAACCACTTATAAGATTCTACCCTTTTGTGGGGCATAGTAAAATAAAAAAATAAACCGCGGTATTATTTTTTTTCTTTTGGAAATTTTACTTCAATTATAAGCCCGTTTTTTTCGCTTTCATTGTCTTTTACGGATATATGCGCATTATGTATATCTGCTATTTGCTTTACAATACTAAGCCCTAAACCGCTGCCTGTTGCCTTGGAACCAATAACTCTGAAGAACCTTTCGAATATTCTATTCTTTAGCTCTTGAGGCACCCCTGGCCCATTATCACTTATATTTAAAACAACTTCTTTTTTCACTGTGTAGATATTTATGCTTACTGTACCGCCGTTTTGAGTGTATTTTACGGAATTATCGACTAAGTTTCTAATTAATATAGCTATTGCAGTATGATTACCATTGATTGAATATTCATTTTTATCGCCATTTAACTCAATGTTTATGTTTTTCTTTAATGCAGCAGGCACTATGTCTGCTATGACCTCGCGTGATAATGAGATTAAGTTTATTTTTGTTTTATCAGAAATTGTTGATTCTGGTACCATTCTGCTTAAAACAAGGAGTTGATTAATTACATGTGTACTCCTTTCTACAGATAACATTAGCTTGTTAATTGCCTGTCTTCTAGTGTCTTCACTTTTTGCTTGAAGTGCAACTTGTGCTTGTGCACTTATTGCCGCTAGTGGGGTTTTTAATTCATGTGCAGCGTCTGAGGCAAATCTTTTTTCTCGGAAGAATGCGTCAGAAAGTCTATCAAAAAGCCTATTTAGCTCTTTTATTAGTGGTGATATTTCAATAGGTACGTTTGTTAATGGTAGTGGTGTTAGTCTGTTTCTGTTTCTTCCTTTTAGCTCTTGTGTGGTTGTGGATATGCTTTGTAGTCCTCTGCCGACAATAAACCAAATTAACATCCCTAAGAATGGATATATTATTATCATTATAGTTATTGAGTCTTCAGTTATTTTTTTCTCTAGTATGATTCTGAAATCATGGCGCTGCATTACAGTAATAAATATTTTTTTTTCATTATCAACAATAGAAAATGTTCGCCATGGCTTCCCGCTGTGCCACACCATGTCAAAGCCTGTTGATTTACTGTGTATATTTATTTTTGGTGCCGCATACGAATGAAGTATCATTTCATCTTCATTGTTCCATACCTGAAACTGTATGCTTTTAAGAAGTGTATTTAGTGTTTTTACTTGTTGGTTGATGTCATAGTTTATATTTGCAATAAAATTTGGTGCTTGATCTATATTTTCTTGTATTTCTTGTATTTCATCTGGGTTAGATTCTTCATCTAAGAATGCTTGGATGGTATATGCAGATAATGTAAGTTGTGAATCTAGATGTGTCTGGAATTCTTTGTGCTCTAAAAAAACATTTCCAATTATAGCCAGCGTTGTAGATAAGGTTACGCTGAGAAGTAGATTTGCTAAAAGGAATGTGCGTATTGATGTGATCATTCTGATTCTTCGATTATATATCCAACACCACGTATGGTTCGTAACATAATACTGTTACCTATTTTTTTTCTAAGGTTATGAATGTGGACTTCAATAGCATTGCTATCTACGTCATCTCCCCAACCATAAATTGATTGCGACAAAATATCTCTTGAAACCACTTTCCCTGGATTTTCTAAAAGTTTATGCATTAAAGAAAATTCGCGGCGTGATAGAGGCATATTTATTTCGTTTATGTACATTTTGTGGGAGGCAGTGTCTAATTTCACATTGCCTATCATTATTTCAGAATTTATGGAAGAATTTACACGTCTTTGGCACGCGCGTAGCCTAGCGCAGAGTTCCTGTAGTTCGAAAGGTTTTGTTAGGTAATCGTCAGCACCAGCATCCAAGCCGGCGACCCTATCTTCAATTGTGTCTTTAGCGGTTAATATAATTACCGGTGTGTTTATTTTATTTTGCCTTAAATGTTTCAGAACTTCTATCCCGGATTTCTTTGGCAGTCCTAAATCTAAAACAATTATGTCAAAGTGTTCGTGCTTTGTTGCTTTAACTGCAGATAGGCCGTCTTGTAACCAGTCCACGGTGTAGTTGTTTTCTTTTAGGCCTGTTGCAATACCGTCACCAAGCAGCTGGTCATCTTCTACTAGTAATATCCTCATAACTATTCTCTGTTTTCAGACTCCTACAAGTATAGCATTCTTCGTGAAAAAATGTAATGTTTTTAATGTGGCTAACTTTTTTATATGTTTTTTTATTTTTTGTTTGTTTGAGTTTCCAGATGCGTTAATTATTAATGATTTAATTGCATAAATTTACCAATGAAGTTTAATTCTTAATTTTTTTGCATAAAAAGCAATATTCTTTTTGTTAAATTGGGGTAATTGAATTATTATATAAGAGTGTTACTGTTTGCAAGGAGACGGCATTGAACAACGTTAGCGCTAAGCGCCAAAAAATAATCAAAAGTGTTATTGAACATGCTAAAAAAATACTTGATGTTAAAAAAGAACAAGCTTTTCTTGGTTTTATAGACGAGTACTATCGGAACTTTTCACTCGAAGATATTCAGTCTAAGAATGAAGAGAACTTATTCGGTGCAGCTATATCACACTGGAGATTGGCTCAAAAAAAGAAACCGTTACAAAAAAAGGTTGATGTTTTTAACCCCAATATAGAGCACTATGGCTGGGAGTCATCACATACAGTTATTCACTTGGTAACTGATGACATGCCCTTTATGGTGGACTCAATTAAAATGGAACTAACCCGTTTAGGTTGTAATCTACATGTTATTGCTAACCTTGCTGGGGTAGTGGTTGATAGGGATGAGGCTGGAAATATAAAAAAAATAAATGCAAATAAAGGAGGCAAGGAAGCTTTTCTTGTGTTTTTTGTTAGTAAATTAAGTGAAAAAGAAGAGCTTGAGGAAGTAAGAAATGCTGTCTGCTCGGTTGTTGATGATGTTGAAGTGTGTGTTGGTGATTGGCAGGCCATGAAAAATAGTATGCAGGAGTCTATCAATGAAATTTCACAATTAAAGTCAGGGTTTGATATTGATGATGTTTCTGAAACAAAGAAGTTTTTAGAATGGCTGCTAGAATATTTTACATTTATGGGGTGTCGTCAATATGATACAAAGGGATCTGGTAGCAAGAAAGGTCTGTACTTGGTTCAAGGGTCTAGTCTTGGTGTATTAAGAGATGACTCTAATAGTAAGGTAACTAGGCTTTACTCTGAGTTACCGCCAGATACACAAAAAATGGCTTTGTCAAAACAAGTTCTGATGATCTCAAAAACAAATACTCAATCTACAATACATAGGCCTGTTTATACGGACGTAATTGGTATTAAAAAGTTTGATAACACAGGTAAGGTTATCGGTGAAAAAAGATTCATAGGTTTATTTACATCTGATGCCTATGATAGTGATCCAAGCAAAATTCCAATTTTAAGAAAGAAAGTAAAGGATGTAATTGGTTTGTCTGGTTTTGAGCACAATATACATTCATATAAAAGATTGCTGCATATCCTGAAAAATTTACCTCGGGATGAGCTATTCCAAATTTCTCCTTCTGATTTGTGCTCTATGGCGCTTGGAATCTTGGAAATTCAAGATAAGCGTAAAATAAAACTGTTTGTAAGAAGGGATATTTTCAACAGATTTATTTCCTGCCTAGTTTATATTCCTCGAGATAATTTTAATACTGAGCTTCGAATACAGGTACAAGATATCCTACTTGAAGAGTTTGATGGTTTAGAGGTAACTGCTACCCCATCATTTTCTGAGTCACCATTAGCTAGGGTCCATTTTATTATCAGAGTCGATTCACAAAACTTTAAAGATTATAATTATGATGAAATAGAGCAAAAGATTATAAAGATAGCTCGTTCATGGAGGGATGAGCTGTTAGAGAAACTGTTAGACAAGTATGGTGATCATGACGGCATAAAATACTACAATATGTATGCTAGGGCTTTTTCTGCAGGTTACAGGGATTCATACACCCCTGTGGTTGGGGCTAGTGATTTGAATTATATTAATAATTTATCTTGCACGTCTGATTTGCAAATATCTGTATATAGGCCTGCCACAGTATCGAATAACTGTTTGGCTATAAAAATATTTCAAATGAATAAGCCAATAGCTTTGGCTGATGCTATGCATATACTTGAAAACATGAACTTAAAAGTAATTACAGAAAAATCATTTGAAGTTAAAACTAACACTAGGCATACGGTATGGGTGAGTGATTTTGAAATGAAATACGTTTCAGGTCATGAAATAAACATAGACGATTTAGATGAAAAGTTCCAAGATAGTTTTAGAAAGATATGGAATGGCGAGGCTGAAAACGATAAGTTTAACGCTATGATCATAGATGCCAACCTTGATTGGTTTCAAATATCGATGTTGAGAGCTTACGCAAGATATTTTCGCCAGATTGGATTTAATTTTAGTGAAAACTATATTCAACAGACACTGCTGAACAATACAGAGGTTTTTAAAAAAATCGTCTTAATGTTTGAAATGAGGTTTGACCCAGTAAATGAAAATATAGCTGGTAATCAGGTGCAAATGTTACATGATGAAGTACTGAATGACCTTGAAAAAATAGTTAATATAGATGATGATCGGATTATTAGGAAATATGTTGAGGTTATTTTAGCAACTGACCGGACAAACTACTTCCAAGTTCATAAACAAGAAGAGATTAAGACTTTAGTTCTTAAGTTGGCGCCGCACAGAATAACAGAAATGCCTCTGCCTAGGCCTAAGCATGAAACCTTTATATATTCACCTCGCTTTGAAGGTTTGCATTTGCGTTTTGATAGTGTTGCAAGGGGTGGTATTAGGTGGTCAGACAGGCAGGAAGACTTTCGCACTGAGGTTTTGGGCTTAATGAAGGCTCAGCAGGTTAAAAACTCAGTAATAGTTCCTTCTGGTTCAAAAGGTGTTTTTGTCCCTAAGTGTATTTCACCTGATTTTAGCCGACAAGAACAAATGGAAGAGGGTGTTATTTGTTATAAAGCCTTTATATCAGGTTTGCTAGACATAACTGACAATCTAGTCGATTCAGTGGTAGTAAAACCAGATAATTTATTGTGTCATGACGGTGATGATTCCTATCTTGTCGTTGCTGCGGACAAAGGAACTGCAACATTTTCCGACATTGCAAATGACATATCTGAGAAATATGGGTACTGGTTAAAGGATGCATTTGCCTCTGGTGGTTCAATTGGTTATGACCATAAAAAAATGGGTATAACAGCTCGGGGTGCTTGGGAATCTGTTAAGCGGCACTTCCTAGAGATTGATATAGATATAAATAATGAATTCTCGGTAGTAGGAATTGGAGATATGTCTGGAGATGTGTTTGGAAACGGCATGCTCCTTTCTAATAAAATAAAGTTAATAGCTGCATTCAATCATAAACATATATTCATAGACCCTTGCCCTGACTCAGAATCAAGTATACATGAGCGTAGCCGTTTATTTGAAATGCCAGGGTCACAGTGGAGTGACTATAACAGTAAACTTATCAGCAAAGGAGGGGGTGTTTATGAGCGCTCATCTAAATACATTACCATAACTCCAGAAGCAGCTGATTTATTTGATATTAGCGAGTCCCGATTGAGACCTGATGAATTAATAAGAATGATACTAAAAGCTCAGGTAGACCTTTTGTGGAATGGAGGAATTGGCACATATGTTAAATCGGTAAAAGAGACAGATGTTGATGTGGGAGACCGCAGTAATGACATGCTACGGATTAACGGCTGTGACCTTAGGGCAAAAGTTATAGCTGAAGGCGGTAATTTAGGTGTAACTCAGCTAGGTCGAGTCGAATATGAATTGTCTGGTGGTAGAGTAAATACGGATTTTATTGATAATTCTTCTGGTGTAAATTGCTCTGATCATGAGGTTAATATAAAAATACTTCTAAATCAGATGGTTGACTCTGGTGACTTGACTTTTAAACATCGTAATAATTTGCTTGAAGAAATGACTAGTGAAGTTGCAAAATTAGTACTTTATGACAGCTTTAAAACTAATATAGCGATTAGCCTTGCAGTTGAGCAAATGCCTAAATATGCTGATTTATTACAGCGTTTTATGGAAAAACAAGAGGCTAATGGAAAAATAGATTTAGAAGTTGAATTTTTACCTGGTAAAAGCACCCTTGTAAAACGTAGGACAATAGGTCAGTTTTTAACAAGGCCAGAGCTTTCTGTTTTGTTTTCATATAGTAAAATTATCATGCGTGAAGAAATTCTTCAAGGTGATTTTATGAATGACGAAGTAATGTTGGATTTTGTTTTTAAAGCATTTCCTGCAAAAATGTCAAAAAAATATGCTGAAAGTTTAAAGTCACATTACTTATACAAAGAAATTGCAGCTACAATATTATGCAATCAATTTGTTTTAGAAATGGGAATTACATTTGTGCAACAGCTTCAGGATGAATTGGGTGCTAATACTTGCGATATAGTCAAAAGTTATATAGCTGCTCGCGAAATACTTTGTATAGAAAGCATAGTTTCAGATGTTGATGAAAGTTATGATAAAATTCCTGCGAAAGTATATTTAGAAATATTAAATACAATTCGAATGACCATTAGACGTATTACTCGCTGGCTTTTACGCAATAAAAGGATAAACAGCGCTACAGATATGATAGAGTACTATGCAGGAGATGCAAAAATACTTCTTAAGAAAATACCAGTGCTTATTGATGGAAGTGATAAAAGTGAATTTAATAAAGTTAAGGAGAAGATGCTAAATAATGGACTTAATGAATCTTTATCTAAAAAAATAGCTGTTTTTCATATTGCATCGCCAATACTTAATGTTATTGAGTCATCAAAGGAAGGTGTTGCTGATGTTGAGCTATTTGCTTTAGTTTATTTTAAGTTGTCTGATAAGCTAGGAATAAATTGGTTGAGAAGTTGTATTAATGATTACAATGTTAAATCACGCTGGGATATTGTGGCGAGAGTTACTGCTCAATCTGACCTAGATAGGCACCAGCGAGCAATAACATCAACTATAATTAAGTTGAATCAAGAGTTAAATAATCACAAGCTAACGCCTGAGAAGCAGATTGGTTTTTGGTTGGATCAAAACAAAGCAACGGTAGATAGGTGGTTATCAAATTTGGCAGAAATACATGCGCTCAAATCAATAGATTTTTCTGTGGTTTCTGTGATATTGAGAGAGCTGTATGAATTGGCATATTTAACATAATTTAAGAAAAGGATTTATATGGAAAATTTGAAATTAAACAATGATAAAGAGTCTATAGTTTTATCAAAAAACATATCTATATATGGAGAAAAAATTCATTATTTAGAGTCTGGTTCAGGCGATCCTATTGTGTTTTTGCACGGTATGCCAACCTCATCTTATTTGTGGAGAAAGATAATACCTGAAATTTCAAGCATTGGTAGGTGCATAGCTCCTGACATGATTGGTATGGGCGAGTCTGATAAGCCAGATATTGCATATACGATTGATGATCATATTCTTTATATGCATAAGTTTATATCAGAGCTATCTTTGAAAAATATAACTATAGTTATGCATGCATGGGGTTCTATTGTCGGATTTGAATATGCAAGATTACACCCTGAAAATGTTAAAGGATTAGTGTTTTATGAATCACATTTAAAGACCAACTTTTCTGAAAGTGAGCTTTCACTTCCAGTTGCTGAATTTATTTCTATGATTAAACAGGAAAGTGATGTTTACAAAAAAGTTATTGATGAAAACTTTTTGTTAACAAATTTCTTAAAAGCAGGAATGTTAAACAGCTTAAATAATGAAGATTATGAGGTGTACTGCCGGCCATATATAACTAAGAAGAGTAGAAAGGTGTTGCTGCAATATGTAAATGAGCTCCCATTTGGCAATAAAGCTAATAGGGTTAGTGATATTGTTGACGTATATTCAAAATTTTTACTACAGAGTAAAATACCAAAATTGCTGTTATATACAGTTCCCGGTTTTACTACATCTATAAAAACAATATCTTGGGCTAGAGAAAATCTTTCCAATATAACAGTAGCAGATTTTGGTGATGGACTGCACTTTGCTCAAGAAACAAACGCATGTGAATTTTATTTAAAATTTAATGCTTGGTACAAGGGTTTAAAGTAATTATGAATTATGAATAACTATGCTTATATAAGAAAACTTCTGTTTTGTTTGCCACCTGAGGTAGCGCATTTGCTTGTGTTAAAGGTAATAAAGCATAATATATGGAACTTTAAAAAAAATAGTAATTATAATCTGCAGCAAAATATAATGGGGCTCGAATTTAAAAGCCCACTTGGATTAGCTGCTGGGTTTGATAAAGATGGAGATGCATTTCCCGGTATTCTTGATTTAGGTTTTGGTTTTATAGAATTTGGAACAGTAACTCCTATAGCTCAGGCCGGAAACCCTAAACCACGCTTATTTAGGTTGACTAAATCAAAAGCTATAATAAATAGAATGGGGTTTAATAATAATGGTGTCGTTCCTCTAGCTAAGAAGTTAAAGCATAGGACAAAAAATTCTATACTAGGGGTGAATGTAGGTAAAAACAAAGATACACCTTTAGATTGTGCAGTAGATGACTATCTATATTGCTATCGAGTTATACATAATTATGCTGACTACGTTACCATTAACTTGTCAAGCCCAAATACCAAAGGTTTACGTGAACTGCAGAATGATAAGTACTTATCAAAAATACTTTTTTCATTAAAAAATATGCAAAGTAAGCTTGAGCAAGAAAATGGCAAATATGTTCCTATAGCAATTAAGGTAGCTCCAGATCTATCTGAATATGAAGTTGAGAACATTTCTAAACTTCTTCTAGAATATGAGTTAGATGGGGTTGTTGCGACTAATACTTCCATCGATAGAAGCTGCTTACGTAACACAGCACATAATTATGAACAAGGAGGCTTAAGTGGAGAACCTATACAAGGTATATCAACTAATGTAATAAAATTATTAAATAACTTTCTTGAAAGCAAAATACCTATTATAGGAGTAGGTGGTATAAATAGCCCTGAATCTGCAAAAGACAAACTTAATTCTGGGGCAAATTTATTACAGTTATACACTGGCTTGATTTATAATGGCGTTGGAGTTATTGATGAAATCCTAAGTGCTATTGATTTGTCTGATTTACATTATGTAATTAAGGAGAATCTCAATGAGTAGGGTGCCTCAGCCACTGTTTGGCAATATAGATAATCAAGATAAAATTAAACCGTTAGTTATTGATTATTTAGAAAATAATTCTAAATTAAGTTTAGATATAGAGTATGACTATGCTGAGAGATTTCTAAAAAGCTACTGCGCTTCACATGATACATACAAGTCATATCGACGTGAAGTTGAGCGTTTGCTGCAGTGGTGTTGGTTTGAAGCTGGTATTTTGTTATATGATTTAGATAGAGATAAGCTCGATGAATATCTTAAATATGCATTCGCCCCGCCTAAGTCAATGATAGCTTCTAAGTCAGCTAGCAGATTTATATTAAAAGAAGGAATTTATTTGCCAAATATTGCTTGGAGACCATATCTTAGTAGGCAGTCGAAAGTACAAATGAATTTAGGTATAGATGTTACTTCTGAATATTTAATGAGTAATAGTGCTCGGAAAGCTTTGTTTGCTGGGGTTAGTACTTTTTGCACATACCTTCTGCAGGAAGGATATCTCTCTAAAAATCCAGTTGCATTACTACGCCAAAAGTCTCGTTATATTGTTAAAAAACATAGTGAAAATATAACAAGAAAATTAACTGATCTTCAGTGGTACCACGTCATTGATGCCATCAAGACTAAGGCCAAGTTAGAATCTAAATATGAACGCCACCTATTTATAATCAGCATGTTTTATCTGCTGGGTTTGAGAATTTCAGAATTGGCATCGACAGAGCTACATAAACCAATTATGGGTGACTTTAGTCGTGACAAAGATGGCCTTTGGTGGCTTACAGTTATAGGTAAAGGCAATAAAATGAGGGAAATAGCAGTTCCAGACTCCCTTCTTGAAACTCTAAAGAGGTACCGCAAATTCCTTTGCCTAACTCCTTTGCCCTTAAGGGGTGAGCATACGCCTATACTACACAACTTTAAAAGCAATGATGGGCTAAGTATTAGGCAAATTAGGACAATAGTACAAGAATGTTTTGATCTGGCTGTATCATCACTAATGGAAAATAATAAGTCTGATGCAGCAGAAGACTTAATGGCTGCAACAGTTCATTGGCTAAGGCACACATCTATTTCTGCAGATGTGAAAATTAGGCCAAGAGATCATGTGCGTGATGATGCAGGGCATGAAAGTATAAGCACAACAGATAAGTATATTGATATTGATAGAGTTGATAGGCATAAGTCTGCACAAGGTAAAAGTTTATACCCAGATGGGTATCAGGAGAGTTAAATGGATGAATATAAAATACAATGTACAGATGGTATATATACTATTGAAACTAAATTAATTGGGAAGGCTTTGCTAACTATACCTCAATTAAATAAAGGTACTGCTTTCACTATGAAAGAGAGAATGGATTTTAAATTAATAGGTAAACTCCCTTTAAAAGTTGAAACCTTATCAGAACAAGTAAATAGGTGTTACCTGCAATTTAAAGGCTATAAGCAACCGTACAAAAAAAACATATTCCTTAATAATTTATTGAATTATAATCAAGTTCTTTTTTATGCATTGATAGTTGAAAATTTGGTAGAAATGCTACCATATATATATACACCAGCTGTAGGTTCTGCTGTTAAAGAGTTTAGCCATGAGTTTAGAATGCCAAGGGGTCTATACATATCTTATCCAGATATGAACTTTATGGATACTATGATTGATAACCGTACCAATGAAGACATAGATGTAATTGTCGTGACCGATGGAGAGGGTGTTCTAGGCATAGGAGACCAAGGGATAGGGGGAGCAGATATCCCTGTGGCTAAATTAATGGTATATACTGCTTGTGGCGGTGTTGACCCAAGTAGAACACTCCCTATTTTTTTAGATGTAGGAACTAATAATAAAGATTTACTAGAAGACCCTATGTACATAGGTTGGCGTCGAGAACGCCTCACTGGAGATTTATATGATGAGTTTATAGAGAAATTTGTTAGTTCAGTAAAGAAAAAGTTTCCTGGAGTTTTGCTACACTGGGAAGATTTTGGCCGAGAAAAAGCATATGAAAATTTGCATAAGTATAAAGATAAAATACTTAGCTTTAATGATGATATCCAAGGGACAGGAGTTATTACTGCAGCAGCGGTTTTATCAGTTGTAAATATAACCAGGGTGCCCTTGAATCAACAAAAAATTGTTATATTTGGTGCTGGAGCCGCTGGCACTGGGATTGCTGAGCAGATATGTAAGGCTATGATCCAGTCTGGTATTAGTGAAAAAAAAGCTCGATCTCTATTCTATCTTATTGATAAAAATGGTCTGTTAGTATCAGGCATAGACGATTTAAATGCCATGCAGGATAAGTATAAACGAACTAAACCTGAGGTAGTTAATTGGAATAAAAACAAAAGTGGTGAATATAGTTTGTTAGAGACAATTTCACAAGTAAAGCCAACTATTTTGATAGGTACATCAGGTGTTTCTGGTGCATTTAATAAAAAGGTTATAACTGAGATGGCTAAACATGTTGAGATGCCTGCAGTTATGCCGCTATCAAACCCTACATACTGCGCTGAGGTTGTGCCAGAAGATTTAGTGGCGTGGACTAATGGCAACGTATTGATTGCAACAGGCAGTCCATTTCCAAATGTGATTTACAAAGATAGGAACTATGAAATTAGCCAGTGTAATAATGCTTTAGCTTTTCCAGGAATTGGTATAGGTGCAATGCTAACAAAAAGTAAAGTAATAACTGACAATATGTTATATGCTGCAAGTATTGCTATTAGTGACTATATGTCACGGGTTGGAGGGAGTAATGTTTCGTTACTACCAACAATCGCCGATAGCATAAAGCTAGCAAAAATAGTAGCCCGGGCAGTTGCCGCCGCATCTATTAATGACAATGTAAATACTATAAATATAGATATAAATAATCTTGAGAAAAAAATTGAAAAGGATTTTTGGATTCCTCGCTATCTTCAATATGAGTTTGGGTGAAAATTATGACCGATAAAAATAAATTAGTTATAGCTATAACATCAAGAGCGTTATTTGATATGCGAGATTCAAACCAAGTTTTTGCTGAAAAAGGCGCGATTGAATATAAGAATCATCAAATTAAAAATGAAAGCGTTCCATATGATAAGGGGCCAAGTTATAATTTTGTATCAAAACTATTGTCGCTAAATGATAATAAAGATTTGGTTGAAGTTGTCTTGCTATCTAGAAATAGTTCAGACACAGGTCTCAGAGTACTAAACAGTATTCAGCATTATAGCTTGCCAATTACTAGGGCAGTTTTTACAAAAGGTAGGAGCCCCTATAGTTACCTAGAATCTTTTAATGCAGATCTTTTTTTGTCGGCTAATTCCGATGATGTCATATCAGCTATAGATTCTGGATATGCTGCGGCAACAATATGGCCAGATAGTATGAATAACCAAACAGATAAACAGGTTCGCATTGCATTCGATGGTGATGCTGTTTTGTTTTCTGATGAGGCAGAGATAATATTTCAAAAACATGGACTAGATGAGTTTATATCTAGTGAGATTGAAAATGCAGATAAGCCACTAAAAGCAGGCCCTTTTCATGGGTTTTTTCTGAAACTAGCAAAGCTACAGCAATTATTTAGTTCCCAAAATAATGAAGAGCCCCCTATAAGGACTGTCTTGATTACAGCAAGATCAATGCCAGCTCATAGCCGCGTAATAAAAACAATAAGATCATGGGGAGTTGCAGTAGATGAAGCTATTTTTTTAGCTGGCACCAGTAAGGGGTCTTTTTTGAAGGCCTTTGGGGCTGATATATATTTTGATGACCAAAAGAAACAATGCATATCTGCTGTGGGTAGCACTGCTGTTGGTCATGTACCGAATGGTATAATTAATACTGAAAAATAGATAGTTAGTCTATTTCTGCTGTAGCCATACTACAATTTGCTCTTGGCTCTGGTATCGATTGCATAGTTTTAGCTGGCTCAGTTAAGGAACTATTAATATTTTCAATAAGCATGCTTTTATCATTTTTACTTGTAATTGTAACGTATGACTCAACCTGTTGGTCTACTTTTATATACTCATTTCTATAAGTTACATTTAAAGGTACTTTTACAACCCATGTATCATTCTTTTTGTCCTTAGAAAAAGATATTATTTTTGCTGGCCCCTTTTTATAAGCAGTTACAACTAGTTGGTTTTTTTTAACTGATTCTAAGTTCCCAGATTTTTTTAATGCATTCTCAAAATTTTCCCAGCCTTTTGTGGTAAATAAACTGCTCAGATCAGTCATTTGTTTTTCATATGAAAGAGCATTGTAGCTGTAAGTTGAAATTACAGAATTTGTTGCCCAATTTATTACCTGATCATCATTAGCAATTGAACTATTTGCAAGAGATATGCTAGCAGAAAAAATTATGATTGTCGTTCTTATATTATTAATAAATTTATACATGCTTAACTCCTTTTCTCTGGTGAATTGCTGTTTAAACTCATAGCTTCAAGTAAGTTAAGAGCTTGATATAGCTGGAAGTCTGTAAAAGCAAGCTCAGCCTGTTTCTCTTTCTTTTCAAGATTTGCAGCTGTTTGTGCTGCTGTTTTGCTTGCTGTTATGTGCCCATCTAAGCTTGACTCATTTATATTATCAAGAATTGCTGATATATTGTTTTTAGCTTCTTGCTCTGGGAATTTGGTATATGGTGCATAGACGTCAGGAAGAATTCCATGAGCCTGTATTGATATTCCATTTGGAGTATAATAAAGAGCAGTTGTAAGTTTTATGGCAGACTCATAATCTATTGGAATTACAGTTTGTACCGACCCTTTACCAAATGAAGGCGTTCCCATCACTACCCCACGTTTTTGGTCCTTAATTGCTCCTGCCAGAATTTCAGAAGCAGAAGCTGAGCCATTATTTATTAGAACAACTATAGGTTTGTTTTTTAATATATCACCAGGTGTAGCATAAGCTTCCATGTTATCGATATCCAGCCTTCCTCTTGTATATACAATAAGATCATTTTTAAGATTTTGTTTATCTAAAAACAAATCAGATGTTTCAATCGCCGCTGTTAGCGTGCCCCCTGGGTTATTTCTAAGGTCTATAACCATTCCTTTTATATTATTAGATTTTTCCATACCCAGTATTTGTTCTTTTACATCTTTTGCGGTTGTGTCGCCAAAATTTGCAACTTTTGTATATCCAAGTTTGCTTCTGTACACCTTTGATTTTACCGATTTTATCTCAATTATTTCTCTATTCACATCCATTACTATGTGTTCGGCTGACCCAGCCCTTAATATAGTAAGTTGCACGCTTGATCCTACAGGACCCATTATTAACTCTATTGCTTCATCAGTACTTACGTCTTTAATAAGTTTATTACCAACTTTTACTATAATATCGCCTGATTTTATCCCTGCTTTTTGTGCTGGAGTTCCATCAAACGGACTTATAACCTTAATTAATCCATTATCTGGAATTACCTCAACCCCAATTCCAGCATATTCACCTGTGGTTGATGCTTGTAGTTCTTTTATATCTTTCGGGCTTAAATAATCTGAATGCGGATCGAGTGATGTGAGCATACCCTTTATTGCGCTGTCAAATAAAGATTGATAGGTTACAGGTTTTATATAGTAATGATTTATTTGAGTTATTGCTGTTGCAAACCTTTCTATTTGTTTTTCTGATATACCTTCATTTGCTAAGGTAGTAGTGCAAACAGATGCTGTGATTACATATTTTGCTAATTTAATTCCATTAAACTTCATGTTACTTTTCCCTGTGTTGCAACTAAAAATATTCATTTATGATATCATATCCATTATATAAAACCAATATTTTTTTATGGGTTAGCAGGTGTTGATTTTTATGGTTTTTAAACATGCGAAATTATTATGCACTTGATAGATTTTCATTTTTCTGTTTTAATATAGTCTGTTAATTAATTCATGTATGTTTTATGAACAATATTCTAATATTTATATCTGACAATTATTTATACCTTCTTGCAATAAGTGTTGGCTACTTCCTTTCACAACAAGATTCGCCACTTCTTGGACTGTTATTAGGTGTTAACTATATTTCATCACAAGATGCAGTTGTTAAATCTAATAAAGACTGTGTTATGTTGGATATAAGAAGTGTCGACCTGTATAATGACACACATATAGCTGGCGCACAGAATATAAACTTGATAAAAAAAGTAGGTAATAATAAAAAATCTGAAAAGAAATATATAGCATATAATAGTAATGGCTCTGTATCATATAAGGAAATAAGAATTCTTAAATCCTATGGGCTTGATGATCTAACTGTTTTGCAAGGTGGAATTAATAGCTGGATCGAAGATGGGCTCCCCGTAAAAACCAGGAAAAAAAATGACTGACATGATAATATATAGCAAAAACAATTGTCCTTATTGTGATAGGGCTAAGGACCTTTTAAAACGAAAAAATATAGAATTTAAAGAAGTAATGGTAGATTTGGACCAAAATGAGTATCAAATAATGCTTGAGAAAAGCAAAAGAAGAACCGTCCCTCAAATATTTTTCAAAGACAAACATATTGGTGGATTTGATGATCTATGGGCCTTGGAACAGGCTGGAGAGTTAAATAAACTTATTTTAAATGGCTAACAAATTAGGAGAATTAGCATGAGTACTGATAAAAAAACGACACCACACTTTCAGATAGTAGCGCTTTATATAAAAGATTGTTCATTTGAAGCACCACTTCCAATTAGCTCATATAAAGATAAGCAATGGCAGCCTGAAGCACAAGTTGATATTAAGTCTGACCATAGTAAACTAGAAGATAAGCTTTATGAAATAGTGCTTTCTTGCAAGTTGAAAGTTTCACTAGAGGATAATACAGTATTTATAGTTGAAATGCAGCAAGCTGGTACTTTTGCAATAGACGGGATTGACGATGATAAGCTAGATCATGTATTAAATGCATATTGTCCAAGTATTATATTCCCTTATATAAGGCAAAATATATCTGAAATTATAACAAAAGCCGGGTTCCCTGCATTGTATTTAAGCCCTGTTGATTTTGAAGCCCAATATTTTGCCAAGAAACAACAAGTAAAAAGTGACTGAAATAGATAAAGATACATATGTATAAAATAAATTCAGCTGCAGTCTATATAAGGCTGTTAAAATACTCTAAAAAGTATTACCATTATATTGTGTTTGCGATTGTAACAACCTTGCTTGCATCAAGTATTGATGCAGGCATAGCTTATTATATAGCACCTTTTATAGATACACTGGCATTAAAAAAAGATCCGTCTTTTATAGCGCTTCTGCCCTTATTTATTGTGATTATATTTTTAGCTAGGGCTCTAATATCTTTTGCTTCTGAATATTTTATGAATTTAGCGTCGAACTGTATCATCATGAATATTAGGCAATTATTGTTTAATAAAATACTTTTTTTGCCAGCCTACGTGCATGATAAAAAAGCAAGATCAGAGATCATGGCTTACATAGTAAATAATGTTAATCAAGTTTCTATTGCTGCTACTAAAGTTATGATAAAAATCATAAGAGATGGGGCTTTGGTTTTGTTTCTATTAGTAGTAATGTTTTCATTGAGTTGGAAACTAACATTGGTATCTATATTCATTACCCCGGCTATTATAATAGTTGTAAAATACACATCAAAGAGACTAAGGAAAATTAGCTTCCTTACTCAAAATGCAGTAGCTGACATGGTAAGTGTAATAAGTCAAAGTACCTCAGCATATAAGCTTGTTTGTATATTTGATACAAAAGATAATGAAATGAATAAATTTTCAGATGTTAACGCAACTATTAAAAAATTATCTGTCAAGTCACAAGTTTCTAACTCCTTATCAAGTGCTGTTGTTCAGTTATTAATCGCAGCACCTATCTCTTTTGGCATTATACTTGTTACTCAAGATAATAGTGGCGTTAGCCTTGGTGGATTCACTGCTATTTTAGTAATTATGTCCAGAATACTAGGACCTATAAAAAGTCTTTCAAAAATAAATGCCCCACTACAAGCAGGAATCGTCGCTGCGCATAAAATTTTTGAACTATATGATATGGATAATGAAATAGATGATGGTGTATATAGCACTAATGAAATCAGTGGAGAGATAGAATTTAAAAATGTTAACTTTACTTATAATGGAATAAATAAAATATTACATAATGTATCATTTCATATAAAGCCAGGGCAAACTATAGCTTTTGTTGGAAGTTCAGGGTCTGGTAAAACTACGCTTGTTAACCTGTTGCCGCGCCTATACCGTGTTGTTGATGGTGAAATAAAATTAGATGGCCATAATATAAACGAATATAGACTGTCAAATTTACGTAATCAATTTACATATGTGGGTCAGGATTCAAAAATATTTAGAGGAACTATATGCGACAATATAATCTATGGCTGCAAAGAAAAACCAACTTACCAGGAAATAGAGGCTGCGATAATTAAGTCAAAATGTAAGGATTTTATCGATGATTTGCCAGATGGAATAAATACTGTTATTGGTGATGACGGTGAACTTTTATCAGGAGGACAAAGGCAGCGCTTGGCTATAGCGCGTGCGATTATAAAAGATGCCCCTATAGTTATTTTTGATGAGGCCACATCATCTTTAGATACAAAATCTGAAATTTATATTAAACAGTCTATAGAAAATACATGTAAAAATAAGACTGTTATTTTAATAGCACATAGATTATCAACTGTTGTAGATGCTGATCATATATATGTACTTGATAAGGGTAATATAGTTGAGCATGGTAATCATAGTGAGCTAATTGCAAAAAAAGGTCACTATGCAAGCTTATATAATATACAAGACCATACTTAAATATGATATTTCAAAAAATACAGAGAAAGATATTTAAGCAGTGGTATAAAAAATTAACATATCTGAAATTACTGGTTCCCTTTGAGTACCTGTTTTTATTAACAATTAATATACGAAAGAAAATATACAAGCAGTTTTGCCCCGATAATAATATTCCTGTTTGGATTGTTGGCGATATTACGATAGGTGGGAGTGGCAAAAGTCCATTTATAATATGGATAGCTAGAATGCTAGAGCAGCGAAAAATAAATGCGGTTATAATTAATCATGCATATAAAAGTAATTTAAACAAAGACGCAGACATTTGTAATTGTAACTCTCCAGCGCATATTTTTGGTGATGAGGCAGTAATGCTAGCTAAGCAAACAAAAATACCCATAGTTGTTGCTAAAAGTAGACAAATGGCACTTAAATATATACAAAATAATATACAGGGTGTGAATTTAATAATTTTTGATGATGGGCTGCAGCATTATAAGGTCGGGCGTGATAAAGAGATATTGATATTAAATGATCAACGCTTAGGTAATAGACACTGTTTACCAGTTGGCCCACTAAGAGAGCCATTGTCACGCCTTAGTGAGGTGGATGTTATAGTTACTCATAATGAGTCTAGCTCATCTGATATGAATATTAATCCTTTATCTATTACAAATATTAGTACGGGTAAGACGTTTTTATTAAAAAGCAAACCATGGGTAGATATCCATGCTGTCGCGGCAATTGCTGACCCAGATAGATTTTTTAAAGTTTTAGAAAAGCATGGCTTTAATATTATTAGTCACCCATTCCCAGATCACCACTATTTTACTAGAAAAGATTTAAATTTTGGTGATAATTTACCAATAGTTATGACGACTAAGGATGCAGTTAAGTGCTATTCTCATGAAAATGATAATATATATCAGCTTGATTTTGATGTAACTGTATCAGAGCGAGTAGATGTTATAATTAATGATCTTTTAGCCAAAATTAATTTGGACTAGCTACATCTAGTGATAAATTCGCCATAAAATGTTTTAAAAATAGAGCTGTGTCAGAGCCAGTTATTCCTCTATGATCAAAGCTGATAGATACAGGCAGTATATTGCATATCTTAATATCTGACCCAACCACGTGTGGTATTGCCCTGATCATTCCAGTAGCTATAATTGCTACAGAAGGTGGAACAACAACTGGAGTTGCATACTTTCCTGCAACTGTACCAATATTAGATAAAATTATACTAGGAGTAGTCAAGTCTTCCTGTTCAAAGCTTATAGTTTTCGCCTTATTTTTTAGATTATCTATTTTGTCTCTTATAGCATCCGCTGGTAATGAATTTTGTAAATTAGTTAATGTCGGAACAAAAAGTCCATTTTCAGTTTGCATAGCAATACCGATATTAATTTGTGGAATAGCGATCAATTGTTTCGATATATTTTCAAAGTGTGAGTTTAGTTTAGGCTCTTGTTTAATTGCAAAGACTAAAGCCTGAATAATTCTGACGGTAATGTCTTGTTTGCCTTTCCAGGCGCTTATATTGATGTCATCTTGTATTGTTGCTGGCACTACAGATGCTTTTGATTTCTCCATAATAAGGCACATATTATTTGTAATGTTTTTCCTAGATATTTCTAGGTTATATGCCATATGCTTTTCAACATCTTGCAAACTAATAATCCTATTACTACTTGTGTTTACACAGCTTAAGTCAATGTTGTGTTTTTTAGCAAATAATCTAGCAGCCGGCATTGCTTTAATGTTTTGTGTTTGTTTAATTGGATTTTTAATTCCGGTAGGATTTTCATTTATAATTTCATTTGTATCTTCAAGTTGCCCTACAACGGTTGCACTATTTTTTTTATCATCTGATTCAAATGATACTATTAGCGCTCCTGTTTGTACCGTGCTCCCTGATTTAGCATGGATTTTTGCTATTACACCAGATTTAGGGGAGGGAACTTCAACTATCGCTTTTGCTGTTTCAACCGTTACTAATGGGCTATCTGTTTCTATTTCTATCCCTTCTTCTATATGCCATTCTCTTATTACTGCCTCAGCTAATCCCTCACCAAGATCAGGTAGTTTGAATTCACTCATATTAATACTCCATTAGTTCTGCAGCTGCATTTGTTATCTTATTAGCATCTGGTAAAAAATAATTTTCTAACTTAAAGTAGGGCATAACAGCATCAAAACCGGTGACTCTTTTTATTGGAGCGTGTAGATATGGTAGTGCTTTTTCTGCTAGTTGAGCTGAAATTTCAGCTCCGACACCACCTGTTTTTGCAGCTTCGTGTGCAATTAAAATTCTACCTGTCTTTTGCACTGACGCTAGTATTGTACCAATGTCTATTGGTTTTATCGTAGCTAGATCTATTAGCTCTACGCTAACATCTAGCTTTTCTAATTGATTAACTGCTTTTTGCGCCTCAATTAGCGTTGCTCCCCAGCTTACAATTGTTAAATCAGATCCTTCCTTTAGTACAAAGGCTTTGTCTAGTGGCAGAGGCTTATTGTTTAAATCAACTTCTTGTTTAATTGATCTATAAATTTTTTTAGGCTCTAAAAAAACAACTGGGTCTGGATTTGCAATTGCAGCTAATAGAAGGCCATAAGCTCTGGCTGGAGAAGAGGGGATTACAACCCTTATGCCAGGGATGTGTGCGAACATAGCTTCTGTGCTCTCTGAATGGTGTTCAGGAGCTCCAATTCCACCGCAGTAGGGAGCCCTAAATACGGCCTTGCATGTTAATCTACCTCTGGTTCTATTTCTCATCCTAGACGCATGGTTAATTATTTGGTCTAAAGCAGGGTATATAAAGCCCATAAATTGAAATTCAGCAACAGGTATTAGGCCCTGAGTAGCCATACCTACTGCAGAGCCTGCAATTAAATTTTCTGCCAGCGGCATATCAATTACTCTGGTTTCTCCATATGTGCTTTGTAGCCCTTCCGTTGCTCTAAACACACCTCCATTTTTCCCAATATCTTGGCCAAGGAGCACTACATTATCATCTGCTTTTAGTGCGTGGTCTAATGCATGATTTATAGCTTCTAGCAATGTTATTGTTTTTTTCATGCCATCTCTTCCAATTCATTATATTGATCTTGCAATGCTTCTGGTAGTTTATCATATAGACTTTCTAAAATACTTGTTGGCTTTTGTGGTGGGGTATTAAGATATATCTCTACGGCTTCATTTATCTCTTTAGCCATTTTTTCTAGCAATGATTCTTCTTTCTTTTCATTCCATAGACCACTGTTTTCAAGGTGTTTTTTAAGCCTGGATAGTGGTTCTTTTCCTTTTGCCGCATCCATTTGTTCTTTTGGTATATAGCGAGTAGCATCATCAGCTGTAGTATGGTCGCATAGCCTAAAAGTCTCTGCTTCTATAACGCTAGGGCCATCACCATTTCTTGCTTTTTGAATTGCGTTATCTATTGCATAATGTAGTGAAAAAACATCGTTGCCATCAACTTTAACAGCACCAATTCCAGCTGATATAGCCTTTTGTGCATATGTTTTAGTTGCTGATTGTTTTTCGCTTGGGACTGATATAGCCCACTTATTATTATTAATGATGAAAATAACAGGTAGGTTGTATAAGGCTGCAAAATTCATGGCCTCATAGAAATCACCCTTAGACGTTCCTCCTTCACCAATTGTAGTTATTACGGCTTTTTTTTCATTTTTATATTTAATTGCATAGCCAACTCCAACAGCATGCAAACATTGGGATGCTATAGGCACAGATATTGGTAAATCTTGGCTTTGATTCTCATAAGCATTGCCTCTTTCATCTCCTCCCCAGTAGCTTAATATTTCTTCCAGTTTTATTCCTCTCTGAATAAATGTCGCTTGATCTCTGTAATAGGGACATAAAACATCATTATTATTCATTAAATGGCCAATAACAGTATAAATTGCTTCTTGGCCATAGGAGGATGGGAATGTTCCTAGATTGCCGGTACGCTGAAGAGCTATAGCTTTTTTGTCGAATAATCTTGTTCTAACCATGTTTTCGTATATAGCTAATAAATCATGTTCTAGAACTTTATAATTGCCATGAAAGCAGCTGTTATGGTCTAGAATTTGTATAGTTTCAACTTTAAATTCAACTACTGACTTTATCATATTACTACCTTTCAATGTTTTCCAACGCCAATCTATTGCAAACTTCTAGTACACTTTTATGTTCTGAGCTAGCAATTGAGAGTATGTTTTTTACTCTCTCATGCATCGCATCTATTTTGCTTAGCATTACCCCATCAGTGTCACCAATATAATTAGATGCGACAAAAATCAGGCCACCACCATTTGCCAAATAATCTGGCACATATAATATCCCCATTTTATGGAGTGATTCAGCAATCATTGAATCTGATAATTGATTATTTGCCGCACCACATATTATTTTACATCTAAGGTTGCCAATTGACTCTTCATTTATCACTCCACCAAGCGCACATGGTGCCAGAACATCACATTCAGTACTAATAATGTCACTATTGCTTATTGCTTCTACTTGGTGTTTTTCTACGAGTGCATTTACTTTAGATTGATCAATGTCTGATATTTTAACTTTTGCACCTGACTTTATTAGGAGCTCGCATAGAATAGATCCTACATTGCCAGCACCTTGTATAGCTACAGTTATTCCCTTTAGGTCAGATCCTAGCTTATGCGAAACGGCTGCACTTATGGCGTGCTTAACTCCTTTAGCAGTAAGTACTGATGGGTCATTGGAATAATGTTCCTCTTGCCTATTATATCCTAGGACAAATTCTGTTTTTTCAAGTACATAATTCATATCTGTAGTGCTAGTACCACTGTCTACTGACGTTATGTATTTTCCAGACATTTGATTCACATATTCAGCGAATTTATGAAAATATGCCTGCCTATTATGTATGTTTTTAGGTTTAATTAACACCGACTTTCCGCCTCCATGAGGTAGATCATGAATAGCTGCTTTATAACTCATGGCGCGCCCCAGATTTATAGCGTCTTCAATTGCAGAATTAGTGTCACTGTACTCAAGGCATCGGCACCCTCCAATAGCAGGGCCTCTTTTTGTGGAGTGAATAGCGATTATTGCGGTAAGCTGGCTTTGCTTGCAATGAAAGATGTGAACCCCTCCATAATTTTTGGATTGAATACTATCAACTATGTTGTAGTTACTTGGTCCCTTAAAAACATCATTTGTCATTTATATTCCTTATATTTACTAGCTTTGTGGTAGTTCTATATTAATTTCTAGAACATCATTGTTAGCTACTTTCTCAAGATTAACATTAACTTTATTGTCATCTACTTTTACATATTTAGCAATAACGTCGATCAATTCTTGTTTCATATCGAGCAAATAGTTACTTTCATCTTTTTTATTTGATGTTTTTCGGTGAGATACAATTATTTGTAGTCTCTCCATTGCGATGTTGGCACTTTCATTGCTATCTTTTCTTTTAAATAACTTTAGTAATCTTTTCATATTTATGCTCTGCTTTTACTACGTTTAAAAATTAAATCTAAAATTCCTTTTTTAGTATTGTCTTTTATAAATTTCATTGGAACTTTTTTACCTAATAATCTTTTTATTGCATCGTTATATGCTAGTCCAGCATCAGACTGGTAATCATTAGTAACTGGTACTCCAAGATTCGATGCTTTTAAAATAGATTGGGACTCTGGAATTACACCAAGCAAAGGAATTGAAAGTATTTCACAGATATCACTAACATTGAGCATATCCCCAGTAGTTGCCCTTGCAGGAGAATATCTGGTGACAAGCAAATGTTCCTTTATTGGTTTGTTATTATCAATTGCTCGCTTTGTTTTGCTAGATAATATCCCTAAAATTCTATCTGAATCTCGAACTGATGAAATTTCTGGATTAGTTACAACGACGGCTTGATCTGCATGAAACATCGCGCACATAGCTCCTTTTTCTATGCCGGCAGGAGAGTCACAAATGATGAAGTCAAAGTCTTGTTTTAACTGGTTAATAATGTTTTCAATACCTTCGTCAGTTAGAGCGTCTTTATCTCTTGTTTGCGATGCTGGCAGGATAAATAAATTTTCATGCTTCTTGTCTTTGATTAGGGCCTGTTTAAGATTAGCCTCGCCACTTATAACATTTACTATATCGTAAACTACGCGGCGTTCGCACCCCATAACCAAGTCTAAATTGCGAAGTCCAACATCAAAATCTATCACTACTGTCTTATAACCATAAATTGCTAATCCAGTGCTGATAGCCGCACTTGTAGTTGTTTTTCCTACGCCACCTTTACCTGACGTTACTACTATTACTTGACTCATTTATTCCCTCTGTTTAGTAAAAATTATGTATAATAATATAACTCAGAATAATGTATTATTTAAACTATTTTTTTCCAAGATACTCATTAGTGCTAACCGCAGGTCGTATCTATATGTTATTATGAGTTATATTTCGTCAAAAACAAGTGTGTCATTTTCCATATAAATATGCAGTCCAGTATTATGGGTGATACTATCTGCGGTTTTATACTTGCCTGCGATTGCAATTAACTCACCTTGAAAATCATTTATAATTAATCTTGCGTCTTTATTGTTGTTAGCGCCTGCTATAGCTTTGCCGCGTAGAACACCGTATAGATAAATGCTACCATCTGCAATGATTTCAGCGCCGGGGCTAACAGAGCCGAATATTATTAAATCTGCATTCTTAGCGTATATTTGTTGTCCAGATCTTATCGTTTTTTTATGGACGATAGTGCTATGCTGTTTTTGCGCATCTGGTTTTCTTATGTTTTTATTGTCATATATTATATTCGTATGACTATCGGTCATTTGTGCTTTTAGAGTATCCGGACAATTTTTAACGCCTATGAGTGTTATGCTGCATGCTTTTAGTAGGCCTTTAATCCTTTTAATATCAAACTCATCATTTGCATTAAACTTAGAAAAATCAATTAAAATAGACGCTCCATCAAACATTTTAGGAGCTTTTTCAATGCTATTTTGTAGTTGAGTTTTGAAAGCTTGATAATCACCAAAAAATATTTCTAATATTAAAGTGGGCATAAGATTAACTTTTAGATTAAATGCATCCTTAATACTGCTGCTAATGATCATTGAAGCTCTCCTGTTTTCAGAAGGTTAAGGTAACATGTTTTTATTTGTTAAAGCCAGATGTTTTTCAGATGGTTCTGCTATTTAAAGGACGAATTTTAAAGTGGGCAAGTTATCAAAAAGAGTGAATTGTATCTGACAGTATAAACCCTGCTTATAGTTATTTGTTCGGTAGAACCCATTAACAAATGGGTTACCATGCCTCTATGATCCTAGCTTTGAGATACTATTGCCAACCTGCAGACTTTCTCCCAGCTTTTTAATCTGTTCCTTGCGTACACCAAATAATTCACCAATAGCTTTGGGGTCGGCCTTAGTGGGTGTAATTGGGCCTTGTAGCCAATAATCCACATAATCCAAAAAATACGGATATGTAATATAACCTACACGACTTATGCCGCCGTAACATATTTCCGATCCTCCGCGTGTCCAACCTAATTCTGATGAAAACCAGTCGCTGGACGTAAATTCTTTGTTAGGAAAAAATCTCTCGAACGATTTAGATAATATTTGCACCGTAAACCTGGTGCCCCTCGCGCCTTCACTAAAGTTAGGGCATGGATCAAATGATCTGTCAGTGCGGCAGTACTCCTGTACGACGTGCATAGGCAGCAGGCGCTGCGCGCCTCCGACTTCAATCCCCCAATGCTTACGGCATTGATCCTTGTCCCAGTTATCAAATTTATCTATATAAGTTTGGATAGCTTCTATAAGTGGATTAAAGTCAAATTGCTTGCCATATTCTGTGCCATAGATCATAAGAGCATCATATTGCTCGCGAGCCTTTGATGTGTCCATATGCGGCAGCATCATTTCCCACATATACCAGTCTAATGCCCACAGCGCATATTGGAAGGCTGTTATATTCTCAAAGGTCCTACCTGCCGGGTCTTTACCTGTGCCTTTTTGCAGTAAAATTTCTGGGTGATTTTTAATTAAAGTTTTTGCATTAGTTTCTTCGCCTTTCATTACTAAGTTGATTAGCTTATTTACCTCCTTTTGTGATACTAGCGAGGATCCCATTGCTTTAATTTCAGCAGAGGGTCCTTCTATTTTTTCCATGCAAAGCCCTAGTTCCCGTGCTTGAACTGGTTCTGGAAGCATATCCGTTGGTGATAGCGTTAGACCTGCTTTTTTTATATTGCCATCAAATACAGATGGCGTACTTTGTGGTGTGACCTTGCTTGCATTATTTAGATCTGCGTCTTTAGTGTTATATTCATTGCTCATAAATAGTCCTCCTACATAAACCTTAAGATTTAAACTATAGGGTAGATATTAATGCATAATTTTTGCGTATACAACACATAATTAACTATTAAAAATGAATTTAAGAATAAGGCAATAAGAAATTTGGATATTTAACTTCAAGAGAAGTTTGTTTGGCAAAACACGGGCCTAATAAAGTTGGACTCCGGTGTTGAATAGGCTATTGATAGCTCTCCTGATTATGATAAGTTAAGTTAACATGCCTTAGCTTGATAAATCTAGCTGTTTTTTATAGGTATATTATGATGCTAGTTCTTTTAAGTTTTTAAACTCTATTAGCGACTCTGGGTTGGCGATACTATTTATATTTTCTACAGGCAGTCCATTTACTATTCTGGTAATTGCAAGCTCCATTATTTTGCCGCTTTTAGTTATGGGTATGTCTTTTACATGTATTATTCTAGCGGGGATATGATGTGAACTCAATTGGGTTTTTATTTTTTCTTTTATTTCTTTTTTTAGATTTTCAGTTAAATATTTATTAGATTTCAGTGTAACAAACAATATTATTCTTGAGTCTTTTTTCCAAAGTTGACCTATAGCTACAGAATCTTGAATGCAGTCTATACTATTTACTTGTTTGTAAATTTCTGCCGTTCCAATTCTGACTCCAGATGGGTTTAGGGTTGCGTCACTCCTACCATAAATAATTAATGTATTTCTACTTGTTAATTTAACATAGTCGCCATGCAACCAAATATTGT
>JABJPE010000035.1 GCA_018664045.1 Legionellales bacterium | reverse complement strand
GATATTATAGTTATTCAAGGCTTGTTAATTGAGCAAAATAATCAGTATACGCAGCAATTAAATAAGAAGGTAGCTAATGCGCTCAGCGCAGAACTTATAATTATTGGTGCTCCAGGTGATATAACTTTTAAGCAGATGTATGCAAATATAAATAATACTGCAAGATTTTTTTCAAATCGTGGCAAACATAATATAGTCGCTTGTATAATAAATAAGATATCGCCTCCTCAAACGATGTTCCCGCAGCAACATAAACCATTTATAACTCATACTGATGTTAGTAACAATGCTAAGCATATTAAACTTAAAAACAAAATACCTTTAATAGCAAAAATACCTTGGAATACAGAAATGCTACGCCCAAGAGTCGTAGACATTATTCCAGCATTAGATGCCAGCATAATTAATCAAGGCAATATTGATACAGCTAGAATAGCGAAAATAACCATGTGCGCGCGCAGTATAGATAATATTATGAGTGCACTACAGCCTGGAAACTTAATTGTTACCGCGGCAGATAGAAGTGATATTATGCTTGCGGTTGCTATGGCGGTTGCAAATGGTTTGAAAATAGCCGGGTTGTTATTAACAGGCGGCATGGAGCCAAGCAAAGATGTCCTAGAACTAATAGGAGATACTATAAAATCAAAGCTACCCATATTGCTTACAGATTATGATAGCTTTACCACAACTCAAATACTGCAAAACATGAAAATGCATATTAAAGACAATGACCTTGAACAACAAAAAATAGCAGGTGATTATATTGCTAGTTTTATCTCAAAAAAATGGTTGAAAATATGGCTTGCTGAGGAATATAAAACTCAATTAACACCTGCGGCTTTCTGCCATCAACTTAGTCTTAAAGCTAAGGCTGAGCTTAAAAGGATTGTGTTGCCAGAAGGCTCTGACCCCAGAATTATAGAAGCTGCAATTTTATGCTGTAAACGTAAATTAGCAAAGCCTGTATTGCTAGGAGAAAAGTCTAATATTGAAACTATTGCTGCAAATTTAGGCCACTCGTTGCCAGCTGAAATCATTATTTATAATCCAGAGGAAATAAGAGATAAATATATATCGCCTTTAGTAAAATTACGCTCTCATAAAGGGGTGGATAAAAATATAGCAACAGTACAGCTGAAAGATAACATAGTGTTAGCGACTATGATGCTTAAGCAAGGAGATGTCGATGGCATGGTCGCAGGCGCCATAAATACAACAGCTAATACAATAAGGCCAGCACTACAGCTTATCAAAACAGCACCAGGGAACTCAATAGTTTCATCTATATTTTTCATGTGCCTACCAAATCAAGTTATGGTATACGGTGATTGTGCAATAAACCCTGACCCAAATATAGAGGATTTGGCACAAATAGCTATTGCAAGCGCAAGATCAGCACGTCACTTTGGCATTGAACCAATAGTTGCGATGCTTAGCTATGCTACTGGCACCTCTGGCAAGGGTGCTAATGTTGAAAAAGTTATAGCGGCAACAGAGTTGGTAAAACAACAAAAACTAGATTTCGCTATAGATGGGCCTCTGCAATATGACGCTGCTATTAACATTGATGTCGCTGCAAAAAAAGCGCCAGATAGCCCCGTAGCTGGCCAAGCAACTGTATGCATATTCCCTGACCTAAATACTGGAAACACAACTTACAAGGCAGTGCAAAGAAGTGCAGATGTTATGTGCATAGGCCCAATGCTGCAAGGATTAAATAAACCCGTAAATGACCTATCCCGCGGTGCTAATGTCGATGACATTATATTTACCATCGTAATTACGGCAATTCAAGCTCAAAACTAAAAACTTTACGCCCATGCGGGGCTTTATAAGCTCGATAGCGCGCTATTTAGTGATTGGTATAAAATCTTGACTATAATAATTATATTATATGTCAGGAAATATTATGCCACTATCTGAAAAATCAATTCAAGCTGCAATACAAAATTATTATTCTTATTCTCTTTTCTTGGACGATATTTATGCTCCAATAATTATTTTAGATGGTATAGTAAATGATCAGATACCGAATGCTAATGACGAAAAAAAATCATATGAAATTTTATTAAATGAAATTTTTAATAAAGATAATGTTCTGGAAGTAGCCAATACATATAAGGAAAACAACGAAAAAACATTAGAAGAGCTGCCTTATTTAAAAAGCATTATAGGTCACTTAGCAGAAGACATTAAGACAAAAATAAATGAAGGAGCTACTTCTGAAGCAGCAGCAATTGGACAGGTAAAAAAAGATTATATAGATCGGCAAAGTAAGGCAAAACAAAACACAAAACCATTGTTTGACAATGAAGATCTTTACAAAAATGCGCTAAACAAGTTGGAATCAAAAGATCTTTATGGTATAGCCGTTACTGATGATAATGATTTACCTAGCTGGCCAGATATAAACAAGACTGCAATAGATATTTATTTTCATGAAAAATTGCTGTCTTCCATATTAGACGTTAAAGCAGAAATAACTACTAATAATGAACTAAAAGATTTCCTGCTTTATCCCATAATCAGTGATATATATAGGAAATTTAAGGACACGTTATACGGTAAAGATTTATTGCCGAAAGACTTAGAAGAGGAAAAATTATTAGTAATAAAACAAGATCTTATTGATAAGTTAGCAACTAAAATAAACCCATGGACAAAAATATCATTAAAAGATCTATTCCAAGCAAAGGCTTATAGTGACATGAAAACAGAAAAGGTTCCTAATGAAGAAGTGAAAAGTGAGTTTAAACAAAGCTATGAGCTTGTAAAGCAACGGTTCATATCTAAACACGGTGATAAACAAACGGAAATAAACTTAGAACTATACATTGACGGTAGAATTGAAAAGCAAAGAGAAGCAGTTATCAACTCATTTTCAGAAGCATTAGATCAGAACATTCTAGATATGAAAGGGGTGCAACTAGCATCAAAGCAAGCTGAAGATAAACCTAAAATATTTTCAGAAAAAAATATATCATCAGCACTGGCAATAACATTATCAGCAGCTCTTATTGGAATTTCTGTTGCAAATTTTATACCTGCTGCTGTAGCACTATCCCTAGTTATAGTTGGAGCTGTTACAATAGGAATTACAGCTAGTATATCCGCGTATAATAAATATAAAGCTAATGACCAATATAAACCTACTGATCTCGGAGAGACAACACCTAATCCTCTTTATGAGGGCAAACAGGACGAAGTAAAAGCCACGTCTTCAACGACTTTACGTCATGATGAAATGCTAGAATATAAAGCAGTGAAAATTGAGGGTGATAATCAAGGTGATAATACTAAATCTCCTCAACCAGGAGAATAATTAAAGCCTAATCAACATGCCGCCTGAACTTCGTTCTATATTGTGAGTCTTAAGGCTACCCTCAAACTTTTCTACCTCCCTCTTAATTGCATTATAATTTCCGCCCCACATCCCACCAGTTATAACTTTTATAGAGAAATTAGGGCTTATCTCTTTTTTGCCACTATATTTTAACTCATAAGCTTCAGCTCTAATAAGATTAAAGCATGTCCTTAGGCGCTCAGTTAGCCTGCTCATTTTTTGAGCGTATACATGTTCAGGCCATTTAATTATTTGAATTATGATTCTTATAATTGCTTTGCTCATACACCTAGCTTTTGTACTATAATAGCTACCACCTGCTTGCGCAGGCAATCTGTTGTGCGTATCTATAACCACGATTTTTTCCGCAACACATATTCTATGGTTTGTTCTACGCTGCTCAGGCTCTATATCTACTAGCAGTTGCTTTTGTTGTTTCATATAGAACCCTTCATTAATTGCCTTAAGAAAAGCGTTATATGTATAATGCTGTTGCTCAGGATCATCTGGTAAGTCTCTTGCACTTAGACCTAAAAACACATCATAATCACGCTCTTGTAGCTGTAAATTTGTCATCATTGTATCTGACCAAAAGCTATAAAATTCGCTCTTGCTTATGAAGTGCTTTATTTGAAGTATTTTTCTGGAGCAACTATTATCCTTGTAGCAATTAGCGTTTAGTCGGTATATTTTTTCCGTATAAAAAATTATTTTTTTTGCTATAGAATCAACATCCATAGAATTAGGCATAGGAGCCGGATTTTTATCTCTAGTCAATTGATCCTTATAATAAAAATAAACATATTTATACATATTTAATAAGTTTTCTAATGCCAATGATATTAATACGAAATTATTTTGTTCTTTTTTTATGCTGAGAAAATATCCTTTTAGAATATTATCTATATATTTAAATTTCCAGATTGAATTTAATTTATAATCAGTACATCCCATATCTTTATATAAATATATTTTCTGCAAAAATCTTGAATCAATGTTATAAGCTTCTAAGTAAGAATCACTATTTAACTCTAGCCACCTGTCAATACAATTATTTAATTGTCCTAATTCTATTAATGAATTGAAGCGAAATTTCCGTTGATAATAATTCAATATTATTTTTGGGCCAAATCTACATGAAGTTACCAAAGATCTTATGTATGAATTCAATATAAATGTGTGCTTAAAATCATCACCTGGGCAAAATTCACCACATATTTTTTCAATATTATCACTAAAAATTTCATCTATACAATTTGTGATCTCATTGCTTTCTAAATTATCATAATCATTACTACCTAACACAGTGCTTAATCCATTTACTAATCGTTCTATTATCAGCACTAACTTTAATTTATTCTCCAAGCCCTTTTTCAAGCCATGCAAGAATTTCTCTTCATGGGTATATAAAAGTAAACTCTCTCTAAGAAACATTATATTTTCATTATATTTTTCTAATATATCATCGGTTTTGTGCACCTCTAATAAACTTGATAAATGTTGATTTAAATCATGCATTGAGGATGGTGACAACCTATCAAGCTTTACTTTGAAATCACTTATTTCCCACTTTTTTTTCTTTTTCTTACTTTTATCAATATGTTTATGCATAAACTTATTTATAAGTTTTGTTAAAATTACAGATTCTGCCTTGGTTTTATTTGCTTCATCAAATTCTAAAAGCATTAAATTAATAAATTCAATGCTTTTAGCTCGAATTTTATATATTGGTGTGAATACTTCCTTAATTAAGCCAAATTTATATATGGGTTTAGCTATAATATAGTTGCTATATATATTAATCATTGTTGCATGTAAATTTAGTGCTGCATTATAGATGTTTTTACTTCTATCATCACTAGCTAAGCGAAGCTGCTCAAGAGACTGATAAGTATTAATGTTATATTTTTCACATGCAAGATTATATATTGTTTGTGCTTGAAATATAGTGCCAAGACGAATATTTTTAAACTTCTTTAAAAACATCACCAGCATACTTAATGTTGGTAAGCGCTCTTTTTCATCCATATATTTTTTTAATATTAAATATGCTTCGTCTAAGGTCTCTAGCCTCATTTCCCCACATATGCAACACCTGCAGTCTTCACTTAATTTAGTATCTTGATTAATTCGTAGAGTATCACACTCATCTACAGAGCGTTCTAAAGAACCTGAAGTCAGCTTGCTAATAAATGATTCTAAGCTTCGATCTGAATAGACGGCATGAAAAATTTTAGACTGATTCGTCCAAGATTGATTAGGATTGCTCATTTAAAAACCTTAAAATAACAATGATAATAACAATTATATAAAATATCTATGTAATAATTTATGCACCACCAATATTTTTTGGCACATGTGTTTTAAATGATTTCCTAGTAGTTTTTTTAATTTTATGGGCTGATACGTTAATACGATTAACATCACCATTTGAATCAATTACATACTTATCAATCTCACTATTTTTCATTATTTTATTTATATCTAAATTATTTGATTCTCTCACGCTTAAAACTTTTATATCTCCATGCATATATATTGACATGAGATAGCCAAAAAACAATGACATAGTTAAGTTTAATAATATTAGTGGGACTATATTAATATGGTTAGCTAAAAAATATATATGGCTAGAAACAATAAAAACTGGAAGATTAGTTATATATAGAATAACTGCTATATACGTGATAGCTGTTAGTAAAATATTTAAAGAAAATACACTTATACATCGGTATGAGTATTTATTCCAGCCAAATAAAGTATTAGCAGATACATATGCAAGCGCAATAAGAGTGAAAATAGGGGCTAAAAGTTTAATAGCCATTATTAATACTAGTAATAGCAAACATATAACTATACGTTTTTTAGATTGCTGTCTGAATAGCTCTATCTCATGAGATTTAGGTGCTGACCCATATGCTAAAATATTTTTATTTCTATCAAATAAAGCTATAGATTTTACATCTACAGAACTTTTTATAAGCTTCCTTACAACTGTTTTACTATTTCTATTAAAAAACATATTACTTAATTCTCCCTACCATATATATTATATATAGCATATTTAAATGACTTTTGTATAAAGCTATTCAATTGGGCTAATTATTCGTGCATAAGTTATACAATTATTATCATATTTCGTATTTATAGCATCTATAACTCTGTTAAGTCTCTTAACTTTACAATTACTATCTAAAATATCTATTTGTTTAGATGAACACAAGCGTAGAGCCGTTATTTGAACTTGGGTTATGCAGTCAGAATGCCAATTTTTTTCTATAAAAAGCTTCACTAAATTCATTAAACCATGCTGAGAATTATTACTTATTGTTAGCTTTACTTTATCTTTAAACCACTTTTTATTTTTAGCTCGCATAGCAATAAGAAAATAATCCGAATAAAAATTATTAACTCTCATCCTGCGCATTAACTTAGCCACCATATGTGCAAAATAATACAAAATAATGTTTTTATCTTTAATATTAGGTGGCAATATTTTCCCATGACCCATTGTCTTTGCATTTCTATAATTGTGCTTAACATTAGATGGATCTAAGCCCTGACACATAAGCCAAATTCTAGCACCTGTAACACCGTATTTTTGTGTTACAACTTCTTGTTGAATTTTACTCATGTCTGAGCATTTGTAAACATTATGTTTTGCCAGGAAATCTGAGATTTTTATTGAAATGCCACAAATGTCAACGACCGGCACATTGGCTAAAAATTGGCCAGAATCTGCTGGCCTTACAATTTTTATACCAAATGGCTTTGCTAACTTTACCGCATGTTTTGCTGTGGTCTTATCACCACTTATTCCAAGTGATGCTTTCAGACCAAATTTTTCATATATCTTGCGCTGTAACTTATTTGCGATTTGTTTTATAGACCCTATATGAGCCTGACATTTAGTTACATCAATAAATGCCTCATCAATAGAAAACTCTTCTATATCTGGGCTAACATTTTCTCTAATGTACTGCATTATTTTGTTTGATAACAAACTATAACGTTTATGGCGTGCAGGAAAGTTAATTAAATCAGGGCACAAAATGCGGGCCTTATACAAGGGCATGCCTGTATGAACACCATATTGGCGCGCCTTGTATGAACACGTTATAATTGTATTGCCGTGCAAACCATTTGTTACTGAAATAGCTCCACCACTAACATTGGGATTATCCAATTCCTCAACAGATGCAAAAAATGAATCCATATCAAGAAGTATGATCGCTCGCTCCCAATGCTCTGTGCGCATATACTAATTATTAGATAACCGCAACAAGCCAACGTATACGCCTTGTATTTTAACCCTGTCAGCCGCATATGTTTGTGGTTTGTGCTCTGGGTTGGAAGGAAACAACGTAATTGTTCCATCTTGGTTGTTTTTAAAGCGTTTCAAGGTGGCATTTTCATTATCAACCAGTGCAACAACGATTTGATTATTATTTGCAGTGGCCGTTTCCTGACAGACAACAATGTCTCCATCAAAAATACCCTCATCTATCATAGAGTCGCCCTTTACCTCCAGAGCATAACGCCCATCTCCAATAAACATGCTAAGAACATCTAGTTCTTCTGCATTTTCTATGGCTTCTATAGGCATGCCTGCTGCTATTTTACCAACCAAAGGAAGTGATGCTTTATTTTTTATAATTATGTTGCGTCTTTTACCTGAAACTAGCTCTATTAATCCTAGTGATTGCAGAACCTGCAAGTACCTATAAACTACTCCTCTCGATTTAATAGCAATTCCCATTGCAATTTCTGCTGTAGTTGGTGAATAACCATATTCATTGATATAGTTTTGAATAAATTTAAATGTTTGGTGTTGTTTTTCCGTTAGCATCTTTAGTCCTCCAATAACCATTCACAATTAATTATAGAGAACAAATAGAGAACAAGCAAGTTTTTATGCAACTAATATAAACTCTTAATATTTCCTTAATATTATATACAGTATAATAAATCATTAATGTAATAAAAAAAGAAAAAAAGCTTATGAAAATAATTAATTACTTAAAAAAACTCGACTTAGAAGAAAAAATACTAGCCACTAACTGGTTATTATGTATTTTAACATGGCTAATATTTTTCGGTGTAATAACCGGTGGTATTATTCCTATTGTATTAATCTCTATAACACCTGTTCTCGGTTATTTCACACCTAGTTTAATAAAAAAGATTAAAGAATATTTTTTTAAGAGATCTGCTAGTGACAATGAATATAATAACAGTAGTAAAATTAATGCTAATAAAGATTCTTCTTTGAAAGCGACAAGTAAATTTATATTACACTCCTTTATAAATGTAAATATATTATATTACTCTATAAAAACCTTATTTATTACATATGGCTTTGCAAGTACTGGCTGTATTGGGCTAATTTTATCTGCAGCTATTTTGCTAGTTATGATTCCTATAATAGCAAAAGAATTTCGCGCATTATGCACTGTCTATAAATATGGAAAACCTTTTAAAAAACATATCATAAATAAAGCAAATTTACTCAAAAGCATCTTGATTGCTATAGCAATAAGTTCAGCCATTTTCTTTATTTTGTGTGCTGTAGCCACTAATAATTTAGTGGCTTTATCAATCCTTTACCCATCTATAATATTTATTATACCTCTTGTTGTAATTGAGTTTTTATTACTAGTTACTTATCTTTCTTATGTTATTTTAAATAATCAAAATATAAACAAATGGGAAATTACATGCAATATAATTACTTTTATTGGTGGAACATTTTCACTATTATTTGCTGTATTTGAACTATCTGCAGCAACAGGGGTAATTAATATTACTGCGCTAACACATATGAGCATATATCTGGCAGTAGGTACTGCAACAATGCATTTTTTATTTCCAATTATAGTAGTATTTAGCCTAGCAGTCATAGCATTTTTAATCGAAGCCCCAGCTATAACTGAAGAACCAAAAGATAATCTAGATAAAACACAAAAATATAATAATATGAAAAATAATCGGCATTTAGTTAATATAGATAACGGTAGGCTAGTTACACCAGTTACAGCTGCTAGTTTAAGTCCCCAATCAAATAATAACTCAGCTGCTGTAAGTAACATTCATAATAAACAAGAGGAATTAGGCCAGCAGCCAGTACATATTAACTAGGGAATGGTCGCGAGCAAATGGATGCAAAAAAGACTGAGATACCCCCTATTCAAAAACTCTTAATATTTAGCTAAAATAATGTTACAATTGTTTATTGTTAGTACTATGTTTAGCAAGGCTATAAACAACAGGAACATGAATGTTTAATAATTTAAAACTACATGAAATTTTAAAATATTTATTGTTTGGTGTTTTTTTTATGTATGTAATCGGTGGTGTTATATTGCGAGCTCTAATAGAGGCAGAGTTTGGCGTGATAATGGTACTCCACTTCCATGTGCCAATTGCGTTATTCTTAACTGTTGAAGCCATTCTTCTTTTTGCTACAGCATTTACAAAATACCTATATGAGCAAAAACTAACACCTGTGGTATACAACCAACAAAATGGCTCTGCCGATAATTTGCATAGTTACAGGAATCCACCTGATCCTGCGGACATTGAGACTAATAATTACGAACAAAAAAGATCAATGGAAATAAATCCTGAGTAAATAACCTTATTATCTTATAAATATTACAATTAATGCCCACCAAAGATTGAGGCGGACATAAGCCAAAGTAGAAAACATGTATTAACCTAAATAGATACATTTGCAGACATAATTGATATTGTAATTAATCTACTGGAAGAATATAATATAGTATTATTTTATTTTAGGCAAAATCATTATGAAAAATAATATTTCTGCAATTTTATGCTATACAGTTGCAACACTTTTCTTAGGCTATGAAATGGGGCTACAAGTATCTCCGGCTGTAATGGTAAATGAGCTCATACAAGACATAGGCTTAAATGCAAGCAGCTTAAGCTTAATATCTGCAGCTTATTTTTGTGCATATGCAGGTATGCAAATACCAGCAGGTATAATGTTTGACAAATTTAATGCTAAAATAATCCTTACAATAGCATCAGCAATATGTACTCTTGGTATTTTTGTGTTTGTTATCACAAAATCACCACTTTTATTAGCAGCAGGACGTTTTATTACAGGGTTTGGTTCAGCATTTGCATTTATTGGTGTTCTAATCATGGCAAAAGAATGGTTTGATAAAAAATACTTTTCTATATTGGTTGGAATAGCTCAATTAATAGCCGCATTAGGGGCTATGTTTGGTGAAGTGCCTCTTTCAATATCAATAGAAGAAAATGGTTGGCAAAATGCTATTATTGGCCTCACTATAATAGGGGTTGTATTAACAGTTTTAATCGCAATTATCATAAAAAACAACCCTCATCATGAAAAAAACATAAGTTCTGATAATAAAATATCGTTAATTAATAGCCTAAAACTGATAATTAAATCGAAACAGAATTGGGCAATAGCCTTATATGCTTTTGCATGTTGGGGGCCTGTAACTTCCTTTGCTGAACTGTGGGGGGTTGAATTTCTAAGACAACATCTAACTGTAACGAAAACAGAAGCTGCTGGCATTGTATCTAGTGTTTGGGTTGGAATTGCCATAGGGGCTCCAATTATTGGCATTATTGCAGCAAAGAAAAACAAGTTTATAAGTATTTTGAGGGTTACGTCTTTAGTAGGTTTTATCTCAACTTTTTGGTTGATTCTAGGGCCTGTAAAAAGTGTATATATGGCTCATACCTTAGCAATTGGATTTGGAATAGCAGCAGCAAGTCAAATACTAACATTTAGCATGATAACTGCAAATATCCCAGACAAATTAGCTGGTACTGCAATAGGGTTTATGAACATGGCTGTTGTCGCAGGAGGCGCCATATTGCAACCACTAATTGGAACTATAATTCATTATTACTGGGATGGAATAACTAAAAATAATGCTCCTTGGTATACATCAAATGATTATCAGCAAGCACTTATAATTATACCTATTTGCTTTTTTATATGCTGCCTCATAAGCTTGTATGCATTAAAAGAGGATAGCCCTAGCAATTAGACTGTTTAATAACAGAAATAGGAATAGATGCCCTATTACCCCAGGTTAAACAACCTGGGCACAACCAGTAAATTGAGTTAGAATTAAAACCACAGCTAGAACACTTATACGAATAGCTACTACAGCAGACAATATCTAATACATTTAACACGTCATTATAATAACTAGAATCGTATTTTTCTTTCATATCTTTAATATTAACAAGGTTAGCTACGCTTTTAGGCATGGAGTCATTACTAATAACCTTTATTAGAAGAGCTCTTACATCCTCATTATAATAACTATGGCTATTTATAAATAATAGGGTTTTTATAATAACATTGAAATTAGAAGCCTTTAGCAGAATGCTTATTACATAACTAAAAAACTCTTCTTGTTTTTCTTCAATATTATAGCAGTAATATAATTGTTGGTGAGTAACTAGTATATATGCTGGATCTGTAGCTACTAATTCTATTATATTTTCAATTGCCAAATCAATACATCCCACATCTATATAATATGAAATAAGAACTAGGTTTAAACGAATATGTGTTTTATCTATTGCTTGAGCTGACTTAATGTTTAATAATGCCTGTTTGAAATTTTTTTGTTTTAAATTATTATCGATTATTTCACAATAAAAATGTACAGTCTCAAAATTCATATTAGACTTACTAGCAGAATCTAGCTTATTTGCAGTTTTAATTGCTTGCGGCCAATCAGACAGCTTTTGATATATATTTAATAAGGACTCTAATGATCTTCTTCTATATTTTTTCACAGACTGCATTTCTATAAATATATTCTCTGCTTTGTCTAATATTCCAGAATGCAAGTAATCAGTTGCAAGTTCAATTAAAGCATTGTATCTAAAGTCTTGTTTTAATGTTTTTTTTGATATTATACTTTCATGAACTAAAATTGCCTGATCAAGCTTTCCTTCATGTCGATATAAATTACCAAGAGCTAGATATGTTTCAAAACTATATTTGTCAATATGAGATATTTTTTTAAAGATACTCTCTGCTTCGTGTGTCTGTTTATTCAGCAGGTAATTAAAACCTGCGAATAAATCTTTTGATATATCTGTTTCAATTTTTTTGTATTTTAAATATAGGTTGCACGCTATAGATAAAAATATTAAAGGAATTAGTATTATAAACCCTAGATCCATAATCTCACTCCCCTATTGTTTTCCTGCGTCTACTTTTACTTTAGCAATTTCTTGCCTAGCTTTATCAAGTGAGCGCTGTAATGATTTTACAGTCGAATGATTTTTTATGAGCTTAGGCATTATTGATACATAAGATAATAGTGCACCAACAAAAAGCACTATCACTAATAATATACCCAATGAGATATTATAGCTAATAAAATAACAGTTTAAGAATACTTCATGGTTGTTAAGAGTAGAAAAAACTATTCCAACTGTAATTGTTAAAAAGCTTAACAACCATGAAAATATTCTAGGTATAAATTTCAAAAATATTAGCCTTCGTCAGATTTTGAAATTTTATCCTTAATTAAATCACCAAAGGTAGTTCGAGAAGGAGCTGCATCTTCAGCTTTTGATTTTCTACTCTCACTTTTAGGCTTTGCTGATAAATTTGTTTCATCAAGAGTTAGGTTGATATGACAGCCTTTACGCTCATGACTAGCTATATATGCTTCAACTTCATCACCAATGCTAGGTACTGTATCAAACTCAGCATCTCTTATAGTTCCAGAAATATCATCGGCTAGAGATACAATTACTTTTTTACTCTCAACAGCTGTTACAGTCCCTTTAACCATCCCTTTATTTTCTTCAAAGAATTTAACAAATGGATCATCAGAAGTCTCTTTGATACTCAAAGATATTCTTTCTCTTTCAGGGTCTATAGTAAGAATTTTTGCAGAAATATCATCACCTTTCTTGTAATCTCTGATAACTTCTTCGCCAGTTTTAACCCATGAAACGTCGGTCAAATGAACTAAGCCATCTATCCCACCTTCTAATCCTACAAACACTCCAAAGTCAGTAATTGATTTAATTGTTCCTGAAACTTCTTCTCCTATTTCATGATTATTTGAGAATTCTAACCATGGATTTTGTATACATTGTTTTATACCTAGTGATATGCGACGCTTGTTTTCATCAACATCAATAATCATAACTTCTACTTCATCGCCAACGTTAACAATTTTATTTGGTCTTATGTTCTTATTAGTCCAGTCCATTTCTGACATATGAACTAAACCTTCTATTCCTGTTTCAATTTCAACAAAGCAGCCGTAATCAGTAATGTTAGTAACTTCACCAAACACTCTGCTATTTGATTGATATCTATCTGCAACACCATGCCAAGGATCATTACAAAGTTGCTTCAATCCTAATGAGACTCTGTTTTTATCTTTATCAAAACTAAGTACTTTTACTTTAAGTTCTTGCCCTACTTCTAGAACTTCAGATGGATGTTTTACTCTTTTCCATGAAATATCGGTTATATGTAGTAAACCATCTAAGCCACCTAGGTCAACAAAGGCACCGTAGTCTGTTAAATTCTTAATAATACCAGATACTTCATTTCCTTCTACCAACTTCTCTTGTAGCTCTTCTGAATTCATTAGCGCTGAACTTTCTAATACAGCACGACGAGATACAACAATGTTGTTTCTCTTTTTATCCATATTTATTATTTTAAATTCAAGCTCATGAGGCTCAAAATCAGTATTATCTCTGCTTGGTCTAACATCTGCCTGTGATCCTGGTAAAAAAGCCCTTACAGAGTCTATATCAACAGTAAATCCGCCTTTCACTCTATCTGAAACTAAACCTACGATTAATTCACCGCTTTCTTTCGCAGCTTCTAATTTTGCCCAAACACTCGCTTTATGCGCTTTTTCACGAGATAAATAAGTAATACCATCACCAAGTTCAATCTGTTCAATTAGTACTTCTACATCATCACCTTCACTAACATTTAGCTCAGTACCTGTCATAAATTCGGATGTTGGTATATCTGATTCAGATTTTAATCCAGCATCTACAGTTATATAATCAGAGCTAATTGCAACAACTTTTGCAGTCACTAGCTTGCCTGGCTTCAGAACTATATTTTTTAAGTTTTCTTCTATTAAATCGTTAAAGTTAGTTTGAGTTATCGTAGTATTTGTCATTTATTACCCCGGGTTGCAAGCTGAGCTGCAACAAGATTGTTAATTAAACCAGCGTTTTACCGCGCCAAAAGAGCTTTATTATCCCATATACTAAATAGTTTTTCAACTACTTCTGCAATATCATATAAAGTTGTGTCGATATTAATGCTACCAAACGGCTCAATCAAAGGAGACACCTCTCTTTTTTCATCCCTTTCATCTCTTGCCTTCATTGTTAACTCTATCTCTGAAAGATCTGTAGCCACCCCATTATTTTGGATCTCTAAGTATCTTCTTGCTGCCCTTTCTTTTAAAGAAGCAGTTAAAAACACCTTAAGCGTTGCATTTGGAAACACCACTGAGCCCATGTCCCTACCATCGGTTATAAGATTTGAGCTGCAACCGTAATTTCGCTGTATATTGATAAGAGCAGTTCTAACTTTGCTGTTTTTTGCTAGTTTAGAAGCCTCCTCACCTATTATCTCATCACGTATAGCATCAGTTACATCCTTAGAGTCAAGGTATACCTTGTATACCTTATCTTTAAACTCAAAATTTATATTAATTCCCTCAATCATCTTCAAAAGATCTGTTTCAGTGCGACAATCACTGTTTAATGATTTGTAAGCTACAAGTCGGTAAATAGCACCGCTATCAAGGTAAGACCAACCTAACCTTTCACTAAGCAGCTTTGCTACTGTACTTTTGCCTGAGCCACTAGGCCCGTCTATCGTAATTACTTTTCTATTCATTCTTACCAAGCCAGGATTTATTCGACGCCAACTTCTTTTTCTTCAGACTCGCATGAATCTTGCTCATCACCATCGTCAGAATCTATTAGTGCCTGCATTGATATCAGGTCCTCAGAGTTAGCCAATCTAATTAAACGAACACCCTGAGTGTTCCTTCCTACAAGCGAAATCTCATCTACCTTAGTACGTACTAACGTGCCTTTGTTTGAGATCAAAAATATTTCGCCATCATTTGCAGCCTGCAAAGCACCAATTACTTTGCCATTTCTCTCATTTACTTGAATAGATATAACACCCTGACCGCCACGACCAGTTATTCTATAATCTTCAATACTTGTTCTCTTGCCATAACCCTTCTCAGTAGCAGTTAAAATAGGGCTGTTCTCAGCGACAATTACCAAAGAAATCACTTTATTTTCATCTGCTAACTTAATTCCTCTAACACCACGTGCCTGACGCCCCATAGTTCTAACTTTATCTTCAGGGAATCTAATAACCTTACCTGCATCTGAAAATAACATTACATCTTGACTACCACTAGTCATAGCTGCAGAAATAAGCTTGTCACCATCATCCAAAGCTATGGCAATAACCCCATTACTCCTAGGCCTAGAAAAACTCTCTAACGATACTTTTTTTACTGTGCCACGCTCAGTAGCCATGAACACAGATAGGTCTTCATTAAACTCACTTACCGCCATAACAGCAGATATTGTCTCCCCTTCAGCTAATGGCAAAAAGTTAACAATAGGCTTGCCTCTTGCAGCTCTACTTGCCTGAGGCAATTTATAGACCTTTAGCCAATAAACCTTACCCAAAGTACTAAAGCATAATAGAAAATCATGAGAATTTGCCACTTCCAGATACTGAACGAAGTCCTCATCCTTAACATTTGCAGCAGACTTTCCTTTACCACCCCTTTTTTGTGATTGATATGTGTTTTGAGGCTGGGTTTTCACGTAGCCTAGATTAGAAAATGTAACAACCAAATCTTCCCTTGGTATCAAATCTTCATTATCCATATCAATAAGATCTATAATCTCTGTTTTTCTCTCATCACCATACTGCTCTTTTATCGCAACAATTTCTTTTTTTATTTCAAACATGAGCCTTTCATGCCTGTCTAGGATGTCTTTTAAGTCTTTTATTTTATCTACAATCTCGTTGTACTCGTCAAATATTTTGTCTTGCTCTAGGCCTGTGAGCCTGTGTAATCTTAGCTCTAATATTGCCTGAGCTTGGATAACTGTTAGTTTATATTCATCTGTAGCTAAAATACCAAAACTATCTGGAACATCAGAGGGGCGACATAAGTCTGGTGATTTCTTAAGTAGCTCGGCAATCTTGCCTGCAGGCCAAATTTTAGACATAAGCTTTTCTTTTGCTTCAGCAGGATTTTTAGCTGCCTTTATTAAGGCAACAATTTCATCAATATTTATTAACGCAACCCCAAGTCCTTCTAGAATATGACCGCGACTTTTAGCTTTTGACAAATCGTATATTGTGCGCTTTATGACAATTTCTTTTCTATGCTCAACAAAGCAAACCAATATTTCCCTAAGATTCATGCATTTAGGCTGTCCGTTGTCAAGAACCACCATATTTATACCGAATACGGTTTGTAGTTGAGTCAAGTAATAGAGATTGTTAAGTAATACCTCTGAATTCTCACCTCGCCTTACTTCTATTACTGCACGCATTCCCTGCTTATCAGACTCATCCCTAAGTGCGGTAATACCTTCTATTTTTTTCTCTTTTACTAGCAATGCCATTTTTTCTAGCAGCCTAGCTTTATTTACCTGAAAAGGCAGCTCTTCAATAATAATAGATTCTTTGCCAGCTTTATCGACCTCAATCTTTGTCCTTGCCCTTAAGTATATTTTACCTCGCCCTGTTCTATAAGCCGAATAAATGCCGGCTCTCCCGTTTATTATTCCTGCCGTAGGAAAGTCAGGACCTGACACAACATCCATTAAGTCTTCAATTGTACTTTCTGAGTTTTCAACTAGTAATAAGCATGCATCACATATTTCATTCAGGTTATGAGGGGGAATATTAGTTGCCATTCCTACAGCAATACCTGACGACCCATTTATAAGTAAATTAGGTATTTTTGTTGGCATTACTTCTGGCATTTTTTCGCTGCCATCGTAGTTTGGACAAAAGTCTACTGTGTTTTTATCAAGATCTGCCAGTATCTCATGTGCTAAACGCTGCATTCTTATTTCAGTATAACGCATTGCGGCAGGAGCGTCTCCGTCCACAGAACCAAAGTTACCCTGGCCATCTATAAGCATATAGCGCATAGAAAAATATTGAGCCATACGAACAATAGCATCATAAACGGCTGTATCTCCATGAGGGTGATATTTACCTATGACATCACCAACAACTCTAGCTGACTTTTTATATGGCTTATTATAATCGTTATTAAGAATATACATTGCATACAGAACTCGGCGATGCACAGGCTTTAAGCCATCCCTTACGTCGGGCAGTGCCCTTCCAACAATAACGCTCATTGCGTATGATATATAGGATTGTTTTAGCTCATTTTCAACAGTTATCGAAGTAATATTATTTTGTTCGTTTGTCATAAGTTATTCCGTCTTCTGAGTTACTGGTATCTTACCAACATTCTGAGTAGTATATACTATAAAAATCAGTAAATGATAGTAAATAACTTGTTTTTTTACCAATAAAGCTGTCTAAACGAATAATTATACAAACAAGAAGTTGCAGACAGCATGTAACTAATATAGTCTGAACATAGCAGGCTTGTTATTACTCACAGAAGTTATAGATAAATAATTGCCATGGAACCATCAGCGTAAAAGCCTATTGCAAATATAAAGGGACTTGATAAACATGATGCCATTCAAAGTTACAATAAACGAAGTTGGGCCCAGAGATGGCTTGCAAAATGAAAAAGCAACTATTCCAGCATCAGAAAAAATAGCTCTAATAGAAGGTCTATCTAAAACCGGAATAACACAAATTGAAGCAACAAGTTTTGTAAGCGCTAACTGGGTGCCAAACCTAGCTGATGCAGATCTTGTAATGAATCGAATTAAACGCTCGGATAACGTAGTATATAGTGCACTGGTGCCAAATAAAGTAGGCTTAGAACGAGCCATAAATTGCAATACCGATAAAATAGCGTTCTTTACTGCAGCATCTGAGAAATTCACTCTTAAAAATATCAACTGCAGTATTAACGAAAGCATTGAAAATTTTGAAAACTTAATAAAAACAGCAAAAAAACATACGAGTCAAGTTCGCGCATATATATCATGCATTCACACATGCCCTTATGCCGGTAAGATACAACCTGATTCTGTAGCTAACTTAGCAGAAAAGCTATTAAACATAGGCTGCACAGAAATAGCATTAGGAGATACAACTGGCACAGCTTCACCAGATGACACCAACAGGATATTAAAAACAGTCTTAAACTATGTCCCCAAGGAAAAGTTAGCAGTTCATTTCCATGACACTTATAACAATGGCCTCGCAAATATAATGACCTCACTTGAGCTTGGGGTTGATAAAGTCGACTCATCAATAGCAGGACTAGGTGGCTGTCCATATTCACCGGCCTCTAGTGGTAATGTCGCAACAGAAGACGTAGTTAATATGCTAAATAAGCTAGGCATTGAAACTGGAATAAATATTGAAAAAGTGATTAAGGTAAGTAATGAATTCACTTCTAAAAACAACTTGAAAAACAGAGCAAAATCCATCTAAGCAAGGAGTTTGTATATGATAGAACCTATTTGGCAGCCAAGCACCGATAAAATAAAATCTGCAAAAATAACTAAATTTAAAGATTTTGTTTCAAACCGGCATGGCTTAGAACTGCCAGATTATGATGCCCTACATCGATGGTCTGTAACTAACACTGAACGGTTCTGGTCAGATGTGTGGGACTTTTGTAATATAATTTCGATAAAAAAAGGCAAGACACTCGAGAAAAAAAGCAACACTATGCTAGGCACTTCCTGGTTTCCAGATGCAAAACTAAACTATGCAGAAAACTTATTAAGGCGAGATGATGATGCAATTGCCATCTATTATTCAGATGAAAGCTTTAATATAAAGTCATTAAGTTTTGCGGACTTAAATAACCAAGTAGCAAAAATTCAGAACCTCCTAACTCAGTTAGGGGTTAAAAAAAATGATGTCGTAGCAGGAGTATTAACAAACAATCCTAATTCAATTATTGCAATGTTAGCAGTTACAAGTCTTGGGGCCATTTGGTCTTCTTGCCCACCTGACTTTGGTGAAGCTGCAATTTACGACAGACTGTCGCAAATTAAACCAAAGGTTTTATTTGCAACTGATAAGTATATTTATCATAAAAAAGAATATAAGTGTAATAACAAGATTATCAATGTCATTAAAAAAATACCAAGTATAAAATACACTATATGGGACGGTGCTAACGACGAACATAAAAATGACATAAATATGGATAATGTTCTCCGTAAAAACATTAAACATAAAATCACTTATGAGAGTCTAGCCTTCAACCACCCTCTCTACATACTGTTTTCCTCAGGCACAACTGGCAAACCAAAATGCATAGTTCATGGAGCCGGTGGCACTCTAATTCAGCATCTAAAAGAACTAGTAATTCACACCGATATGGGCCCCGAAGATAATTTATTATATTACACTAATTGTGGCTGGATGATGTGGAATTGGCAAGTATCTGCACTAGCTTGCGGAAGCAGTATCACTCTCTACAATGGCTCACCTTTTACGCCCAATAAAAAAGCATTGTTTAACTTAGCAGACAAAACTAATACAACTATTTTTGGAGCTAGCGCACGCTACCTCTCAACAATACAAAAAAGCCGGGTTGATGTAATCAAAACCCACAGCCTTAAAAATCTTCATACTGTTTTATCAACAGGATCACCTCTATACCAGGAGCAGTACAAGTATGTATATACACACATAAAAAAAGATGTTTATCTTGCATCAATATCAGGCGGAACTGATATAATTTCATGCTTTGCACTTGGCAACATCACACAACCTGTATATGCCGAAGAGCTTAGCTCTATCGGCCTCGGAATGGATGTTGTGGTTTTAGATGAACATCTTAATAAAACAATAAATAAAAAAGGTGTGCTAGCATGCACTACCCCTTTTCCATCTATGCCACTGTATTTTCTTAACGACAAAACATTCAAAAAATACAAAGATGCATATTTTTTTGAAAGTGACAATATTTGGTTGCATGGCGACTATGTTAAATTAACAAGTAGAAATACATTAATTATTTATGGTAGGAGTGACGCAACCCTAAACCCATCTGGAGTCAGAATTGGAACGGCAGAAATTTACAAACAAGTAAATAGTATAG